>NZ_JBFUKI010000002.1:0-520013 GCF_056400925.1 Alsobacter sp. P4_H11
CCCAACAGCGTCACGATTCCGCCATCCGCGCCGCCCGGCGCGCTCGGAGCGATCACCAGGATGACATCCTGTCCGATGCGGCGGAAGCTGACCTGCGCGGCCGAGACGCCCGTCAAGATCAGCTTATCGGACACGCCCCCCAACGGGTGGGTTTCATCAATGACGTCGTTGCCGTCGCCGCGCTTCCACACATAGGTGTCGTCGCCATAGCCGCCCGCGAGCGTGTCGGCCCCAAGGCCGCCCGAGAGCGTGTCGTTGCCGTCGAAGCCGTTGATCCAGTCATTTCCCGTGGTCGCGGCCGCGGCCAGGACCTTGGCGCGCACCTGATCCCCCGTCCATGTCGCGTCCGTGAGGACGATGCTGTCGACGCCTTTCTCATAGTAAGGATCATAGCCCAACAGCGTCACGATTCCGCCATCCGCGCCGCCCGGCGCGGTCGGAGCGATCACCAGGATGACATCCTGTCCGATGCGGCGGAAGCTGACCTGCGCGGCCGAGACGCCCGTCAAGATCAGCTTATCGGACACGCCCCCCAACGGGTGGGTTTCATCAATGACGTCGTTGCCGTCGCCGCGCTTCCACACATAGGTGTCGTCGCCATAGCCGCCCGCGAGCGTGTCGGCCCCAAGGCCGCCCGAGAGCGTGTCGTTGCCGTCGAAGCCGTTTATCCAGTCATTGCCCGAGGTCGCCGCCGCGGCCAGGACCTTGGCGCGGAGCTGATCGGCCGTCCATGTCGCGTCCGTGAGGACAACGTTCTCGACGCCCTTTTCATAGCTGGGATCATAGCCCAGCAGCGTCACGCTGCCGCCATCCGCGCCGCCCGGCGCGGTCGGAGCGATCACCAGGACGACATCCTGTCCGATGCGGCGGAAGCTGACCTGCGCGGCCGAGACGCCCGTCAGGATCAGCTTGTCGGCAACGCCTCCAAACGTGTTGGTTTCGTCAACGACGTCGTTGCCGTCGCCGCGCTTCCACACATAGGCGTCGTCGCCATCGCCGCCCACGAGCGTGTCATTGCCCGCGCCGCCGGCGAGCGTGTTATTGCTGGCGGAACCCACGATGCTGTCATCCCCAGGCATTCGGGATGCATTCGCCTTGGCGCGAACCTGCGTTGCCGTCCATGTCGTATCGGCGAGAACGACGCGGTCGACGCCTTTGTCGCCGTCCGGGTCGTAGCCCAGGAGCCGCACGCTGCCGCCGTCCGCGGCCCCGGGAACACTGGGCGCGATCACGAGAATAACGTCGCTCCCCACCCGCCTGAAGCTCACCTGCGCGGCCGTGACCCCCGTGAGGATCAGCTTGTCGGCCGCTCCGCTCCACCAGTAGGCTTCGTCGATGACGTCATTCCCGTCACCGCGCTTCCACACATACGTGTCGTCGCCCGATCCACCTGCCAGCGTGTCGTCGCCGGCTCCGCCCACGAGCGTGTCGCTGCTTCCGCCGTCAAACCCCAAGATGTAATCGGCGCCTGTGGTTGTCGCAGCCGCCAGAACCTTGGCGCGCAACTGGTTTGCAGTCCAGGTAGCATCCGTCAGAACGATGCTGTCGACACCTTTGTCGCCGTCCGGGTCGTAGCCCAGGAGCCGCACGCTGCCGCCGTCCGCGGCCCCGGGAACACTGGGCGCGATCACAAGGACAACATCGCTCCCCACCCGCCTGAAGCTCACCTGCGCGGCCGTGACCCCCGTGAGGATCAGCTTGTCGGCCGCTCCGCTCCACCAATAGGCTTCGTCGATGACGTCATTCCCGTCACCGCGGCTCCACACATAGGTGTCGTCGCCCGATCCACCTGCCAGCGTGTCATCGCCGGCTCCGCCCACGAGCGTGTCGCTGCTTCCGCCGTCGAACCCTAGGATGTAATCGGCGCCTGTGGTTGTCGCAACCGCCAGAACCTTGGCGCGCAACTGGTTCGCAGTCCAGGTAGCGTCCGTCAGAACGATGCTGTCGACACCTTTGTCTCCGTCCGGGTCGTAGCCCAGGAGCCGCACGCTGCCGCCGTCCGCGGCCCCGGGAACACTGGGCGCGATCACAAGGACAACGTCGCTCCCGACCCGCCTGAAGCTCACCTGCGCGGCCGTGACCCCCGTGAGGATCAGCTTGTCGGCCGCTCCGCTCCACCAGTAGGCTTCGTCGATGACGTCATTCCCGTCACCGCGGCTCCACACATAGGTGTCGTCGCCCGATCCACCTGCCAGCGTGTCGTCGCCGGCTCCGCCCACGAGCGTGTCGTTTCCGTCCGTACCCACAATCGAATCGTTGCCGGACGTTGCCGCGAGGCCGGATGAAGCGAGCGGGGAGGATGCGCCAACTGGCAGCATCGGGTTGGCTCGCGACGAAACAGTGCTGACCATGGCCATGCTCCTTGAAATGCTTTGCGCTTAACGCGATCGAAATTCGAAAAAACACCCGAGCCACAGGTAATGCAGCCCCGCAATAAGCACAATAAATCGCCGGTTGCGGTGAGTTGTATTCTGTTTCAACGATCGTGTCTGCGTATTATGGTTGCGATTACATGTTTTTCTCGCCTGAGGCGAGATCGATGCTTACGCTTTTTGCACATGTGCGTATCGTCAACAGGTGCGACCATATTTGGCGAGGCGCCCCGCCTAGTTGCCGTCAGCGGCGAGCGAATGCCGGACCGGGGGCGCTCGGCTTCAAGGGAGGCGTGGGTCACCCGCACAACTGGGGCTAACGAGGGCTGCGGCTCACGGCCGAGCGCCTGCGTCGCTCAACGAACGACACCGGAGGCTGCATATGGTTGAAAACGCAGCGGCCAGCGGGCACTGCCCAACCATGGCCAAAAATGGCGCGCCCGGAACGATTCGAACGTCCGACCCTCAGATTCGTAGTCTGATGCTCTATCCAGCTGAGCTACGGGCGCGGGGTGATGGAGCGGCGTGGCCGTCCGTCACGGGCGTCTGAATAGCGGCTCGGATCGGCATGCGCAACCCCCTTCGGGCGCCTTTGATGACGATCTTGCGGCGCGGCGCGCGGAGGCCGGCGCGGCTCCAGGGTCCCGCCGCGGTTGACGGCGGGGCCCCGGAGGTCTAGCCCTGCGTTCAGATCCGCGCGTTTGCGCGTTGAGGTCCTTACAGCCCGACGAGACGGATGGCCGAAGGACCCCCTGCCCGCCCTGTCTTCCGGACGCACATGCCTTTTCCATTGACGAATTCCAGCGTTGCGCGCGCGCTCGAGGAGCGCGGCTACGCCGAGCCCACGCCCGTGCAGGAGGCCGTGCTGCAGCCGGGCGCGGAGGAGCGCGACCTGCTCGTGTCCGCGCAGACGGGCTCGGGCAAGACGGTCGCGTTCGGGCTGGCGCTCGCCCCCACGCTGCTGGGCGCGGAGGAGCGCTTCGGGCGCGCCGCCGAGCCGCTGGCGCTCGTGATCGCGCCGACGCGCGAGCTCGCCCTGCAGGTGCAGCGCGAACTCGCGTGGCTCTACGCGCACACGGGCGCGCGCGTGACCGCGTGCGTCGGTGGCATGGACGTGCGCCGCGAGGCGCGGGCGCTGGCGGACGGCGCGCATATCGTGGTGGGCACGCCCGGGCGCCTGCGCGACCACCTGGAGCGCGGCCGCCTGGACCCGAGCGCGTTCCGCGCCGTCGTGCTCGACGAAGCCGACGAAATGCTGGACCTCGGGTTTCGGGAGGATCTGGAGTTCATTCTGGACGCCGCGCCGGCGGAGCGGCGGACCTTGCTGTTCTCGGCCACCATCGCGCGGGAGATCGCCGCGCTGGCGCAGCGGTTCCAGCGCGACGCGTTGCGCATCGACACGGTGGACCGCTCGCAGCCGCATGGGGACATCGACTACAAGGCCGTGCGCTGCGCGCCCAGCGAGGTGGAGCACGCCATCGTCAACGTGCTGCGCTATTTCGACAGCCCCGGCGCGCTGGTGTTCTGCCACACCCGCGAGGCCGTGCGGAAGCTGCACGGCAGCCTGCTGGAGCGGGGCTTCTCGGCCGTGGCGCTGTCGGGCGAGATGGGCCAGAACGAGCGCAACCACGCCCTGCAGGCGCTGCGCGACGGCCGCGCCCGGGTGTGCGTGGCGACCGACGTGGCGGCCCGCGGCATCGACCTTCCCGGCCTCGACCTCGTGATCCACGCCGAACTGCCGCGCGGGCGCGACGCGCTGCTGCACCGCAGCGGCCGCACGGGCCGCGCCGGCCGCAAGGGCGTGTGCGTCATCATCGTGCCGTTCAACCGCCGCCGCCGCGCCGAGGGGCTGCTCGCCCAGGCGGGCCTCGACGCACAATGGCTCGGACCGCCCTCCGCCGAGGACGTGCGCAAGCGCGACCAGGAGCGGCTGGTGCAGGACCCGATCTTCGACGAGGAGAGCTCGGAGGAGGACCTCGCCACCGTGCGCCTGCTGCTGGAGAAGCGCACGCCCGAGGACATCGCGGCCGCCTTCGTGCGGGCCACCCGCTCGCGGCTGCCCGAGCCCGAGGAGCTCTATGATCCGGGCCCGCAGCGCGAGCGCGATCCGCGCGACGCCCGCGAGCCCCGTCCGGCGCGGACGCGCGACGACCGCGAGCCCCGCTCCACCTACGACCCGATCGCGGCGGACCGCAGCCCGGGCGGCCCCATGGTGTGGTTCCGCCTCAGCATCGGCCGGCAGAACAACGCCGACCCGCGCTGGCTGCTGCCCATCATCTGCCGCCGCGGCCACGTGACCAAGAAAGAGGTCGGGTCGATCAAGATCTTCGACCGCGAGACCAAGTTCGAGATCACCGAGGAGGCGGCAGAGCGCTTCGCCCAGGCGGCCCTTGGCAAGGGCGGCAAGGGCGAGGACATCCGCATCGAGCGCACCGAGGCCCCGGCCATGGGCGGCGGCGCCCCGCGGCGCAACCGTCCGCCGCCGCATCTGCGCGACGCGCCGGCCGAGTTCCGTCCCGAGCGTGGCGATCGTCCCGAGCGTCCCGAGCGCGCCGAGCGGCCGGCCCGGGCGGAGCGCCCGGTTCGCGCGGCCGCCCCGGATGATTTCGAACGCCCGGCGCGACCGGAGCGAGAAGCCAGGCCTGAGCGGCCCGCACGGTCAGAGCGCCCGGAACGCGCTTTCGAGCGCGCCGACCGGCCGCAGGACGCCGAGCGGCGGCCCGAGAAGAAGCCGTTCAAGAGCAAGCGCGCCGAAGGCCCTGCGGACGAGGCCCCAGGCTTCAAGCCAAAGACGGGCTTCAAGCCCAAGACGGGCGCCAAGCCGGCCGCCAAGGCGGGCTTCAAGCCCGGCTTCAAGGCTTCCGTGAAAGGCGTTCCGGACCAGCGCCGGCCCGACGGGCCGAAGCGCCCGCACAAGGGCAAGGGCAAAAAGGGCTGAGCCCGGCGGGGGCGCGCCGCTCCCGCCACTGAGTCCTTTGCGCCACAGCGCCGAATCCGATTGATCCCGCTCCCTCCCGTGTGTGGCGCCGCGGCGCCGCCGCGCTGTAGATTGGGGGCGAATCAGGAGGCGTTCGGTGCGTACCATCACGCTGGTCACCCAAAAGGGCGGCACGGGCAAAACCACCATCGCGGCCTCGCTCGCGGTGGCGGCCGCGGCGGCGGGCGAGAGCGTCGTCGCGCTGGACCTCGACGCCCAGGGCTCGCTGGCGAACTGGGGCGGCGCCCGCGGCAGCGAGAGCGTCGCGGTGGACCAGGTCGGCCCCGAATACCTGCCTCGCCTTCCCGAGGTGCTCGAGGCCCTGAAGGGCCGCGGCTTCACGCTGGCGATCCTCGACACCGCCGGGGTGGAGAACACCGGCGGCAATCTCGCGATGAAAGCCGCCACGCTCTGCCTCGTGCCGGCGCGCCCGTCGCGGCTCGACCTGCAGGCCACGCTGCCGACGCTGGAATCGCTGATGCGGCTCGGCATGCGCGAGAACTTCGCCTTCGTGCTGAACCAGTGCCCGCCCGGCCGCGGCACCCGCGCCTCCGAGGCGGCGCGCGGGCTCGCCGAATTCGGCGTGCTGGCCGACCCGCCGCTGGCGTTGCGCGCCGATCACCAGGACGCCATGGCGACCGGCATGGGCGTCACCGAATATGCCGGCAAGGGCAAGGCCGCGGATGAGATCCGCCTGCTCTGGAGCTGGGTCGACGGCAAGATGCGGGCGAAACCCGCCAACAAGGAACACCGCGCGTGAGCAAGCGTCCCTCGGTTCTGGGCGAGTTGAAGCTCGCCAAGGCGAATGCGCCGGCCGCAACCGCGCCGGCCGCCCCGGCTGGCCGCAAGGAGCGCCCGGACGTGATCCACACGAGCATCTACCTGCCCAAGCCCGTGTACCTGAAGCTGCGCGAAATCGCGTATGTGACGGACCGCAAGATCCACGACGTGATCATGGAAGGCGTGGACGCGGCGCTGAAGCAGTATGGGCACCCGTCCGTGGCGGAGCTGAAGGCCGCCAAGGGCGCCTGAGGCTGCGTGACCGTTCCGATGCGCCGTCTCCTGCTCGCCCTCGCGTCGCTGCTCGTCGCCGCTGATCCGTCGCTCGCGCAGGGGGCCGCCGAGCCGAGCTGGACCGAGGTGAAGTGCGCCCGCTACACCAAGGCCTGGACGGACGCGCTGGCGCGACGCGGCCAGACCGGCCTGAGCCAGGACTTCCTCGACCGCCACCGCGCTTTCCTGGCCTCGGGCTGCACGGCCCCGGCCGACGTGTGCCCCCGCTCGCCCGAGGAGTTCGCCATGGCCAACATCCTCACCGTGATGGCGATGAACGCCGGCACGGCAAGCACGTTTCCGCCGTTCAAGTGCCCGACGCCGTAGTTTCGGATGGAGGCCGGGCCAAGGGGCGAGCCCTCCCCCCCTCAAGGTTAGGTGGGCTGCGGCGCTCGGGCGGAGATTGCGGACCCTGGCTCGGCTAGGGCGCCCTTCAACCGCCAGCGCGCCCTTCTTGCCTCCGGCTGCACGGTGCGGCCAAAGGCTCGTCAGGGCGCTACTTTCCAGCCACGGCCGGCGTAGTCGGACAACCACATGTCACGATTGCTGGAGCTGGCCCACGCGTCGAAGTTTTTGACCGACCGCAACTCCGGATGATCGGCCCAGCCACCATCGGCTACGAATTCCAGCAGAGGCATGGCTAATCCGAGCGGATCAGGCCGCCGCAACTGCAAGCGATCCTGCCACTGGCGGTAGCTTTCGGCGAAATCTTGGATGCCGCGCTCCAACTGGCGGGCGACCGCGGCGGGGTTGCCCGCCGCGGCGCGCCCGGGATCCTGAACGGCGACAACGCCACCAGGCCCGTCCGCATAGCCGATCACCGCGTCATGCGGGGCAGAGAAAAACAGCTCCACCGCCACCCTGTTCGCATAGATCGCGCCAAGCATGTCGGCCGGGACGCTCTGGGCGTTCACCATGGCCTTCATCGACATGGAGGCGCTCCGGCGACGACTATCTTCGCTGTCGTTGAGGCAAAAGTAGTAACCTGTCACCGTGAGCGGCATCAGATCCTGAAGCGCTTCGACGAAGGTCTGCTGGGTTGTGCCGTTCCAGCCGACATCGACCATCGCGACATGCTGCCCCGGCTTTACACCGAGTTGCAGCAGATGCCGGAAGAGGCCGCGCCGATTGCGACGGCACACTTTCAGAATATCCCAACGCAAGGCTTGGAGCAGTCCCAGCATCGGTTCGATGGCGTCGGAGCGCAACGACACGTCCTCTCCAAGCCCGAGCGCCTGCAACACCCGCTCGGCTGGGGCGGTTACGCCAATGCGTGCGAGCACCTCCGCAGGCGTCAGGCCGTCCGAACCCGAGACTAAAAACGGCAGGCATGTGTCGAAGTTGGCCGTGGAGGTCGCCGCCAACGCGAAGGCGACGCGCGAGCCCAGCAAATAAGAAAACGGCGGCAGGCGCTCGGGCTGGCGCCTCGCCAGGGCGTTCAGCACATAGCCATCCCGAGAGACGAAGAGGAGGTGGTCTATCCCGTCCTGCCGCGCCTCCTCGCTGATCCAGTCTAGGAAACCCAAGGCCGCGGGACCACCTTTCATGAAACCCAGTTCGTGAAGGCTGCCGGGCGGCACCTCTGACTGATGGGCGCGAATTAGTCCCCGCGCGAGTGAGGCGGCGGGCGAGATGCCTTTGCGTCGCGGCGGTAAGCGCGGCTCGTCATAGTGGAACGCGACAATGCCGCGGTCGCGCGCCTTAGCGACGTCGGACTCAGCATTGTCTCCGATGTGCAGTATTCGATGGTTCGGCACATCAGTTTCGGCGGACAGAATTCCGAATAATTCTCCCTGATCGCGCTTGGTCGCATTGCGATCGGCCGAAATGAAGAGCGGAACGTCCGGCAATCCGTGGCGCTGCATCAGAGCAGAAAACCAATGTCTCGGCAGATACATGTCCGACGTGACGACGACCGTCTTGCCCATCTTGATGGCGGCAAGAAACACAGCCACCATCTCGGGATTGGGCAGTGTTACTGCATGTTCCAGGTCGAACTCAGCGTTGCGCACCGCATCGGGATTTGGCAGATCGTCAAAACATTCGTAGATGCCGTCGATGTCGATCTCGCCGCGGCGGTTTTGGATCATCACCTGAAATGCGCGCGATTGTGCCGCGCGACGCCGGGCGCGAAACGCCTCGATGCCTCGTGTTTCACACAGAACGTCGAACGCATCCTCGGGGTCGACGAGCGGCCGCACAAACAACGTGTCGAAAAAGTCGAACGAAACAAGGTCGGCCTCCGCGATCAACGGGGCCAAATTCCGCAGTCGCTCAGGCCACGCCAGCGGGGCGGCTTCCAAGCTGCCCGCGCTCTTCTCAAGCATCTGTTCCCCGCTCATGCCGGCACGCCGAAATGCACATCGTCCGGGTGCAGATTTGGATTGTGAAACGGGTCTTGCATGTACATGTCAGGGTGCTCGGCGTAGAGGCGGTAGCGATCCTCGTCGAGGCGGGCCCGCCGTTCCGGGGTCGCGTGATCCAGCCCACGGCTGAGCGACTCGTGATGCAAGAACAGCACGGACGGGCAAACGACGTGGAAAAACCGCTGCTTCAGAAGACGGAAGCAGAACTCCACGTCGTTGTAGGCGACCGGAAAACTCTCATCGAAGCCGCTCACGGCCTCGAATTTGTCACGCGCAATCATCAGGCATGCGCCTGTCACGGCTGACCAGTTGTGCTCCAGCAGATTGCGCATGAAGTAGCCGGGGTCATCGGCTCCGGCTTGCAGGAAAGCATGGTTGGGTCCGGCGGCGAGATTGACGACGCCGACATGCTGAACACGCTTCGTATTCGGGTAAAGCAGCTTGGCGCCGACAGCCGCCACGTGGGCCAGTTGGGCATATCCGGCCATCCGTTCCAGACCGTCTGCAGTGAGCAACTCGGTATCGTCATTCAAGAACAACAAGATCTCGCCTTGGGCTGCTCGGGCCCCGATGTTGTTCAACTCTGAATAGTTGAAGGGAGCGTCATGGCGTATGATGCGAACGCCCTCTCGTGCGCCCAACATGTGCAGTATCGCTAGGGTGGCTGCGTGGTCTGATCCGTTGTCGAGAATGATGATCTCAAAGTTCAGCCAGCTGCTGACGGCCTTGATTGATTCAACGCAACGCTTCAGGACGACGCCATTGTTTCGGCTTGGTATGATGATCGATATCGTTGGCGCGCCACGGACTGCGTAGCGCGTTCGATAGTAGCCGAACACCTGCTCGACTGCGTCCAGGCCGCCGGTGAGGCCGCGTCGCTGGAGCGCAGCCTCACGACACCGACGCCCGGCCGCCACCGCATAAGGCTTTGCGGAGATGTCAGCCGCCACGGAGGCGGGGATGATGCGCCAGTGGTAGAGCACCTTCGGCACGTGAGCGATGCGCCGCGCGCGCTCGGTGACGCGCAAGATCAGATCCCAGTCCTGCGCGCCGTCGAACTCAGAATTAAGAGGACCGACTTCCTGCAGTAAGCTGCGAGAAATGCAGCTCACATGACAGGTGAACATCGTGCTCATCATCGTGTCCGGAGACCAGTCCGGCTTGAAGAAAGGCTGGCAGAACCGGCCCTGCTCGTCGAGCTTGTCTTCGTCGCTGAAGAGAAAGTCGGGTTCGTCCTGTTCGATCCGGAGAGCCAATTCCCATAGGCAATCTTCGGTTAGCTCGTCGTCGTGATCGAGAAATACGACATAATCGCCCTCAGCCTGCTCGATGGCTGCGTTCGTTGCGCCCGATATCCCGCGGTTCTGATCGAGGAAAAGCACGCGAACCTGCGGATGGTCGATCAGGCGCAGAGTCTCACGTGTCTCTGGCGCAGGGCTGGCGTCGTCCACGAGGATCAGAACCCAATCGGGATACCACTGCGACATGGCCGAGGTCAGCATGCGCCCGAGCAGGTCGGGCGTGGTATCGTAGGTCGGCGTCACGATGGAAAAGCGTGGCCGCCGCTTCAACGCCCCGAGACGCTCGTCGAAATCGTGCGGGCGACGGGGTGGCACATAGGTGTATCCGCTTTCACGCGCCTCCAGCGTATAGGTTCCAGCCTGATCTGCGGTGCGATAGGGACCGTTGTCTGACGGAGACGGATGAAACGCCAGGAAACCTGCTGACGACCCCTTAGCCGGCGCGCGGCTACCCGCGCCAATCGCGTCTACAAAGCTTGCCGGTTGGTTCGTCAGGCGCCACGACGGACGCAATCGGCCATGAGCGCGGAGGAAGCGCACGCGGTCCAGCATGTGTTGCGGCGTTGCCAGCCACCAGACGGCCTTGGCGCTTCGGCGCAGAAGCCGACGCATGGGTGAGGCATCCGATCAACCGCGTCTCGCAGAGGCCGGCTCGCCCTCCAGAACGTGCTCTGTTCCAGCCCGGCAAGCCGATTCTGCGCCTCGGTCGCGATCAACGACATCGTCGCGATGGCCGAGCGCAGGGCTTCTTGATCGGCGAGCAGCCTATGTTGTTCCGCCCGCGCTTCTGTGAGGGCGTTATCGGCGATCTGCCGCGCGTTAGCGGCTTCGGCTGCCTCTTTCGCCAAGCGGGCGGCATGCTCAGTCCTGAGAGTTTCAGCCTCTTCCCTGGCTGCGGCCAGTGCGACCTGAACAGATTCTTGCAAGACGATCGTGGTGTGATGCGCTTGGCGCAGCTCTTCGGTCTCGTCACGTGCGGCAGCGACTTTGGCCACCTCGCCCGCCAAGCAAGCGCGTGCTTCGGCCAACCCGAGTCCGAGATTTTCTACGCTGTAACGAAGGCTGATGGCCCCGCCCAAATTGGCGTAGGCCGCTCGGATTGCGCTGACGGAGGCAGGAGCCGCCTGAAACAACGGGCGCAGCCGCTCGTGAAATTCGGCCCCACAAGCGAGCACGCCCAGACCATGCCCGTGAAGGAATTCAAACGACGGATACTGCTCCGACACGGTCCGCCAGAGCTTCCAGACACCGAAATCTTTCTCCCGCACGTTGGTGTCGTGGAACAACACGATTGCGCGGCTCGACAGCTTAGGCCGCCACGACTCGAAATCCTCGACTACGTCATCGAACGTGTGACGACCGTCGATGTGCAGCAGATCGACGCTGCCGTCTGCGAAATGCGCCAGCGCCTCATCGAAACGGCAACGCAGCAGCCGCGCAAAACTAGAGTAGTTCTGTTCCACTGTGGTCGAGAGCCATGCATGCACGTCCTCGCCGTAGAAACCTGCATGCTCGTCGCCGCGCCACGTATCCACCGCGTAGCACGCCGTGGAAAGACCCAATCGCTGTACGGCCTGGCAGACGGACAGGAACGAGTAGCCATTGTGCGTCCCAAGCTCGACAAAGACGCCCGGCGCCAGAGCCTCCGTCAGCCAAAACGCGAATGGCCCATGCTCTCGCCAAGCCGAGTCCACGAGATGCTGCGGGGACCAGAACGCGGCAGGGCTCAGAGCTTGGTCCAGATCAGAAAACACCCTTACGCGGATCGGTGAGCCAGGTTGTGCATCTCGCGAGATCGTTTGAGAGAGCCCAGTGGCGGGCTGCGCATCATTACCCAGGTCCGCGAGGGAGGACGTTCGTGCATTCTGAAGCACGGCGGCGCCGTGACTAGGCTGGTCCACCAAAGTCTCCGAATAAAACTGATCGTATCGTTATTGATTAAAGATAAACTTGCGTGACTGTCAATGCACGCTGAAGTTGTTCACCCGCCAGAAGCCGACGCCACTTCACCGAGCGATCAAGTCGTTGGACCATCCGGTGAAGAGGCTGCCCCGCCCGCGGCCTCAGCCGATCCACCAGGCCGTCGTCCATGGTGCCAGCGCCTTGTCTGAGAGCGCCCCCTGAATGACCAGCGGTTCGCCCTCGGGAAGGCTCACTTCAACCGGCTCGGCCGAGAGGTTGGCGAGAAGGCGCAGGGTGCGGCCGTTGTTCGCCTGCCATGTCGCCGCGACTGTGGATGGGCCGATCGCCTGGCCGGTTCCGCCGCGGTTGAGGGTGGGCAGGAGGGGGATGATGTGGTCGTGACGCAGCTTCAGCAAGCGGCGGACCAGCGCGAGGCGGGCGGCGTGGGCGGGTTGGGACAGGGCGTCCCAGTCGAGCTTGGCGGACTGGAAGGTCGCCTCGGCGGTGGGGTCCGGGATGCGGGCGCGGGAGGCTTCGTCCTGGAATTCAGGGAAGCGGGCGAATTCCTCGCGGCGGCCCTTGCGGACGGCTTCGCCCAGTTCGGGGCCGAAATCGCAGAAGAACGGGAAAGGCCGGGCGCTCGCCCATTCCTCGCCCATGAACAACATCGGGATCTGCGGCAGGAGCAGCAGCACCGCGAGGGCGGCCTCAACGGCTTCGGGCTTGGCGGTTGAGGTGATGCGATCGCCGAAGGCGCGGTTGCCGACCTGATCGTGGTTCTGGAGAAAGGCCACGAAGGCGCTGGGCGGCAGGTCGCCGCTGGGGCCGCCGCGGGGCGAGCCGCGATACTCCATGTGCTCGCCCTGGAACACGAAGCCTTCGGCGACGCCGCGGGCCAGCTTGCCGGCGTCGCCCGCATAGGCGGCGTAGTAACCGGCGGATTCGCCCGTCACGGCCGTGTGCAGCACGTGGTGGACGTCGTCGTTCCATTGCGCCGTGTAGTGCTGGGGATGGCGTCCCCCCTCGCGCTGCAGCAAGGCGGGCTCGTTTTCCTCGTTTTCGAGAACGAGATGGATGTGGCGCTCCGGAAAGGCCGTGCGGACGCGGCGGGCGAGTTCGCGCAGGAGATGGTCGTCGGTGTCGTCCATGATGGCGTGGACGGCGTCGAGGCGCAGGCCGTCGAAGCGGTACTCGTCCAGCCAGTAAAGCGCGTTCTCGATGGCGAGCTCGCGCACCGGGCGGCTGTGGGGGCCGTCGTAATCGATGCCGCCGCCCCAGGGCGTCTTGTGGCGATCGGTGAAGATGGGGGCGTAGAGCGGCAGGTAGTTCCCGTCTGGCCCGAAGTGATTGTAGACGACGTCCAGGAACACCATCAGGCCGCGCGCATGGGCGGCGTCGATGAAGGCCTTGAGATCTTCGGGCCGGCCATAGGCGGCGTCGGGAGCATAGGGAAGCACGCCATCATAGCCCCAGTTCCGGGCGCCGGGAAAATCCGCGATGGGCATCAGCTCCACGGCGGTGACGCCCAGATCGGCGAGATGGTCGAGCTTCCCGGCGGCCGCCGCGTAGGTGCCCTCGGGCGTGAAGGCGCCGACATGGAGCTCGTAAAGGACGCACTCCTCCCAGGGCCGGCCGCGCCACGCGGGCGTTTTCCACGCGTAAGCTGCGGGATCAATGACCTCGCTCGGTCCGTGCACGTCCTCGGGCTGGAAGCGGGATGCGGGGTCCGGCACGGCCAGGCCGTCCTCGAGCCGGAAGCGATAGCGGGCGCCGGGGCCGACGCCCTCGACCTTGATCTCGCGCCATCCGCCCTCGGCGGCGATCATCGCGACAGGCGCCCTGCCCTCGATCTCCAGGCTGACAATTTTCTGCTTGGGCGCCCAAAGGCGGAAGAAGACGCCGTCTTCCTCAAGGCTCGCCCCGAACGGCAGCGGGCGGATAAACCGCGCGGGCGCGGGATCGGCAATCGCCCGTGATGCGTTGGGGAGAGGTTCTGGCTCGCGTGTCACTGGTCGCCCCCTGTCGGTCGGCCGAACAATGCGGCGTCGGCGCCCCGGTTCCGCCCCATGGCGGCCATCATGCGGAAGTGATCGAATTAGGGCGCAGAACCTCGTCGCGCTCGCATTTGTGAACGCATCGTCAGGGTTTAGCCGCGAAACGCGGAGCACCCTTGTAAATGTTGCAGTGCACAATATCTATATCAGGCGTATGCTGCGCGCTTATCCGATGGAGATTACCGTGCCTCCCAAGGCCCAGACCCGCGAAATGCGCCCGCTCCGCGTCCGCCACGAGCCGCCGACCCTCGAGGAGGCGACGTTCGCCGCCCAGGGGCTGACGGACGACGTCGACCAGCAGGTCCACATCGTGGCCGGGCTGATGGAGCTCGCCGCCGAGGACGTTCGGCCGCAGGTGGAGAAGCTGGTGGCTTCGAACGCGCGCGCGGTTGCGCAGGGGCGCAGCGTCGCGACGGTCGAAAGCCGCAGCGGAGCGCCGCGCACCGTGGTGGTGGAGAAGACCCGCCGCTTCAAGGTCTCGGTGCCGCCCAGGACCGTGATCGACCTGACCCGGCGCGCACCGGCGAACTAGCTCTCTTGAACTGAAACGCGGGCGCCGGCTCAGCCGTCGCCCTTCATGCCATGGTCGAGCAGCCGCGTGACGGCTTTCTCGATGCGGGCGCGATCGGCGGCCGTGACCGGGCTCACGCCGTGCATGTCGAGGCTGCCGAGCGCCTCCACGGCGAGCCAGGCCAGCATGGCGGCCTCCGGATCCTCCGACGTGGCCTTGATGGCGCGCCATTCCTCGGCGATCAGCGTGCGGACCGGGTCGAGCAGGCCGGGGTTTTCGGCGAGCGCCGCCAGCATGCCGCTCGCGACCTCCTGCGCCGCGCCGGCGCGCATCTTCAGCGACACGGCGATGGACAAGCGCGCCTCGAGATTGCGCGCGCCCGCCATGCGGCCGCGCAGCGCCTCCTTCTCGGCGACGCTTTCGCCGATCATGCGCTCCAGCATGCCCGACAGCAGCGCGTCCTTGCTGGGGAAATTGTAGAGCAGCCCGCCCTTGCTGAGCCCAGCGCGCTGGGCCACGGCGTCCAGCGTGAGCTTGCCGGCGCCGATCTCGCCGACGATCTCGGCCGCGGCGTCGAGGATCTTGTCCCGCGAGTTGGCGCGCGTGCGGCGGGGTGGGATCATGGCGGGCCTTTCGGCGGGAGAGGACGCGGGCGCGCCCTTTGACTGTACCGTCTGGACGGTTTATACAACCCGCATTGATCGTCATGCAAGCGCCGCGAAGGCGCTGCAAGGTCGCCCCCGCATTGCAAGTCGGCGCCAGACCGACCGGACCGAACGGACCACCCCCATGAAGCGTCGCATCGTCGTGGCCCTTGTTTTCCTGCTCGCCATCGGGCTGTGCGGAGGGCTGGTCTGGTTCAACTTCTTCCGTGACAAGATGATCACGCAGTTCTTCGCCACCATGCAGCGGCCGGCCCAGACGGTCTCGGCCGCCGACGCGACGGCGACGACCTGGACGCCCGGCATCCTGGCGATCGGCAGCGCCCGCGCCGAGCAGGGCGTGGAGCTGGCGGTGGAGACCGGCGGCGTCGTGAAGGACATCCGCTTCAGCGCCAACCAGCATTTCAACAAGGGCGACCTCGTGGTGCAGCTCGACGACGCCGTGGAGCGGGCGGATCTCGCCGACGCGCAGGCGGCCGTGAAGCTGGCGGAGAGCAACCTCGAGCGCTCCAGCACGCTGCGCCAGCGCGGCTTCGACACGCAGGCGGCCTTCGACCAGGTGGTCGCCCAGCTGGCGACCGCGCGGGCCCGGCTGCAGCGCATCCAGGCCGTGATCGAACAGAAGGGCCTGAAGGCGCCGTTCGGCGGCACGATCGGCATTCCGCGCATCAATCCGGGGCAGTATCTGCAAATCGGCTCCGTGGTGGCGACCTACCAGAACCTGCAGTCCATGAAGGTGGACTTCACGGTGCCGGAGCAGCTGATCGCCAAGGTGAAGGTGGGCCAGACGGTGCGCTTCGGCGTGACCGAGAACGACCTCTCCAAGAACGGCAAGGTGATCGGCATCGACCCGCGCGTGGATCCGCAGACGCGGCTCGTCTCCGTGCAGGCGCTGCTGGACGACAACCGCGACGAGAGCGTGATCCCGGGCCAGTTCCTGCGCGTGCGGATCGACCTGCCGGCGGAGCCGAACGTGGTCTCCGTGCCGCAGACGGCCGTGATCGCGAGCCTCTATGGCGACTACGTGTTCACGATCGAGGAGCAGAAGGACGGCGACAAGAGCAAGCTCATCGTCAAGCAGGTCTTCGTGAAGGCCGGGCGGCGCGAGGGCAAGATGGTGGAAGTCGTGTCCGGCATTCCGGCCGGGCAGAAGGTGGTGGCCTCGGGCCAGAACAAGCTGACGGCGGGCGCGACGGTGAAGATCGACAACACGATCGACATCACGAAGCTGGCGTCGGGCGGTTGAGGACACGGCCATGAGCTTCACCGAACTCTTTATCCGCCGGCCCGTGCTGAGCATCGTGGTCAGCCTCATGATCCTGCTCCTGGGCGCGCAGGGGCTGATCAGCCTGCAGGTGCGCCAGTATCCCAAGATCGACGAGACCACGATCACGGTGACGACCACCTACACGGGCGCGAGCGCGGACCTGATGCAGGGCTTCGTGTCGACGCCCATCGCCAAGGCGGTGTCGAGCGCCGAGGGCGTGGACTACGTCACCACGCAGAGCCGGCTGGGGCTCAGCACCGTGTCGGTTCGCATGCGCCTCAACACGGACCCGAACGCGGCGCTCACCGAGGTGACCGCCAGGGTGCAGCAGGTGCGCGCGCAGCTGCCCACCGACGCCGAGGACCCGGTGGTGGTGAAGGGCACCGGCCAGACCTTCGCGCTGATGTACCTGACCTTCGCGAGCTCGGAGATGAACCCCGAGCAGGTGTCGGAGTTCCTGACCCGCGTGGTGCAGCCGCGCTTCGCCACGCTGGAGGGCGTCGGCTCGGCCGACATCCTGGGCGGGCGCGACTTCTCGATGCGCATCTGGATCGACCCGATCAAGCTCGCGTCGCGCAACGTCACCGCCACCGACGTGGTGACGGCGATCCGGGCCAGCAACTTCCTGGCCGCGCCGGGCAAGACGCAGAACGAGTACGTCGCCTACGCGATCGAGATGCAGACCACGCTGCAGACGCCCGAGACCTTCGCGGCGCTGCCGATCCGCACCAGCGGCGACCAGGTGGTGCGCCTGCGCGACGTGGCGCGGGTGGAGCTCGGCCCCAAGAGCACCGACACCAAGGTGGCGTTCAACGGCCGGGCCGGCACCTTCATCGGCGTCACGCCGACGCCGGCCGCGAATCCGCTGTCGGTGGCCAAGCAGGTCACCAAGGCGATCGAGGACATCAAGCCGACGCTGCCCAAGGGCATGACGGCCGAGGTGGTGTACGACGCCTCGAACTTCATCTCGGCCTCCATCGAGGAGGTGTTCAAGACCATCGCGGAAGCGGCCGCGATTGTGATCCTGGTGATCCTCTTGTTCCTGGGCTCGTTCCGGTCGGTGATCATCCCGATCGTCACGATCCCGCTGTCGATGGTGGGCGTCTGCTTCGTCCTGTTTCTGCTCGACTATTCGATCAACCTCCTGACGCTGCTCGCCATGGTGCTGGCCATCGGCCTCGTGGTCGACGACGCCATCGTGGTGGTGGAGAACATCCACCGGCATATCGAGGAAGGGCTGAAGCCGATCGACGCCGCCATCGTGGGCATGCGCGAGATCTTCGGGCCCGTGGTCTCGATGACGATCACGCTCGCGGCCGTGTACGCGCCGATCGGCTTCACGCAGGGCCTCACCGGCACGCTGTTCCGGGAATTCGCCTTCACGCTCGCGGGCGCGGTGGTGATCTCGGGCATCATCGCCGTGACGCTGTCGCCCATGATGTCGTCGCGCCTCCTGAAGCCGCATGGCGGCAACAAGGGCTTTGCCGGCTTCGTGGACCGGGCCTTCACGAAGCTTGAAAACTGGTATGGCCGGCGGCTGACAAGCTCGCTCGATTTCCGGCCCGTGACCTTCATCATCATGGTGGCGATCCTGGCCACCACGGGCTTCCTGTTCATGAAGACGCCTTCGGAGCTCGCCCCCGAGGAAGACCAGGGCGCGTTTCTGGGCCTCGTGAACACGCCCAAATATGCGACCTCGGACTACACCCAGAAGTTCGCGGCCGGGTTCCTGAATCCGCCCAAGGACAAGATCCCGGAGATCGACGACACTTTCGCGATCATGGGCACGGATGGCGGCGGCACCGGCTTCATCGGCTTCAAGCTGCAGCCCTGGAACGACCGTCACCGCAAGGCGGCGGCGATCAAGCAGGACATCCAGTCCATGCTGGACGCCAATGCGGGCCTGCAGGCGTTCATCTTCTCGCCCCCTGCCCTGCCGGGCACCAGCGGCGGCCTCCCGATCCAGTACGCGCTGCGCACCATCGGGGACGCCTCGCAGGCCTATGAGGTGGCCGAGCAGGTGCGCATCAAGGCGCTGCAGTCGGGCAAGTTCATCGTCGTGCAGAACTCGATGTCGTTTGAGACGCCGCGCGCCCGCATCACGGTGGACCGCGACCGCGCCGCCACGCTGGGCGTGCCGGTGAGCGAGATCGGCGCGGCGCTCGGCGCGCTGGTAGGCGGCGGCACCATCTCGAAGTTCGACCGCGACAACCGCTCCTATGACGTCGTCACCCAGGTGGCGCAGGAGGACAGGCTCAACCCCGAGCGGCTGGGCCAATACTATGTCCGCGCGTCCAGCGGCGTGATGGTGCCGATCTCGTCGGTGGTGAAGATCGAAACCGGCGCGGCGCCGGCCGCGATCGAGCAGTTCAACCAGTTGAACTCGGCCACCATCTCGGCGCTGCCGCTGCCGGGCGTCACCACCAGCGAGGGCCTGGCGACGCTGCGCGCGGTTGCGGCCGACATCCTGCCGCAGGGCTTCTACGAGGATTATGCGGGCCAGTCGCGGCTGGAGGTGCAGGAAGGCAGCTCCATCGGCATGGCGTTCGGGCTCGCGGTGATCGTCATCTACCTCGTGCTAGCCGCGCAGTTCGAGAGCTTCCGCGACCCGTTCATCATCATGATGTCGGTGCCGCTGTCGATGTTCGGCGCGCTGGCGTTCCTGAACGCCGGGCTCGCGACGCTGAACATCTACACGGAGGTCGGGCTGATCACGCTGGTGGGGCTCATCACGAAGCACGGCATCCTGATGGTGGAGTTCGCCAACGAGCTCCAGGCGCGCCGGCAGGTCGGCCCGCGCGAGGCCATCCAGGAAGCCGCCAAGGTTCGCCTGCGCCCCATCCTGATGACCACGGCCGCGATGGTGCTGGGCGTCGCCCCGCTGCTCACCGCCAGCGGCGCCGGCGCGGCCGCGCGCTTCTCCATGGGCATCGTGATCGCGTCCGGCATGTCGATCGGCACCATCTTCACGCTGTTCGTGGTGCCGATGTTCTACACCCTCTTCGCCCGCGACCGACGCTCCGAGGCCCCGACCGTGACCGAAGCCGCCGCCGAGGGCCCGCATCGCCCGGCGCTGGCGGCGGAGTAGGCGGGGGCGGAATGCCGATGCCACCCTCTCCGTCATTGCGAGCGACAGCGAAGCAATCCAGCCTAACGCCGGGCTTTTAGACTGGATTGCTTCGCCTCCGGCTCGCAATGACGGCGAGGCGTTGGGATAGATGTGACACCCTCCCGTCATTGCGAGCGACAGCGAAGCAATCCAGCCTAATGCCGGGCTTTTAGACTGGATTGCTTCGCCTCCGGCTCGCAATGACGGCGAGGCGTTAGGATAGATGTGACACCCTCCCGTCATTGCGAGCGACAGCGAAGCAATCCAGCCTAATGCCGGGCTTTTAGACTGGATTGCTTCGCCTCCGGCTCGCAATGACGGCGAGGCGTTGGGATAATGGCGGGGCGTTAGGATGACGGGGGCCACCCTTCCGGGCGTCAGCCGCGCTTGGGCAGCGTGATCCTGAACACCGCGCCGGGGCCGTCGCCGACGAGCGTGACGGAGCCTTCGTGCAGGCCGGCGAGTTCGGCCGCGATGGCGAGGCCGAGGCCGGTGCCGCCGGCGCGGGCGGAGCCCGCGAAGGCCTGGAAGAGGTTCTCGCGGGCGCGGGCGGGGACGCCGGGGCCGTTGTCGATCACGTCGATCACCACCGCGCCGGCGTTCTGGAAGCCGCGGATGCGGACCAGACCGTCGGGTTGCTCGCCAAGCGCCTGGGTGGCGTTGCGGGCGACGTTCAGCAGCATGCGCGAGAGCTGTTCGCGGTCGGCGTGGCAGACCAGGCCGGGCGGGACGGCGTTTTCGAAGGCCACGCCCGCGCCGTCGCCGAGGCCCAGCAGCGCGGCGGTTTCCTCCGCGAGGTCGCGCAGCATGATGGGCTCGTGCTCCGGCCGGCGCTCCACCGCGCGCCCATAGGCCAGCGTCGACTGGCAAAAGCCGATGGCGCGGTCCAGCGTGGCGATGAGGCGGGGCGCGAGGCGCTGGGCGGTGGGATCGCTGAGGGCGCTGAGCCGGTCCGAGAAGAGCTGGGCGGCCGACAGAAGGTTGCGCAGGTCGTGGTTGATCTTGCTGACCGCGAGGCCCAGCGCCGCGAGGTGCTTCTTCTGCCGCAGTTCCTCGGCGAGGCTGCCCTGCATCTTGGCAAGCGCGCGCTCGGCGAGGCCTATCTCGTCCGAGCGGCCTGACGGCTTGATGGTGCGGCCGAGATTCTCCGGGTCTTCCTGGAAGGCAACGATGTTCATGGTGAGCCGGCGCACCGGCCGCACGATCATGCGCAGCAGCGACACATAGACGAGCAGCGCCGTGATGCCGGAGATCACCAGCGAGAGCAGCAGGATGTTGACCGAGAAACGCAGCATGGCGGCGCGCAACGGCGCCTCGTCCAGGACGATCTCGACGAACTCGACCGACCCCATGCCGGCGCCGATTACCCGGATATAGCGCGGCTCGGGCGCGAGCAGCGTCCGGAAGGCGTTGCCGATCATCGTGGGGGCGCTCTGCTCGCGCAGGTCGACGTCCTGGGCGACTTCGGGCGGCATGTCGGAGGCCGCCAGCAGGCGGCGCGCGCCGCCCGAACGCACCGCGACCGTGACGGCGCCGACCTGCTGCAGCAGGCTCATGGCGAGCGGTTGCGGCACGGCGCCGGCCGGGGCGGCGTCCAGCACCAGGGCTGCGATCTGCGCCGCGCCGATGCGGTCGTTCAGCCAGTTGCGGCGGAAATTCGCGATGGACGGCACATAGATCAGCACTTCGGCCAGCATCACGAACACCACCGTGAGCACCAGCAGCTTTTCCGACAGGCCGGGGCCGAGCCAACGCCGGCCGGAGATATCCGTCGCCTTGGCATCCGTGGGGGTGGGCGCATCAGCCACGCGGCGCAGCCTCCTGGCGGCTATCCGAAGGCGCGCAGCAGGGAGAGCACGCGCCGGACCATGGGGCCGCGGGTCTGCCCGGCGTAGAACGAGACCGCGGCGCGCTTGGACACCTCCGAGAGCGTCGGATAGGGGACGATGAGGTCGCGCAGGTCGGCAACGGACAGGCCCTTCTTCACCGCCAGCGTCCAGGTCGTGACGAGGTCGCCGGCCCGGGCCCCCACGATGCCGGCGCCCAGGATCACGCCGGACGCCGTGGTGATGACTTTGATCTCCCCGGCGGTCAAGCGCTCGGCCTGCGCCCGATCATTCTCCGCATAGGGCCAGCGCAGCACGCGGATCGTCTTATGACGCTTGCGCGCCTCGTTTTCGTCGAGGCCGACGGTCGCGAGCTCGGGCTCCGTATAGACCACACGCGGGACCGCGACCTGCTCGACCTTGCCGGACAAGCGGAACAGCGCGTTGCGGATCACCAGGCCGGCATGGTGGTTGGCCATGTGGGTGAGCCTGTCCCCCGCGTGCGGGCCGCCGGCGCAATCCCCGATGGCGTAGATCCGCTTGTTGCGCGTGCGCAGGCCGGCGTCCACCAGGATGCCGCTGGGGTCGGCGTCGACGCCGGCCGCCTCGAGGCCGAGCCCATCCTTGACGACCCGCCGGCCGGTCGCGACCAGCAGGTGCGAGCCGGCGAGCTCCCGGCCGTCCGCCAGCCTGAGAACGGGCCCCTGCGGCCCGTTCGAGACGCTCGCGACCGCCGTTTGCGCGTGGATCTCGACGCCGTCGCGCTCCAGCGCGGCGACCAGATGGGCGGTGAGCTCCGGATCGACCTTGCCGAGCAACGCGCCCTGCTCCACGAGCGCGACCTCCGAGCCGAGACGGCGAAAGGCCTGCGCCATCTCGACGCCGACCGGGCCGCCGCCGAGGATCAGCAGCCGATCGGGGCGAACGGGCAGGCTGAACAGCGTGTCGTTGGTGAGGAACGGCGTCTCGGCGAGGCCCGGGATCGGCGGAACGGCCGGGACCGAGCCGGTCGCGATCACGTAGCGGCGCGCCCGGATGGTCGCAGCTCCCGCCTGGAGCGTGCGCGCGTCCGTGAACCGGGCCTCCGCGTGGATCACCTGCACGCCCATCGCGCCGTAGCGGGCGGCGGAATCATTCGGCGCGATCGCCGCGATGACGTGGTCCACATGGGCGCGGACGCGAGGCCAGTCGACGCGCGGCTTGGCCGACGCAATCCCGAACGGCGAGGCGCGGCGAAACGCCTCCGCGGCCTCGGCGGCGGCCAGCAGGGCCTTGGAGGGGACGCAGCCGACATTGAGGCATTCGCCGCCCATGCGGCCACGCTCCACCAGCACGACCGGCACGCCGAACGCCGCCGCCACGGAGGCGACGGACAGGCCGGCCGCGCCGGCCCCGATCACGCAGAGGTCCGGCTTCAGGACGGGATCGGACATGCGGGCGGGCCTCGGCGTGCGACGGTCTGGGGGGCGGGAATCAGCGCTTGCCGCCCAGAAAGCCGAGGCGGCGCAGCGCGACCGGAATGAGGGCCGCAAAGCCGAGCGCCGTCAACCCGATCAGCAGGCCGGGCGTCACGATCGCGTCCAGCGAAACGTCGAACCGGCAAGGAGCGCTTCCGGCCGCCTGCCGCCCCGCGGCCTCCATGCAGCTCTGGAAGGCGCGCTGCTGTGCCGCCACCACGGAGCCGAGGCCCGAGCCTGCCGTCGCGAACGCGAAGGTGGCTGGCGTGATGCCCACCAGAGTGGTGAGGGCGAAGATCCGCAGCGGCACCCCGAGCAGCGCGGGGGCGAGGTTCACCAGCCAGAACGGGAAAACGGGCGTGAGCCGCAGGAAGAGCATGTAGCTGACCGCGTCCGCCTGCATCCGGGCCGCGAGCGGGCGGATGCGGTCCCCCGCCAGCCGCATGAGCGGGCCGCCCAGCAGGGTGCGGGCGGCCAGGAACAGCAGGACCGCGCCCGCCGTGGCGCCCAGCAGGGAGGCAAGGCCGCCCTGCCACCAGCCGAACAGCAGCCCTCCCAGCACCGTGCACAACGTCGCGCCCGGCGTGGAGAGGGCAACCAGGGCCGCGTAGGCGAGCGTGAACACGAGCGCGGAGCGCACGGGATTCGCGGCGACGGCGGCCTGCACGGCCTCGATGCGCGGCAGCACGGCCTCGGGCGTCAGCAGGCCGCCCAGCGCCACCGCCGCGCCGGCCAGCAGGGCGAGCGCGGCGAGCCCGACGCCCAGCCGCCGCCCGACGCCTGCTTTCGGGGGCGCGGCGCCCGCCGGCTTGCCGCCCATCTCTGTCACGTGCGAGAATCCCCCCTGCGTCCGGCTGACGCTATCGCAAGGCGAAGCGTCCCGCACGCGACGTCGCGGCACTGTGATGAGGCGTGATTCAGCCTGTGCGCAGCGCGCGGACGCGTTGACTTTCGGCCGGCCATCCGCCATAAGCCCGCGAGCTTTCGAGCGTCATCGCACATGTCGGAAGGACAACTCCGGTGGATTGGCCGCCGGCGAAGTCGTTTCGCAACCACAGAATGACAGGCCCAGAACCCTTGTTTGGCTGGGCCCGAACGGAGAACACCCGTGAAGCGGACCTACCAACCCAGCAAGCTGGTGCGCAAGCGCCGCCACGGCTTCCGCGCCCGCATGGCCACCAAGGGCGGCGCCAAGATCATCGCCGCTCGCCGCGCCCGCGGCCGCAAGCGCCTCTCGGCCTGAGCGGGGAGCGCGCGAGCGCGCCCGTCATGACCGACACCTCGCGGGCCCGGACCCTTCCGGGACGGCTGACGAGGCGAGCGGATTATCTGGCCGCCGCCAAAGGGCGACGGTTTCATACGCCGAGACTGACCTTGCAGGGGATCGCGCGCGCGCCGGATGTCGGCGGCGTCGCCGGTCCCCGTTTCGGTCTGACGGTCAGCCGCAAGGTCGGCACCGCGACGGAGCGAAACCGCGTCAAGCGACGGCTGCGCGCCGCGTTGCGCGAGATCGCGGCCACGCAGGGCGATCGGCTTGCCGCCAAGGACGCCTACGACTTCGTGGTCGTGGCCCGCCGTGACATCCTGTCGGCGGAATTCCCTGTTCTTCTGATCGACATCGTCGACGCCATCGAGGGGCTCGAACGGCCGCGCGGCCGCTCCGGCGCGCGTCGGCCCGATCTGCCGCCATCCCCGAACGCCGTCGTCCCCCGCCTCCGAGAGACTCGCTGAGCCATGCAGGACAACAAGAACTTCTTCCTCGCGATCGCCCTCTCGCTGGCGGTGCTCATCGGCTGGAACGTCTTCTTCGGCGTGCCCACGATGGACAAGGCGAAGCAGGACGCGGCTCAGAACGCGAAGGTGGCGGCGCAGAACAGCCAGGGCCCGATCCCGGGCGCGAGCCCGCAGACCAACACGCCGCCTTCCGAGAGCATGGCGGTGATCGCGCCGACGCGCGACATGGCGCTGATGGCCTCTCCGCGCGTGAAGATCGACACCGCCCGGGTGCGCGGCTCCATCGCGCTGCGCGGCGGCGACGTCGATGACATCGCGCTGAAGGACTACCACGAGACCGTGGACCGCCAGAGCCCGAACATCGTGGTGTTCTCGCCGGCGGGCGGCCCCGAAGGCTACTTCGCCCGCCTCGGCTGGCTGCCCGCGCCGGGCGCCGCCGTGGACGTGCCGCTGCCCAACACGGTGTGGACGGCCGACTCGCAGACGCTCACCGAGGCGAAGCCCGTCACGCTGACGTGGGACAACGGCAAGGGCCTCGTCTTCAAGCGCCTGATCGCGATCGACGGCAACTACATGCTGACGGTGACGGACAGCGTCGAGGCCCGCGACGGGACCACGGCGTCGCTGACGCCCTACGGCTTCGTGCGGCGCATCGGCAAGCCGGTGACGCAGGGCTACTACATTCTCCACGAGGGCCTGCTCGGCATCCTGGGCGAGCAGGGGCTCAAGGAAGAGAAGTACGACTCGCTCGAGAAGGAAGCCGCGCTGTCGGCGACCGAGAAGGGCAAGAGCTTCCCGCAGGCCACCGGCGGCTGGGTCGGCATGACGGACAAGTACTGGGCCGCCGCGCTGATCCCCGACCAGAAGGCGCCCTACACGGCGACGTTCTCGTCCGCGACGCCCCCGGGCGGCCAGCACAACTTCCAGACGCTGGTGACGCTGCAGCCGCAGACCGTGCAGCCCGGAACCGCCGCGACCTCGACGACGCGCCTCTTCGTGGGCGCCAAGGAGGTCAACACGATCGACGGCTACCAGAACACGCTCGGCATCGAGCGCTTCAAGCTGCTGATCGACTGGGGCTGGTTCTGGTTCATCACGCAGCCGATGTTCAAGCTGCTGGACGGCATCTTCAAGCTCGTGGGCAATTTCGGCATCGCGATCCTGGTCGTGACCGTGATCGTGAAGGCGCTGTTCTTCCCGCTCGCCAACAAGAGCTACAGCTCGATGGCGAAGATGAAGGCCGTGCAGCCGCAGATGGCGGCGCTGCGCGAGCAGTACCCGGACGACAAGGTCAAGCAGCAGCAGGAGCTGATGGAGCTCTACAAGCGGGAGAAGATCAATCCCGTGGCGGGCTGCCTGCCGGTCATCATCCAGATCCCGGTGTTCTTCGCGCTCTACAAGGTGCTGTTCGTCACCATCGAGATGCGGCACGCGCCGTTCTTCGGCTGGATCAAGGACTTGGCCGCGCCGGACCCGACCTCGATCTTCAACCTCTTCGGCCTGATCCCCTGGACGCCCCCGCACGTGCTGATGATCGGCATCTGGCCGCTGATCATGGGCGTGACGATGTTCGTCCAGATGAAGATGAACCCGGAGCCTACGGATCCGGTCCAGAAGACCATGTTCACCTGGATGCCGGTGTTCTTCACCTACCTGCTGGCGTCCTTCCCGGCCGGGCTGGTGATCTACTGGTCCTGGAACAACCTCCTGTCGGTGTCGCAGCAATATCTCATCATGAAGCGCCAGGGCGTGAAGGTGGAGCTGTGGGACAACCTGCGCGGCGCCTTCAAGAAGGCCCCGCCCAAGCCTGCCGCCGCGGAGGCCAAGCCCGACGCGAAGGCCGGCAAGCCGGCCTGATGAGCGAGCCCGCACCCACGCATCCCGAAAAGGCCGCGCTCGACCCCGCGCTGGCGGAGGCCGGGCGCAAGCTCTTCGCCGGGGAGGCCGGCTTCTTCTGGGCGGCCGCGCCGACCGGCAAGCTGCCGCCCATGAGCAACCTCGAGATCGCTTTCGCGGGGCGCTCCAACGTCGGCAAGTCGAGCCTGATCAACGCGCTCACGGGCCGCAATGCGCTGGCCCGGACGTCGCACACGCCCGGCCGCACGCAGGAGCTGAACTTCTTTGACGTGAACGGCCGCTTCACGCTGGTGGACATGCCGGGCTACGGCTACGCGGCGGTGTCCAAGCAGAAGGTGCAGGCCTGGACGGGCCTGATCCACGACTATCTGCGCGGCCGCGCCACGCTGGCGCGCGTGTTCGTGCTGGTCGACAGCCGCCACGGGCTGAAGGCCGTCGACACCGAGATCATGGACCTGCTCGACAAGTCCGCGGTGTCCTACCAGATCGTCCTCACCAAGGTGGACGAGCTGAAAAAGGGCGAGGCCGAGAAGCGCGTGCAGGAGACGCTGGACGCCCTGAAGCGCCGGCCCGCCGCCTATCCGGAGATCATCGCGACCTCTAGCCACGAGGGCGAGGGCGTATCGGAGCTGCGCGCCTCGGTGGCCAAGCTGCTGGTGGAGCGCGGGGCGCTCGAGGTCGTGAAGGCGTGAGCCCCGGCTCGCGCGCCCTGATCGCGCTCGCCGGCGTCTCCGGCTGCGCCGGCGTGGCGCTCGCGGCGGCTTCGGCGCATATCGGCGGGCCCAACCTCGCGACCGCGGCCAATTTTCTGCTGTTCCACGCCCCGGCCCTGCTCGGCGTCGCGCTCGCGGCGGATCTCACCACCCTACCCCGCCGCCCGACGCTGGCGGCCGGCGCGTTGCTGGCCTTCGGCGTCACGTTGTTTTCCGGCGCCCTGGCGCTTGGGGCGCTCGCCGAGTGGCGCCCTATCCCGATGGCGGCCCCGACCGGCGGTTTTCTTCTGATGGGCGGCTGGCTGCTGCTGGCCGGGAGCGCGGTTTTCGCCCGGGCGCGCTAAAGCGGTTTCCACTTCGGCCCCGGGTGCTCTAGAAGGCTGCCGCAGAGACCGCAGCAGAGCGAGCGCCGCCGATGCCCGACAGCAACGATCCCCACCAGCAGGCCGAAATCCTCGTCCAGGCGCTGCCGCACATGCTGCGCTACGACGAGGCCACCGTGGTGGTGAAGTATGGCGGCCACGCCATGGGCGACGAGCAGGTGGCGCGCGACTTCGCGCGCGACATGATCCTGCTGGAGCAATCGGGCGTGAATCCCGTGGTGGTGCACGGCGGCGGCCCGCAGATCGGCGCCATGCTGAGCCGGCTCGGCATCAAGAGCGAGTTCGCGGCGGGCCTGCGCGTCACCGACAAGGCCACCGTAGAGGTGGTCGAGATGGTTCTGGCCGGCCTCATCAACAAGCAGATCGTCGGCTTCATCAACAACGAGGGCGGCCGCGCCATCGGGTTGTGCGGCAAGGACGGCAACATGGTGACGGCCCGCAAGGTCACCCGCACGGTGATCGATCCGGAAAGCAACATCGAGAGAGTGGTCGACCTCGGCTTCGTGGGCGAGCCCGAGAAGGTCGACAAGACCGTGCTCGAGGCGCTGCTCGGCCGAGAGCTGATCCCCGTGCTGGCGCCGGTGGCCAACAGCGCCGAGGGCCAGACCTACAACGTCAACGCCGACACCTTCGCGGGCGCCATCGCGGGCGCGCTGGGGGCCAAGCGCCTGCTGCTGCTCACCGACGTGCCGGGCGTGCTCGACAAGAACAAGAACCTCATCAAGGAGCTCACCGTCGACCAGTGCCGCGCGCTGATCGCGGACGGCACCATCACGGGCGGCATGATCCCCAAGGTCGAGACCTGCATCTACGCGCTGGAGCAGGGCGTGGAAGGCGTCGTGATCCTGGACGGCAAGGTCCCGCACGCCGTGCTGCTGGAGCTGCTGACGGATTTGGGCGCCGGGACGTTGATCACGCGGTGAGGCGGTGGCGGCTGCCGGCCGTTTTCGCTTCTGCGATGCCGAATGATCGGCCGCACTCTCTCCGTCATCCCCGGCGGCGCGCGGCGCCGGGAAGGGGATCCAAGGAGTGAGCGCGGCGGCCCTGGATCCCCTTCCCGGCCTGCTCCGCAGGCCGCCGGGGATGACGGCCGGGTGGGGGAACGGTCGTGACATCCTCGCCGTCATTGCGAGCGACAGCGAAGCAATCCAGCTTATTGCCGGGCCTTTAGGCTGGATTGCTTCGCTGTCGCTCGCAATGACGGCGAGGCGTTGGGACGGCGTGGCTGAAGTAAGCACCCTCCCCAATCCCTTAACCTCTCCGGTCGACACTGATCCTCTTTCGCCACAATCTCGACGTTGTGCGATGTGAGGCTCCGTCGTCCAATGACACGTCACGTTCCCCCGCCGCCCGCTTCGGCGACACCGGGTTTCGACCATGTCGAGACCTGGATCTTCGATCTCGACAACACGCTCTATCCGGCGCACGCGCAGTTGTGGCCGCAGGTGGACCAGCGGATCACGCTGTTTCTGGCAGACATGTTCGGCATCGACGGCATTTCGGCCCGGGCCCTGCAGAAATATTATTACGGGCGCTACGGCACGACCCTGAAGGGCCTGATGGACGAGCATGCCATCGAGCCGGCAGATTTCCTCGATTTCGCGCACCAGATCGACCTGTCGCTGCTGGACCCCGATCCGGCGCTGGGCGCCGCCATCGAGAAGCTGCCCGGCCGCAAGCTGATCCTCACCAACGGCTCGCGCCAGCACGCCGAGAACGTGGCCGGCAAGCTGGGCATCCGCGACCATTTCGAGGAGATCTTCGACATCGTGGCGGCGGACTTCGTGCCCAAGCCCGAGGCGCGGACCTATGAGAAATTCCTCAACCTTCACGGCGTCGACCCACGCAAATCGGCGATGTTCGAGGATCTGGCCAAGAACCTCGTGGTTCCGGCCGCGCTCGGCATGACGACCGTGCTGGTGCTGCCCAAGACCTTCGACCTCTACCGCGAGGCGGAGGAACAGGAGGCCGTGGTGGCCCCCTATATCCACCACTCCACGGTGGACCTCGCCGACTTCCTGCGCACGAACACGCCCCTTCGCGAGATCGAGGCGGTCGCCGGCGCAGCGTGACGGATGACAGCGGCGGCGCGCGTTGCTAAGCACGCGCGACCTTTCGCCAACTCCGGACGCCCGCCATGTCGCACGCCCACCTCGCCGCCACCCTCGACGCCGCCTGGGAGAACCGGGCCGAGCTCGGAACCAGCACCAAGGGTGAGGTGCGGGACGCCGTGAACGAGGCGCTCGCCCTGCTGGACAGCGGCAAGGCCCGGGTCGCCGAAAAGGGCGCGGACGGCTGGACCGTGAACCAGTGGTTGAAAAAGGCCGTGCTGCTCTCGTTCCGCCTCAACGACAACGCCATCATCAAGGGCGGCCCCGGCGCGGCGACCTGGTGGGACAAGGTGCCCTCCAAGTTCGATGGCTGGGACGCGGCCGCCTTCCAGTCCGCCGGCTTCCGGGCCGTGCCCAACTGCACGGTGCGCAGCGGCGCCTATGTGGCGCCCGGCGTGGTGCTGATGCCGTCCTTCGTGAACATCGGCGCCTATGTGGACAGCGGCACGATGGTGGACACCTGGGCCACCGTGGGCTCCTGCGCGCAGATCGGCAAGAACGTGCATCTGTCGGGCGGCGTCGGCATCGGCGGCGTGCTGGAGCCGCTGCAGGCCGGCCCCACCATCATCGAGGACAACTGCTTCATCGGCGCGCGCTCCGAGGTGGTGGAAGGCGTCGTGGTGGGCGAAGGCTCGGTGATCTCGATGGGCGTGTTCATCAGCCAGTCCACCAAGATCGTCGACCGCGAGACCGGCCAGGTGCATATCGGCAAGGTGCCGCCCTACTCGGTGGTGGTGTCCGGCAACATGCCCGGCAAGCCGCTGCCCAACGGCGAGCCCGGCCCGTCGCTGTATTGCGCCGTGATCGTCAAGAAGGTCGACGCGCAGACGCGCTCCAAGACCAGCATCAACGAGCTGCTGCGGGATTGAGGGATCGATTCCGGTCAGGGTTCGGGCGCTGCGCCTGCGCTCGGCCTGGCGCGTCCGCATCTGAGAGCCGCGCCAACCACTACCCCCCTCATCCTGAGGAGCATCGCCTCTTGGCGATGCGTCTCGAAGGACGAGGGACTCCAGGGGGCTGGAAGTCTGTGCAAGCTGGACTCCCTCGTCCTTCGAGACGCAGGCCGAAGACGGCCTGCTCCTCAGGATGAGGGTATTGAGAATGTTCGAACGATTTTTTCGGCCAGGCTCTCAGGATGAGGGCGCTGTTGGTTGGGGATGATTCCATGCTCGATCCACACGATCCCGTCGCGCTCACGCAGGCGTTGATCCGTTGTCCGTCGGTGACGCCGCACGAAGCGGGGGCGCTGCAGCTGCTCGCCGACGTGCTCGCCAAGGCCGGGTTCGAGACGCATCTGCTCACCTTCGCCGAGCCCGGCACGCCGGACGTGCAGAACCTCTACGCCCGCATCGGCCGGGAAGCGCCCTGCCTGGTTTTCGCCGGCCACACCGACGTGGTGCCGCCCGGCGACGAGAGCCGCTGGACGCATGCGCCGTTCGGCGGCGAGATCCAGGACGGCGTGCTCTATGGCCGCGGCGCGACCGACATGAAGAGCGGCGTGGCGGCCTCGGTTTCGGCGACGCTGCGCTGGCTGGCGGCCCATGGCGGCCGGCCGCCGCGCGGCTCGGTGGCGTTTCTGCTGACGGGCGACGAGGAAGGCCCCGCCGTGAACGGCACCGTGAAGCTGCTCGAATGGGCGCATGCGCGCGGCGAGCGGTTCGACTTCTGCGTGCTGGGCGAGCCCACCAATCCGGACGCGCTCGGCGACATGATCAAGATCGGCCGCCGCGGCTCGCTCACGGGCGAGATCACGGTGGAGGGCGTGCAAGGCCACGTGGCCTATCCTGACCTGGCCGAGAACCCGATCCGCGGCCTCGTGCGGCTGCTCGACGCCGTGATGGCGAAGCCGCTGGACGCCGGCACGGCGCAGTTCGGGCCGTCCAACCTCGAATTCACCAGCGTGGATGTCGGCAACCCCTCCACCAACGTTATCCCGGCCAGCGCCCGGGCGGTGTTCAACGTCCGCTTCAACGATGTCTGGACGCACGAGACGCTTGCGGACGAGATCCGCCGGCGCCTCGCCGAGGCGGCCGGCAACGCCGTGCGCTACGACGTCGCATTCCGGCCCTCCAACGCGCCCGCGTTCCTGACGCCTCCCGGCGCGTTCGTGTCGCTGGCCGCCGACGCCGTGGAGGCCGTGACGGGCCGCCGTCCGGCGCTGTCCACCACGGGCGGCACATCGGACGCGCGGTTCATCAAGGATTATTGCCCGGTGATCGAATTCGGGCTCGTCGGCAAGACCATGCACAAGGTCGACGAATGCGCCGAGGTCGCCGACATCGAGGCGCTCGCGGGGATCTACGAGGAAATGATCCGCCGGGCTCTCGCCTAGGCGGGGCCTCGGCGGGAGGAACGATCCTCCTCACGTTCCGTTGAATGTGCCGCACGTCACTCGACAAAAGTCGGAGACGGGCGCAGTCTATGTTGCAGTGCAGCAATTCAGCGGGAGCGTCGCATGTTCCTGACCATGGATGAGGTTGGCCGATCGCTGGCCGGATCCGTCAAGTTGTTGAACCGCGACCCGGAGGGCCTCGGCGCCTTCGAGGTGTCCTTCGAGGCGTTTTGGCGATCCTTTGCGGCCATGCTGCTGGTCGCTCCCGCCTTCGTGGTGCTGCTCGCGGATGCGCGCCTGCAGGCCGGCCTGCCGCTCGAGGACGGATTGTTCGAGAGCCCGCTGCTGGTGACCCGGCAGGCGCTGCTGGTGACGGGCTGCTGGCTCGCCTTTCCGATCGCGATGGTGGGATTGGCCCGGCTGCTCGGCGTCGGCCGGCGCTATGCGCGCTACATCATCGCGTATAATTGGTCGGCCGTGGTGGCGACCACCATCATGGCGGCCCCGCATGCGCTGCACGTGGTCGGCTGGGCGACGGCCGGGCTCACCACGCTGTTCCTGCTCGCCTTCGGCATCCTGATCGTCCAGTGCCGCTGGTTCCTGGCCAAGACGGCGCTCGGCGTCTCGGGCGGAGTGGCCGCCGTGGTTGTGCTGGTGGAGCTCTGCGTGAATGGCGCGGTGACGGCCGCGGCCTCTCTGCTGGCCTAGTAGTCGACGCCGATCAGGTAGAGGCCGCAGGACGGCGCCATGGCGCCGCAGCGCGAGCGCTGGCGGGATTCCAGCGCGTCGCGCAGATCGTCCTTGGTCCAGCGACCGGCGCCGACGAGCTGCAGCGAGCCCACCATGGAGCGCACCTGGTGGTGGAGAAACGAGCGGGCCGACGCGAAGACGCGGATCTCGTCGCCGATGCGCTCCACGTCCAGCCGGTCCAGCGTCTTCACCGGGCTGAGCGCCTGGCAATCGGACGAGCGGAACGTCGTGAAATCGTGCCGGCCGACGAGCGCCTGCGCGGCGTCCTGCATGGCGTCCGCGTCGAGCGGCCACTTCACGTGCCAGACCCGGTCGGCGTCGAGAGCCACGGGCGGACGGCGGTTGACGATGCGGTAGAGGTAGCGCCGCCCCCGCGCCGAGGTGCGGGCGTTGAAATGGTCCGCGACCTTCTCGGCCGACAGGATGGCGACCGGCGCGGGGCGGATCTTGGCGTTGATGGCGTCGCGCACGGTGTCGGTCGGCCAGTCGCGGTCGAGATCCACATGCGCCACCTGGTGGGTGGCGTGCACGCCCGCGTCCGTGCGCCCCGCGCCCTGGATGCGGACCTGCTGGCCGGTGAAGCGCGCGATGGCGTCCTCGATGCGGGCCTGGACGCTGTCGCCCACCGCCTGGAACTGCCAGCCCACGAAGGGCGTCCCGTCATACTCGATGACGAGCTTGTAGCGCGGCATCAGCCGAACCTCGCGCCGGCCGGGACCGGGACGCCGCGCAGGAACTCGTCCGCCGCCATGGCCCGGGAGCCGGCCTTCTGCACCTGCAGGAGGCGCACGGCGCCAGCGCCGCACGCGACCGTGAGGGCGTCGTCCAGCACGAGGCCGGGATCGCCGGAGCGGTCCGGGACCATCGCGCTGCGCAGCACCTTGATCCGCTCGGGGCCCCGGCCGAGGTCGATCGTCGCGAAGGCGCCCGGGAAGGGCGAGAGGCCGCGGATGCGGTCGTGCACGGCCTGCGACGGCTGGGTCCAATCGATCCGGGCGTCCTCGTTGGCGATCTTGTGCGCGTAGGTGACGCCCTCGGCCGGCTGGGGCGTGAACTGGAGGCCGCCGCGCGACAGCGCCGCCAGGGCGCGCACCATCAAGTCGGCGCCGAGCGGGGCCAGGCGGTCGTGCAGTTCTCCGGCCGTCATGTCGGGCCCGATGGCGACGCGCTCGGCCATGCCGACCGGGCCGGTGTCGAGCCCCTTTTCCATGCGCATCACGGCGACGCCGGTCTCAGCGTCCCCCGCCATGATGGCGCGCTGGATGGGCGCAGCGCCGCGCCAGCGCGGCAGCAGCGAGGCGTGGAGGTTGAGGCAGCCGAGCTCGGGGGCGGCGAGGATGCTTTCCGGCAGGATCATCCCGTAGGCGACCACCACGGCGACGTCGGCGTCGAGCGAGCGGAACTGCTCGGCCGCCTCCTCGCCGCGCAGGGTCGCGGGGGTGAACACCGGGATGGCGAAGCGGTCCGCCGCCTGATGCACCGGCGAAGGCTTCAGCGCCATGCCGCGGCCGGCCGGCGCCGGGGCGCGGGTGTAGACGGCAATTACCTCGTGGCCCTGGCCGACGATCTCGGTGAGCGTCGGCACGGCGAAATCGGGCGTGCCCATGAAGACGACGCGCAGCATGGCGACCCCGCTTGGTGTGTCGGACCGGTCAGGCCTGCGCGTCGCGCCTGGCCTGCTTGGAAAACTTCTTCAGCACGCGATCGCGCTTCAGCTTGGAGATGTGGTCGATGAAGAGCGTGCCCTCGAGGTGGTCGATCTCGTGCTGCAGGCAGGTGGCCAGCAGCCCGTCGGCCTCGATCTCGCACGCGCCGCCGTCGCGGTCGGTGAACCGCACGCGCACGCGGGCCGGGCGCTCCACTTCCTCGTAGTATTCCGGGATCGACAGGCAGCCTTCCTCGTAGACGGAGCGCTCCTCGGACGACCACACGATCTCGGGATTGATCAGCGCCAGCGGCTCCTTGGGGGCGTCCTGCTTGGCGACGTCGATGGTGACGATGCGCTCGGGCACGCCGATCTGGATCGCCGCCAAGCCGATGCCGGGCGCCTCGTACATGGTCTCGAACATGTCGTCGATCAGCGGCGCGAGATCGCGCACGGGGCGCACCACCGGCGCGGAGACGAGGCGCAGCTTCGGATCGGGAATGACGAGGATGGGTCGGGTCGACATGGCGGGCGCAGCTTTCCGGATGACGCGGTGGAGATAACGACTCGGAAACGCAAAAGCAAACCGTTCCGCCTTCGTTCTCGCGTTGCAGGCGAATCGCGCCTAAGTTCGCGGGATGGACCGGATCATCCTCGTCGTCGGCGGCCACGCGGTGTCGTGGGGCGAAGCCGTGCTTGGCCTGCTGGGCGCGGCCGTGCTGGCGCTGCTGTGGCTCGGCCTGACGGCGCTGGGCGCTGCCCGGCATCGCGCCGAGGAGGCGGCGGCCGCCGCCGAGCGGCAGCGCGAGCTGGACGAGAAGCTCGCCGGGCTGGCGCAGATCCAGTCCGAGATGACGGGCCGGATGCAAACCATCGGCGAGGTGTTCGGCAACCGGCAGGTCGATCTCGTGCGGCTGATCGCCGAGCGCCTGGACAGCCTGCAGAACCGCGTCGGCGACGGGCTCAACGCCAGCCAGAAGCAGACGGCCGAGAACCTGTCGCGGCTCAACGAGCGCCTCGCCGTGATCGACGCGGCGCAAAAGAACCTCACCGACCTCACCGGCGAGGTGCTGAGCCTCAAGGACGTGCTCTCCAACAAGCAGACGCGCGGCGCCTTCGGGCAGGGCCGCATGGAGGCCATTGTGCGCGACGGGCTGCCGCCGGGCGCCTTCGCGTTCCAGGCGACGCTGTCGTCCGGCAAGCGGCCGGACTGCATCATCCGCCTGCCGGGCGACGAGCGGCCGCTGGTGGTGGACGCCAAGTTCCCGTTGGAGGGCTTCACGGCGTTCCGCGAGGCGCAGGGCGACGACGCGCGCCGCATCGCGATGCAGCGGGTGCGCGCCGACGTGGGCGGGCACATCAAGGACGTGGCCGACAAATACCTGATCCCGGGCGAGACGCAGGACATCGCGGTGCTGTTCGTGCCGGCCGAATCGCTGTTCGCCGACCTGCAGGAGCATTTCGAGGACCTTGTGCAGCGCGCCCACCGGGCCCGCGTGCTGATCGTGTCGCCATCCCTGCTCGCCATGGCGATCCAGGTGATGCAGGCCATCGTCCGCGACGCCCGCATGCGCGAGCAGGCGCACCAGATCCAGGCCGAGGTCGCCAAGCTGATCGAGGACGTGCGGCGCCTGCGCGACCGCACCGGCAAGCTGGACCAGCACATGCGGCAGGCCGGCGACGACATCGCCCAGATCGTCACCTCGGCCGACAAGGCCCTGAAGCGCGGCGAGCGGATCGAGGCGATGGAGTTCGAGACGCCGGCCGTGGCGGCCCCGTCCGCCGAGGCCGGGCCGTTGTTCGGCCGCGCGGCGGAGTAAGGGCGGCGGGGTTGGGGGCTCGTCGTCTTCCGGGGGAAAAGGAGTGCGCGGCGGGGACACCTTCGCGGTCACCACTCATGCCGCTGGCTCACCTCTCGCCGTCATCCCCGGCGGCGCGTAGCGCCGGGAAGGGGATCCAGAGGTGAGCGCCTTTGCTCTGGATCCCCTTCCCGCGCCTTCGGCGCGCCGGGGATGACGGCGGGTGAGTTGCAACGGTCGTGACATCCTCGCCGTCATTGCGAGCGACAGCGAAGCAATCCAGCCTAACGCCCGGCCTTTAGACTGGATTGCTTCGCCTTCGGCTCGCAATGACGGCAGGGCGGGCTAGAGCGTCGTGCGCTGCCGAAACGCCGCCGAGAGGGTGCCTTCGTCGAGGTAGTCGAGCTCGCCGCCGACCGGGACGCCGTGGGCGAGGCGCGTGACCTTCACGCCCGTGTGGGATAGCAGGTCGGTGACGTAGTGGGCGGTCGTCTGGCCGTCCACGGTGGCGTTGAGCGCCAGGATGACCTCCTCCACGCCGCCCTCGGCGACGCGGGAGACGAGCTTGTCGATGTTGAGGTCCTTGGGACCGACGCCGTCCAGCGCCGAGAGCGTGCCGCCGAGCACGTGGTAGCGGCCGTTGGCCACGTGGGCGCGCTCGAGGGCCCAGAGGTCGGAAACGTCCTCCACCACCACCATGACCTTGTTGTCGCGGCGCGGGTCGGCGCACAGCACGCAGGGGTCGGAGGTGTCGACGTTGCCGCAGCTGGAGCACACCACCACGCGCTCGTTGGCGACCCGGATGGCGTCGGCGAGCGGGCCGAGCAGCTGCTCGCGCTTCTTGATGAGATGCAGCGCCGCGCGGCGGGCCGAGCGCGGGCCGAGCCCCGGCAGGCGCGCCAGGAGCTGGATCAGTCGCTCGATTTCAGGGCCGGTGATGGACGCCATGGTGGTTCTTTGCTTGGCGGCGACGACGATAAGCCAACCGCCTCGATGCCCTCATCCTGAGGAGCGGGGCGCAAGCCCCGCGTCTCGAAGGACGAGGGTCCAGAAAGCTGATGATCGCGGTCCACTGGATCCCTCGTCCTTCGAGACGCAGGCCCAAGCGGGCCTGCTCCTCAGGATGAGGGCTTTGTAGATTTGCGGGTCAGCGAGTTACCCTCAGAACAGCTTCATCCCGGGCGGGATGGGCAGGCCGGCCGTGACGGTGGACATCTTGTCCTGCGCGGCGCGGTCGGCCTTGCCGCGGGCGTCGTTGAGGGCCGCGATCAGCAGGTCCTCGAGGATGTCCTTTTCGTCGGCTTTCATCAGGCTGTCGTCGAGGTTCACGGCCTTGACCTGCCCCTTGGCGGTCATCGTGACCTTGACCATGCCGCCGCCGGCCGCGCCTTCCACTTCCAGCGTTTCGAGCTCGTCCTGAAGCGCAGCCATCTTGGACTGCATTTCCTGGACCTTCTTCATCATGCCCATGATGTCTTTCACGGCCAAACTCCCGGATGGCTGAGGGGATCAGAATTCGTCGTCGAAGCCGTCGAAACCGTCCGTGTCGACGCCCGGCTCGCCGGTGGCGTCCTCCTCGGCGGCGGCGGCTTCCGGCTGCGGCTCGCGGATGTCCACGATCTTGGCGCCCGGCCAGGCTTCCAGCACGGAGCGCACCAGCGGATGCGCCTGCACGTTGGTGAGCCGGTCGCGCTCCTGAGCGGCCTGGGTCTCGCGCAAGGTCGGCTGGCCGGGCTCGGACGAGAGCGCCACCACCCAGCGCCGGCCGGTCCACTCGCTCAGGCGCTTGGAGAGGTCGCCGGCGAGCTGCGGCGCGGCGTTCGGGCCGGGCGAGAACTCCAGCGTGCCGTCCTCGAAGCGCACGAGGCGGATGTCGGCCTCCAGCGCGAGCTTCATGGTGATGTCGCGCTTGTCGGCCGCCAGCGCGACGAGGTCCTCGAAGCGGTTGAGCTTGAGCGTCGGGGCGGCCGCCTGGCGGGGCGAAGGGGCCATGGCGGGCCGCGGCTCGGATCTTGTCGCGACGCTGAGCGCCGCGCCGCCACGCGATCCGCCATCGTGCGAGGCGCGAGCGCCATCGTGCGAAGCGCGCGCGCCGGAGCCGCCGCCGGACCCGGAAGGCGCGCCCGCGCCGCCGGGCGGGTTGTCGCGCAGCGTGCGCAGCGCCTCGTCGGGGGTCGGCATGTCGGCCGCGTAGCACAGGCGCACCAGCACCATCTCGGCCGCCGCGACGGGCTTGGGCGACGACTGCACCTCGCCGATGCCCTTCAGCAGCATTTGCCAGGCGCGGGAGAGCACGCGCATGGGCAGCGCCGCCGCGGCCTGGCCACGCACGCGCTCGGCCTCGGTGACGCTGGATTCCAGCGCGGCGTCGGGCACGATCTTGAGGCGGGTGACGAAATGCGTGAACTCGGCGAGGTCGCTCAGCACCACGGCCGGGTCGGCGCCGGAGTCGTACTGGTCGCGCAGCTCGCGCAGCGCGCCGGCGGCGTCGCCGCGCATCACGGCCTCGAACAGGTCGATGACGCGGCCGCGATCGGCCAGCCCCAGCATGGTCCGGACCGTGTCGGCGTCGATCGCGCCGGCGCCATGCGCGATGGCCTGGTCGAGCAGCGACAGCGAATCGCGCACCGAGCCCTCGGCCGCGCGGGCCAGCATGGCGAGCGCCTCGTCGTCGATGCTGACGCCCTCACGGGCGCAGATGCCGCCGAGATGCTGCACCATCAGGGACGCGTCCACGCGGCGCAGGTCGAAGCGCTGGCAGCGCGACAGGATCGTGACCGGGACCTTGCGGATCTCCGTGGTGGCGAACACGAACTTGGCGTGGGGCGGCGGCTCCTCCAGCGTCTTCAGGAAGGCGTTGAACGCCTTCTCGGAGAGCATGTGGACCTCGTCGATGATGTAGACCTTGTAGCGCGCCGAGGCCGGGGCGTAGCGAATGCCGTCCGTGATCTGGCGCACGTCCTCGACGCCGGTGTGCGAGGCGGCGTCCATCTCAAGCACGTCGACGTGCCGCGATTCCATGATGGCACGGCAGTGCACGCCCTCCTCGGTGAGATCCACCGTGGGGCCGCCCGAGCCGTCCTCGCGCAGGAAGTTGAGGCCACGCGCCAGGATGCGGGCCGTCGTGGTCTTGCCGACGCCGCGCACGCCGGTGAGGATCCAGGCCTGCGGGATGCGGCCGGACGAGAACGCGTTGCGAAGCGTCCGCACCATGGCGTCCTGGCCGATCAGGTCGTCGAAATTCTGAGGGCGGTACTTGCGGGCCAGCACGCGGTAGGGCGTGGTGGCGACCGGCGCGGCCGAGGCGGGCGGCGCGGCGCTCGGGAGGTCGAGCCCCGGGAAGCCGGGGCCGTCATCGACCGTGACGCCGTCGTGAATCGTGGTGTCGTCGCTCATCGGGCCTTGGGTGACGCATGGCCGGGCTGCGACGGCTCCCCGTTGGGGAGCCTTTTCGATCGAGGCCAGATTGCCGCGAAGGGTGGGAGGCTGGACGGTAACCCGCCCGATTCTCGTTAGGGCTGCTTCCTTCCGGACCTGACCCGGTTGGCGAGTGGAACGTCCACCACCAACCTCCCGCGCTCTATATCGGCGATCCCGGCGGGGAATACAAGCCGGGGCGGAGGGCGGTTTGGGCCTTGCTTCGGTATCGGGGCCGTCATTGCGAGGAGCGAAGCGACGAAGCAATCCAGAAGCTGGGCGAAAGGCCCGGCGCTCTCTGGCCCAGCATCAGCTGGATTGCTTCGCTGTCGCTCGCAATGACGGGAGAACTGCCCTGCGTGAAAAGACTGGAGCCGCGGCGGCGGGATTGGATTAGCTTGGCGCGCATGACTGCGTCCCTTCCGGCCGAGGCCGGCTTCGAGCTTCACCCGCAACTGGCGGCCGATACGGCCGTGGTGGGCGACCTGCTGCTGTCGCGCGTGCTGTTGATGAAGCATGCGCGCTATCCGTGGCTGATCCTGGTTCCGCGCCGGGCGGAGGTGCGGGAGATCCTGGACCTCGGCGACATCGACCAGATGCGGCTTTATCGCGAGATCACCGAGGCGTCGCGCGTCTTGAAGACGCTGTTTCGGCCCGACAAGCTGAATATCGGCGCCATCGGCAACATGGTGCCGCAGCTGCATGTGCATGTGCTCGGCCGGTTCACCACCGACGAGGCCTGGCCGCGGCCGGTGTGGGGCGCGGGGCCGGCGACGCCCTATGCGGCCGACGCGCTGGCCGAGCGGCTGGCCAAGCTCGCGGCCGCGTTCGGCGGCGTCGCGTAGCCGGCTTTCAAAACCCAACCTGCCCACACGAGGAACCGCCCATGTCCCCTCCCCGCACCGAGCGGTCCGCGACCCTTGGCTATTCGGTGAACCTGCTGGATCGCCGCGCCGAGTATCGGGACGACGACGCCTACATGGCCGAGCTCGCGGCCTCGCCCCAGGCCCGCTGCGTCGTGTTGCAGGGCGACGTGCCGCTGCTGCGCCAGCGTGGCGGAGCCGCCGAGGCGCTGTTCGACCGGACCGACCTGGCCGAGCTCGGCACCGTGCGCGAGAAGGCGTTCCTGGGGCTCGACGAGCTGGGGCCGATCTACGCGGCGCTGCTGGAGGCGCCCGCGCCCGAGAACGACCAGGGCCACGACGACGTGGTGGCGATGGACCTGCGATCTCTCGCCGTGCAGGGCGTGCTGCCGCCGCACATCCTGGGCGTGTTCGCGCAGGCCAAGAGCCTGATGCACTGGCACCAGCGGCACCGCTTCTGCTCCAATTGCGGACAGCCCACCACTGTGGGCTCCGCCGGCTGGAAGCGCGAATGCCCGGCCTGCGGGGCGCAGCACTTCCCGCGCACGGACCCGGTGGTGATCATGCTGGCGGTGCGGGGCGACCGCTGTGTGCTCGGCCGGCAGGCGCGTTTCGTGAAGGGCGTCTACTCCTGCCTGGCGGGCTTCCTGGAGCCGGGCGAGACGCTGGAGGACGCGGTGCGGCGCGAGCTCTTCGAGGAAGCGGGCGTCGCCACCGGGCGGGTGCGCTACCTCGCGTCGCAGCCCTGGCCGTTCCCGGCCTCGCTGATGATCGGCTGCATCGCGGAGGCGACCGCTGACGAGCTGACGGTGGACTTCAAGGAGCTGGAGGACGCGCGCTGGTTCACCCGCGAGGAAGTGCGCCAGATGCTGGCCGGCCGCCACCCGGACGGCATCGGCTGCCCGCCGCCGATCGCAATCGCGCATGGGATTTTGAAGGCCTGGGCGGAGGACGGCGAGGGCTTTTAGGCCGGATAGGTGGGCGCATCTCTCTCCCGCGCAGCGGGGGAGAGGTCGGCGTCAGCCGACAGAGCGGGCCGTCGAGCGTTGCTGCTTGTAGGAGCTGGCGGCGCTGGACCGCCCCCTCCCTGCCCTCCCCCGCTGCGCGGGAGAGGGTTCCGCATCTCGACCCTCGCGCCTACTCGGCCGCCTTCTGGCTCTCCACCCGGTAGGGGTGCGCCGGGTAGACGCCCATGACGCGGAATTCCTTGCAGAAGAATTCCAGCTCCTCGAAGGCGAGCTTGAGGTTCCAGTCGTCCGGGTGGCCGTCCACGTCGGCCAGGAACTGCGTGGCCGAGAACTCGCCGTCGACCATGTAGCTTTCCAGCTTGGTCATGTTGACGCCGTTGGTGGCGAAGCCGCCGAGCGCCTTGTAGAGCGCGGCCGGAACGTTGCGGACGCGGAACAGGAAGGTCGTGACGGTCGGGCCATTGCCGGCCGGTGCCCAGGCGGGCGTCTTGGACAGCACCACGAAGCGGGTGGTGTTGTGCTTCTCGTCCTCGACGTCACGCGACAGCGTCTCGAGGCCGTAGATCTCGCCCGCCAGGCTGGTGGCCAGCGACGCGCGGGTGGGGTCGTTCCACTCGGAGACCTCGCGGGCCGAGCCGGCCGTGTCGCCGGCGATCACGGGCTTCGCCCCGATGGCGCGGATGATCTTGCGGCACTGGCCCAGCGCGTGGACGTGGCTGTAGACGGTCTTCACGGTCGCGAGCGTCGCGCCCTTCACGGCCAGGAGCTGGAAGTGGATGGGCAGGAAATACTCGCCGATGATGTGCAGGTTGGAGGCCGGCAGGAAATGGTGGATGTCGGCCACGCGCCCCGCGATGGAGTTCTCGATCGGGATCATGCCGAGCCCGGCCGCGCCCTCCTGGATGGCCGCGAAGGCGTCCTCGAAGGTCGCGCAGGGCAGCGGCTCCCAATCCGGGTACACGTCCTTGCAGGCGATGTGGGAGTTGGCGCCGGGCTCGCCCTGGTAGGCGATCACCTTCTTGAGCTGGGACATCGCGGTTCTTTCGGGTCAGATGGGACGGCGGCGGGCGAGCAACTCGCGCGCGCGGTCGAGATCGTGCGGGGTGTCGACGCCGAGCGGCACGTCGTCCACGATCGCGATGTCGATGCGCATGCCGGCCTCCAGCGCGCGCAGCTGCTCCAGCCGCTCGCGCAACTCCAGCGGGGCGGGCGGCAGCGACACGAAGCGCTCCAGCGCCTTGCGGCGATAGGCGTAGAGGCCGATGTGGTGGAACAGCGGGCCAGGACCGGTCGGCGCGGTCGCGCGGGTGAAGTAGAGCGCGCGGTAGAGGCCGGGCCCGATCGGGGTGGCGACGGGCTTCACCACGTTGGGGTCGTCGCGCTCCTCCGCCCGGGTGATCGGCGCCGCGATGGTGGCGATGTCGACCAGCGGATTGGCGAGCGGCAGCACGGCCGCCTGCACGGCGCGCGGATCGATGGTGGGCAGGTCGCCCTGCACGTTGACGACCACGTCGTGGCGGCCCTCGGGGTCGAAGATCTGCACCGCCTCGAAGATGCGGTCGCTGCCCGATGGATGGTCGGCGCGCGTCATCACGGCGTGGCCGCCGACCGCCTCGATGGCGGCCACGATGGCGGGCTCGTCGGTGGCCACCACCACGGGGCCAAGGCCGGCCTCGGTGGCGCGGCGCCAGACATGGACGATCATGGGTTCGCCGAGGATGTCGGCGAGGGGTTTGCCCGGCAGGCGGGTGGACGCCATGCGGGCGGGAACGAGGACGACGGGATCGGACATTGTTCCGCCAGAGCGCAGCCGCCAGGCCTGACGACCAAAAGCGGCAAAAAGTATCAACCGGAAACGCGCTTATACGAGTTGCCAAGAGCGCCGCAAAGCGGGTAATCATCCGCCGCCCGGCGGAAACGTTGCGGGGGCCGTCGGCGTTTGCGCGCCTATGCTCCAGCGGCCGCGGGGAGGCGGTTTGGTTGCGCATGACGCCCTGCGGGGCGCCGAGCCGGATCGCCGCGAGACGCTGAGCCGAGTTAAGCCCCACGTGGGTCGGAGTGATCGAATGTTCGGGATGGATTCCTTCGAGTTCAACAAGATCGCCGGAGCTGTGCTCGGCACGCTGCTGTTCGTGATGGGCATGGGCATCCTGGCCGAATCGATCTTCGCCGAGAAGCAGCCGGTGGTCGCCGGCTACGCGCTCCCGGCCGCCGAGCCCGAGGCCGCCGCCGGCGCGGCTCCGGCCGCCGCCAGCGAGCCGCTCCCGGTGCTGCTCGCAAAGGCGGACGCCAAGAAGGGCGAGGGCCTCGTGAAGCCCTGCTCGGCCTGCCACAGCTTCGACAAGGGCGGCCCCAACAAGGTCGGCCCGAACCTCTACGAGGTCGTGAACCGCCCCCTCGCGTCGCATGCGGGCTTCAACTACTCGGCCGGCCTGAAGGAGCATGGCTCCAAGGGCGAGAAGTGGGACTTCGCGGCGCTGGACAAGTTCATCGCCAACCCGAAGGGCTACATCCAGGGCACCGCGATGGGCTATGCCGGCATGAAGGAAGCCGACCGTCGCGCCGACGTGCTGGCTTATCTGCGCTCGCTGGCCGACAGCCCGGCGCCGCTGCCGACGCCCTGATCGGCTCGACATCCATCATCGCGAAGGCCGGGCATCGCCCGGCCTTTTTGATTCCGGGCCCCCGGCTGTGGTCCGCGAGCGAAAAAGCGACATAATCCCCCGCGCAGATCGATCCGCCCGTTTCGGGCGACCCACACGGAGGCCACATGCGGCAGGGCGAAGCGGGACCATTTCGTTGGAGGCGCGCCCTGGCGCTGGGCGCGGTCGCGCTTGCGAGCCTGCTGGGCGCCGCGCTCACGCCCGCCGCCGCGGCCGACCCTGAATGGCGCAGCGCCACCTCGCTGATGGGCGAGCCCCGCTACAAGCCCGGCTTCGCGCATTTCGACTACGTGAACCCGCAGGCTCCCAAGGGCGGCACGGTGCGGCTCGGCCGCCAGGGCGCGTTCGACAATTTCAACCCGGTGGTGGCCGGCGTGAAGGGCCAGCTCGAGGCCGGCGTCGGCCTCGTCTACGAGCAGCTCACCGAGCAGTCGCTGGACGAGGTCTCAACCGCTTACGGGCTGCTGGCCGACGGCGTGAAGTTCCCGGAGGACTTTTCCTGGGTCACCTACCGGCTGCGCCCGAACGCGCGCTGGCAGGACGGCAAGCCGGTGACCCCCGAGGACGTGATCTTTTCCTTCGAGACCTACAAGGAGACCAGCCCGCAGATGGCCTTCTACTACAGCCATGTGGTGAAGGCGGAAAAGACGGGCGAGCGCGAGATCACCTTCCGGTTCGACCAGCCGGGCAACCGCGAGCTGCCGCAGATCGTCGGCCAGCTCACCGTGCTGCCGAAGCACTGGTGGGAGGGGACGACGCCGGACGGCAGGAAGCGCAACGTCAAGGAGACCACGCTGGAGCCGCCGCTGGGCTCCGGGCCCTACCGGCTCAAGGGCTTCGACGCAGGCCGCAACGCCGTGTACGAGCGCGTCGCCGACTACTGGGGCAAGGACCTGCCCGAGCGGATTGGCACCAACAATTTCGACCAGGTGCGCTTCGAATATTACCGCGACTCGACGGTGCTGTTCGAGGCGCTGAAGGGCGACCAATACGACTTCCGCCTGGAGAACAGCGCCAAGAACTGGGCCACCGGCTACGACTTCCCGGCCGTGAAGGACGGGCGCGTCATCAAGGAGGAGTTCAGCGAACGCGCCAGCGGCCGCATGCAGGCCTTCGCGTTCAATCTCCGCAAGCCGAAATTCGGCGACCAGCGGGTGCGCCGGGCCTTCAACCTCGCCTTCGACTTCGAGGAGATGAACAAGACCATCTTCTACGGGCTCTATAGCCGCATCGGCAGCTTCTTCGAGGGCACGGAACTCGCCTCCAAGGGCCTGCCCGAGGGCAAGGAGCGCGAGATCCTGGAGAGCGTGCGCGACAAGATCCCGGCGAGCGTGTTCACGGCCGCCTACACGAACCCGGTGAACGGGGACGCCACCAAGGTGCGCGACAACCTCCGCGAAGCCGATCGCCTGCTGAAGGAAGCCGGCTGGGAGATCAAGGGCGGCAAGCGCGTCAACGCCAAGGGCGAGCAGCTGACGGCCGAGTTCCTGGCCTATGACCCTACCAGCGAACGCTTCGTGCTGTTTTACAAACCCTCGCTGGAGCGGCTCGGCATCGGCGTGAGCCTGCGGGTGGTGGACCCGTCGCAATACGAAAACCGGATGCGCGACTTCGATTTCGACATCACCACCGACCTGTGGGCGCAGTCGCTCTCGCCCGGCAACGAGCAGCGCGACTTCTGGGGCTCCAAGGCGGCCGAACGGCCGGGCTCACGCAACACGCTGGGCATCAAGGATCCGGGCGTCGACGCGCTGATCGACAAGGTGATCTTCGCACGGGATCGCGAGGAGCTGGTGGCCGCCACCAAGGCGCTCGACCGCGTGTTGCTGGCGCACGACTACGTAGTGCCGCAATGGTTCTCGCCCGCCACCCGCACGGCCCGCTGGAACCGATTCGGCCGCCCAGCCGTGATGCCCCGCTACGCCTCGCCGGCCTTTCCGACCGTGTGGTGGTGGGACGCCGCCCTGGCGCAGAAGACCGGAGGCCGGCAGTGAAGCGGCGTAAGATGTCCGGGTTTGGCGCAAGCGCGGCTGCGGCCGACCCCTCATCCGGCGCTTCGCGCCACCTTCTCCCCGTGCCGGGGCGAAGGGAAGAGGCGGCGCCGCAGCCGCGATCGGCCCCCTCTCCCCGGGACGGGGAGAGGGCTGGGGTGAGGGCCTTGGACGCTGCGGCCGGCCCCTCATCCGGCGCTTCGCGCCACCTTCTCCCCGTGCCGGGGCGAAGGGAAGAGGCGCCGCCGCAGATGCAATCTGCCCCCTCTCCCCGGGACGGGGAGAGGGTTGGGGTGAGGGCCTTGCACGCCCGCACACTCCCTGCCCTTCCCGGCTGCGCGGGAGAGGGTTCAGCCTCACGCCGGGCCGTGCTGGCTGGCGGGGCGGGGCTGTTGGCGGCGGCTTTGGGCTGGCCTGGCGCAAGAGCCATCGCCCAGACGGCTCCTGCCGAGCCTGTCACTCCCGCCGTTCCGCCCGCGGCCGTGGGGGAGCACCTTGGCCTCTCGACCTTCGGCGAGCTGAAGTATCCGGCCGACTTCGCGCATTTCGCCTATGTGAACCCGAAGGCTCCGGTCGGCGGCGCGGTTTCACTGCAGATCAGCACCACCTTCGGCAACCAGGCGTTCGACACCTTCGACACGCTGAACGCCTATGTGCTGAAGGGCAACGGCGCGGCCGGCGTCGAAATGTTGTTCGACAGCCTCATGACCCGGGCGCTGGACGAGCCGGATTCGCTTTACGGCCTCGTCGCCAAAACCGTGTCGACGGCCGAAGACGGCCTGACGCAAACCTTCCGGCTGCGGCCGGAGGCGCGCTTCCATGACGGCTCGCGCCTCACCGCGCAGGACGTGGCCTTCTCGATATTGCTGCTGAAGCAGAAGGGCCACCCGCTGATCGCCCAGACGATCCGCATGGTGGAGAGCGCCGAGGCGCCGGACGACCTTACCGTGGTGGTGCGTTACGCCAAGGGGCGCTCGCGCGACCTGCCGCTCACGGTGGCGACGCTGCCGATCTTTTCCAAGGCCTACTACACGGCGAAAAACTTCGAGGAAGCCACCCAGGAGCCGCCGCTCGGGTCCGGCGCCTACAAAGTCGGCCGCTTCGAGCAGGGTCGCTTCATCGAGTATGAGCGCGTGGCCGACAACTGGGCCAAGGACCTGCCGGTGAATGTGGGCCAGAACAATTTCGCCCGCGTCCGCTACGAATATTACCGCGACCGGCAGGTGGCGCTGGAAGGGTTCAAGGCCGGCAACGTGACGTTTCGCGAGGAGTTCACGTCGCGCGACTGGGCCAACGGCTATGACTTTCCGGCCGTGAAGGACGGCCGCGTCAAGCGCGAGGAAATCCCGGACGAGACGCCCTCCGGCACGCAGGGCTGGTTCTTCAACACGCGGCGCGAGAAGTTTCAGGATCGCCGCGTGCGCGAGGCGCTGGGGCTGCTGTTCGACTTCGAGTGGACCAACGCCACCATCATGTTCGGGGTCTACAAGCGAACCGCGTCGTTTTTCGAGAACTCCGACATGAAGGCCGAGGGGCCGCCCTCGCCGGACGAGCTGAAACTGCTGGAGCCGTGGCGCGGCAAGATCCCCGACGAGGCGTTCGGCGCACCCTTCGTCCCGCCGGTGTCGGACGGCTCCGGCCAGGACCGCGCCCTGCTGCGCCGGGCCGACCAACTCCTGCGCGAGGCCGGCCTCAAGCGCGAGGGCAATGCGCTGCGGCTGCCGGCCGGGCAGCCTTTCGAGATCGAGTTCCTCGATTTCTCGGGCTCGCTGCAGCCGCACACGGGCTCGCTGTTCAAGAACCTGAAGCTGCTCGGCATCGAGCCGCGCTTCCGGATCGTTGACGCCTCGCAGTACCAGCGCCGCACGGACGAGTTCGACTACGACATCGTGTCCCGCCGCTACGGCATGTCGCCCACGCCCGGCGAGGGCCTGAAGCTGATGTTCGGTTCGGCCTCGGCCAGGACGCCTGGCTCGTCCAACGTCGCCGGCATCCAGGACCCGGCCGTGGACGCGCTGGTGGAAGCCGCGCTGATGGCCGACACGCGGGCCGAGCTCGAAACCGCCTGCCGGGCGCTGGACCGCGTGCTGCGCGCCGGGCGCTACTGGATCCCCATGTGGTACAAGGCCTCGCACTGGCTCGCCTATTGGGACATGTTCGGCAAGCCGGCCACCAAGCCCAAATATGCCCGCGGCGCCCCGGGTACGTGGTGGTATGACGAAGCCAAGGCCAAGCGAATCGGAAAGGCTTGATGCAGGCGCGCCACGTGCTTTCGCTCCCCAATGCCCCTCATCCTGAGGAGCGCCGCAGGCGCGTCTCGAAGAACGAGGGATTCCAGTCTGCACGACCTGCGGAGCGTGCTGGAGCCCTCGTCCTTCGAAACGCCCTGCTGCCCAGGGCTCCTCAGGATGAGGGTGTCGTTGCGTCGCCCTTCCCTGGGCGTGCCCCCGCTGCGAGGCGCTGAGCGATGTTCGCCTACGTCTCCCGCCGCATCCTGCTGATGATCCCGACGCTGCTCGGCATCATGTTGATCTCGTTCACGATCGTGCAGTTCGCGCCCGGCGGGCCGGTGGAGCGCGTGCTGGCGCAGTTGCAGGGCAACGACACGTCGGCGACCTCGCGCATCGCGGGCGGCGCTGGCGGCGACTTCGCGGGCGGATCGCAGAACCAGCCCGGCGGCGGGGCCGGCGAGGCGGCGTCCAAGTATCGCGGCGCGCAGGGGCTGGACCCGGCCTTCATCAAGCAGCTGGAAGCGCAGTTCGGCTTCGACAAGCCCGCGCCCGAGCGCTTCGGCCTGATGCTGTGGAACTACCTGCGGTTCGATTTCGGCAAGAGCTATTTCCGTGACACGCCGGTGCTGCAGCTCATCAAGGAGAAGCTGCCGGTCTCGATCTCGCTCGGGCTCTGGATGACGCTGCTGAGCTACGCGATCTCGATCCCGCTCGGCATCCGCAAGGCCGTCCGGGACGGCTCGCGCTTCGACACCTGGACGTCCGCGGTGGTGATCGTCGGCTATGCGATCCCGGGATTCCTGTTCGCGATCCTGCTGATCGTGCTGTTTGGCGAAGGCTCGTCCTTCATGCCGTTCTTTCCGCTGCGCGGGCTGACGTCCGAGAATTTCGCGCAGCTGCCCTGGTGGGCGCAGGCGCTGGACTATGCCCGCCACATCACGCTGCCGATCCTATCCATGGCGCTCGGCGCATTCGCGACCGCGACGCTTTTGACCAAGAACTCGTTTCTGGACGAGATCCGCAAGCAATACGTGCTGACGGCGCGCATGAAGGGCCTGTCGGAGCGGCAGGTGCTGTATGGCCACGTGTTCCGCAACGCCATGTTGATCGTGATCGCGGGCTTTCCGGGCGCGTTCATCCACGCGTTCTTCACCGGCTCGCTGCTGATCGAGACCGTGTTCTCGCTGGATGGGCTGGGGCTGCTGAGCTTCGAGAGCATCGTGAACCGCGACTACGCGGTGGTGTTCGCGAACCTCTACATCTTCTCGCTGCTCGGGCTGGTGGTGAACCTGCTGTCCGACCTCACCTATACGTGGATCGATCCACGCATCGACTTCGAGACGCGGGAGGTCTGATGGACGCCCCCGTGGCCACCCGCACCTTCGGGCCCGAGACCAGCCCCGGCGGCCCGCTCGCGCCGCCGTTGCCGCGCAAGGGGCTGCTGCGGCTGTCGCCCATCAACGAGCGGCGGCTGGCCAACTTCAAGGCCAACCGGCGGGGCTACTGGTCGTTCTGGATCTTCATGGTGCTGTTCGTGCTGTGCCTTTTCGCCGAGGTGCTGGCCAATGATCGCCCCATCCTGGTGCGCTACAAGGGCGAGTGGCTCGCGCCCATCGCGGTGGACTACCCGGAGGAGAAGTTCGGCGGCTTCCTGGCGCAGACGGACTATCGCGACCCCGTGATCGTGAAGGAGATCGCCGAGCACGGCTGGGCGCTGTGGCCGCCGATCCGCTTCGCGTCCAACACCATCAACCTCGACCTCCCCACCGCCGCGCCGGCCGCGCCGACATGGTCGCTGAAGGACGAGGTGTGCCGCCCCGTCGCCGAGAAGCGGGCGGGGCCGGACGCAGCCGGCAAGACGCTCGGCTGCCGGGACCTCGAGTGGAACTGGCTCGGCACGGACGACGGCGGCCGCGACGTGCTGGCGCGCGTGATCTACGGCTTCCGGCTGTCGGTGCTGTTCGGGCTCATCCTGGCCGTGATCTCGTCCGTGATCGGCATCATGGCGGGCGCGATCCAGGGCTATTTCGGCGGGCGCGTCGACCTCTACTTCCAGCGCGTGATCGAGATCTGGTCCGCGATCCCGTCGCTCTACCTCTTGATGATCCTGTCCAACTTCTTCCAGCCGTCCTTCTTCACGCTGCTCGGCATCCTGCTGCTGTTCTCCTGGGTGGCGCTGGTGCATGTGGTGCGGGCCGAGTTCCTGCGCGCCCGCAACTTCGACTATGTCCGCGCCGCCCGGGCGCTGGGGCTGAGCGACGCCAGGATCATGGTGAAGCACGTGCTGCCCAACGCCATGGTGGCCACCATGACGTTCCTCCCGTTTATCCTGAACGGCTCGATCACGACGCTGACCTCGCTCGACTTCCTGGGCTTCGGCCTGCCGCCGGGCTCGCCGTCGCTGGGCGAGCTGCTGCTGCAGGGCAAGAGCAACATCTCCGCGCCCTGGCTCGGCCTCACCGGCTTCTCGGTGATCGCCATTATGCTGTCGCTGCTGATCTTCATCGGCGAAGCCGTCCGCGACGCCTTCGACCCGCGGAAGACGTTCGGATGAGCATGACCCCCCTCCTCTCCGTCCGCGACCTGTCCGTGCAATTCCGCCAGGGCGGCAAGACCACCGTGGCGGTGGACCACGTGTCGTTCGACGTCCATGCCGGCGAGACGGTGGCGCTGGTGGGCGAGTCGGGCTCCGGCAAGTCCGTGAGCGCGCTGTCGATCCTGAAGCTGTTGAGCTATCCGCCGGCGTCGCATCCGTCCGGCGAGGTGCTGTTCAAGGGCCAGGACCTCCTGCGTGCGAGCGAGGACGAGCTGCGCAAGGTGCGCGGCAATGCCATCACGATGGTGTTCCAGGAGCCCATGACGTCGCTGAACCCGCTGCATCCCATCGAGCGGCAGATCGGCGAGATCCTGGGGCTGCACAACGGGCTCTCGGGCGACGCGGCGCGGCGGCGCACCGTGGAGTTGCTGAACCAGGTCGGCATCCGCGATCCCGAGGGGCGGCTCGGCGCCTATCCGCATGAGCTCTCGGGCGGGCAGCGCCAGCGCGTGATGATCGCGATGGCGCTCGCCAATGCGCCGGACCTGCTGATCGCCGACGAACCCACCACGGCGCTGGACGTCACCGTGCAGGCGCAGATCCTGAAGCTGCTGGCGCGGCTCAAGACCGAGAACGGCATGGCGATGCTGTTCATCACCCACGACCTCGGCATCGTGCGCAAGATCGCCGACCGGGTCTGCGTGATGACCAACGGCCAGATCGTCGAGCACGGCCCGGTCGCGCAGGTGTTCGACGCGCCGCAGCACGCCTATACGCGCAAGCTGCTGGCCGCCGAGCCAAAGGGCCGGCCCGAAGCCCCGAAGGCGGACGCGCCCGTGATCGTGGAGGCGCAGGACCTCCGGGTCTGGTTCCCGATCCGCAAGGGGTTCTTCAAGAAGGTCGTCAGCCACGTGAAGGCCGTGGACGGCATCACGATCGCGGTGCGCGAGGGCGAGACCGTCGGGGTGGTGGGCGAGAGCGGCTCGGGCAAGACCACGCTCGGCCTGGCGATGCTGCGACTGATCTCCTCGCAGGGGCCGATCGTGTATCTCGGCCAGCGGTTGGACGGCCTCAACAGCAAGGCCATGCGGCCGCTGCGGCGCGACATGCAGATCGTGTTCCAGGATCCCTACGGCTCGCTGTCGCCGCGCCTGTCGGTGGCCGACATCGTCGGCGAGGGGCTGGACGCGCTGGACAAGGGCCAGAGCTACGAGGCGCGGCGCGAGGTGATCGCGCGGGCGCTGCTCGACGTCGGGCTCGATCCCGCCGCCATGGACCGCTACCCGCACGAGTTCTCGGGCGGCCAGCGCCAACGCATCGCGATCGCGCGCGCGATGGCGCTGGAGCCGAAATTCGTCGTGCTGGACGAGCCGACTTCGGCGCTCGACATGTCCGTGCAGGCGCAAATCGTCGACCTGTTGCGCGACCTGCAGCAGCGGCGCAACCTCGCCTACATGTTCATCAGCCACGACCTCAGGGTGGTGCGGGCGCTCGCCAACGAGGTGATCGTGATGCAGAACGGCAAGGTGGTGGAGCAGGGCCCCGCCGCCGAGCTCTTCGCGCATCCCAAGACCGACTACACGCGCGCGCTGTTCGCGGCCGCGTTCAACCTCGAAACGGCCGATAGCGGCGTGGTGCGCGAGTGACGCACTCCCGGGTCTTCGTGATCGTGCTCGATTCCGTCGGCTGCGGCGGCGCGGAGGACGCGGCGGCCTATGGCGATGTCGGGGCCGACACGCTCGGCCACATCGCGGAGGCCTGCGCGGCCGGGGCGGGCGACCGGGCGGGCTTGCGCGCCGGCCCGCTATGGCTGCCCTTCATGACCCGGCTGGGCCTGGGGCTGGCGGCCGAAGCCTCCACGGGCCGGCGCTGGCCGGCAGCCGCCGCCGACGGCCCGCTGCGGGGCCAATGGGGCTACGGGGTCGAGACCTCGCGCGGCAAGGACACGCCGTCCGGCCATTGGGAGATCGCCGGAACGCCGGTCGATTTCGCCTGGGGCTACTTCCCCGATACGCAACCGAGCTTCCCGCCGGACCTCACGGCTGCGCTGATCCGCGAGGGCGCGCTGCCCGGCATCCTCGGCGACAAGCACGCGTCCGGCACCGAGATCCTGGACGAGCTCGGGGCCGAGCACATGCGGACGGGCAAGCCCATCTGCTACACGTCAGTGGATTCGGTGCTGCAGATCGCCGCCCACGAGGAGGTCTTCGGGCTCGAGCGCCTCTACGATCTCTGCCGCATCGGGCGACGGCTGTGCGATCCGCTGCGGATCGGGCGGGTGATCGCCCGGCCGTTCACGGGATCCGCCGACACCGGCTTCGTGCGCACGCCCCGGCGCAAGGACTTCGCAATCCCGCCCCCCGAAGGCACGATCCTGGACCGTGCCGCGAAAGCCGGGCGCGCCGTCGTGACGGTCGGCAAGATCGGCGACATCTTCGCCCACCGGGGCACGGGCCGCGAAGTGAAGGCGGCCGGCAACATGGCGCTGTTCGACGCCCTGCTTGGTGAAGTCGACACCATGGACAGCGGCGGCTTCCTGTTCGCCAACTTCGTCGACTTCGACAGCGAGTTCGGCCACCGGCGCGACGTGCCCGGCTATGCGGCCGCGCTGGAAGCCTTCGATGCGCGCCTGCCGGAGCTGGACGCGCGGCTGCGGCCGGGCGACCTCGTGATCCTCACGGCCGACCATGGCAACGACCCCACCTGGCGCGGCACCGACCACACGCGCGAGCACACGCCCATCCTGTGCTTCGGGCCGGGCGCGACGCCGGGTTCGATCGGGCGGCGCGAGACCTTCGCGGATATCGGCGAGACCGCGGCCGCGCTGCTCGGCCTGCCCACGCATGGACCCGGCCGGAGCTGGCTTTGACGGCGCCGTTGACGGGACCGTAACGTCGGCAGACGATCGTTTTCAATCGATCTCACGCCCGGAGGCGTGGGCCGCCAGAGACGCGCATGAGCACGGACAACCGCAACACCCACATCCGGCTCACGTCGCACCCCGAGCCCGGCACGGGCGTGACCCGCTTCCCGATCCGCTGGGGCGCGGCGACGCCGGCCGAGCGCGGTCCGGTGATCGGCTCCGTCACCAATCCGGCGGACCGCAACGTCATCGGGGCGCATGGCGGCGCCTATTCGCTGTATCGCGCGCTGGCGGTGTCGTCGGGCGCGCTGAACCCGGCGGTGCGGCCGGACCTGCGCAACACGCATCCGGTGACGCCGGTGGGGCCGCACCCGCAATGGCGCGATCCCGGCAAGATCGTTTCGCTCGACCCGTGGGGCGCGTCGGCCGGCGAGGTCTTCGCCGACTGGATCGCGCAGGGCGTCGACATTCGCCCCAGCATAGCGATCACCAAGGCGCGGCTGAACATGCCCGAGATCGTGGCCGGCATGGCGGCCGGGCGGCTCAAGGATGATGGTGCGATCCTGCAGGCGAACGGCGACATCTCGGTCACCAAGATCGCGATCGATCCCGTGTGGCATCTTCCCGGCGTCGCGGCGCGCTTCGGCGTCAGCGAAAACGCGTTGCGGCGGACGCTGTTCGAGCAGACCGGCGGCATGTTTCCCGAGATCGTGACGCGGCCGGATCTCGCGGTGTTCCTGCCGCCCATAGGCGGCACAACCGTGTACGTGATCGGCGATGTCGCCGCCCTCGCCGATCCGCGCCGGCGCGTCGCCTGCCGGGTGCATGACGAATGCAACGGCTCGGACGTGTTCGGCTCCGACATCTGCACCTGCCGGCCCTATCTGGCGCATGGCGTCGAGGAATGCGTGAAGGAAGCCCAGCGCGGCGGCGCGGGCGTGGTGGCGTATAACCGCAAGGAAGGGCGTGCGCTCGGCGAGGTCACCAAGTTCCTCGTCTACAACGCGCGCAAGCGCCAGGAGGGCGGCGACCAGGCGGCCACCTATTTCGAGCGCACCGAATGCGTGGCCGGCGTGCAGGACGCGCGTTTCCAGCAACTGATGCCGGACGTGCTGCACTGGCTCGGGATCACCCGCATCGACCGGTTCATGTCGATGTCGAACATGAAATACGACGCCATAGTGGGCGCGGGAATCGAGATTGGCGAACGCGTCTCCATTCCGGACGAGTTGATCCCGCCGGACGCCTCCGTCGAGATGGAAGCCAAGAAGGCGGCGGGCTATTACGCGCCGCAGGGCGCGCCCGGGCAGGACGATCTGCGGCGCACGGTGGGTCGACCGCTGGAGAAATATTGATGAGCGGAGCCGCCGGGGCAGAACCGGGCGCGGACGCCGCGCTGGCGCGCGGGCTGCTGTCGCCGCGCGCGGTTCGCGAGCGGGCGCACCGCATGCTGGCGCTCGGCATCGCGGGCGAGTTGCCGCACTTCACGGTGGATTCCGGCAAGCTCTGCCGCTGCGCCGACTACGTGCTCGACACGATCCGGCGCAACTACCCGACTTTCCAGGTGCCGTTCCACGCGCGATGGCGCCACTTCGCGGCCGGCGGCTTCGACCGCTGGGCGACGCTGGATCGCAACACCATCTGGCCCTCCGATGCCGCGCGCGCCCGTGCGGCCTTCGACCTCGCCATCGTGAGCGTGCTGCTCGACGCCGGCGCGGGGCCGGACTGGTCCTATCTCGAAGCCGCGAGCGGCGAGCGTTTCGCCCGGTCCGAAGGGCTCGCGGTGGCGAGCTTCGACATGTTCGCGGCCGGGCTGTTCTCGGCTCGGCCCGGCGAGCCGCTGCGGGCGGACGCAAGCCGCCTTGCTTCGCTGCAGGCGGATGAGGTTGCGGCCGGCTTCCAGATCGACGCGCACAATCCCATGGTCGGACTTGAGGGCCGCGTCGACCTGCTCCGGCGCCTGGGCCGCGCGGCGCTCGCGCGACCGGCCGTGTTCGCCCGGCATGACGAGGCGCGGCCGGGCGGTCTGTTCGACCACCTCGTGGCCCAGGTCGAGGGCGGCCTCCTGCCGGCGGAAGCGATCCTGTCGGCGTTGCTGGAGCATCTCGGCGCGATCTGGCCCGGCCGCATCGCGCTGGGCGGCGTCGATCTCGGTGACACGTGGCGGCATCCGAGCCTGGTGACCGACGACGCCACCACCGGGCTGCTGCCTTTCCACAAGCTGTCGCAATGGCTGGCTTATTCGTTGATCGAGCCACTGCAGCAGGCCGGCGTGGGCGTGTCCGGGGTGGACGGGCTCACGGGTCTCGCCGAGTACCGCAATGGCGGCCTCTTCGTGGACGCCGGCGTTCTGGCGCTAAAGGACCCGACCGAGGCCGAGAGGCCGCACGCGGTGGACTCCACGCTGGTGGTGGAATGGCGCGCCCTCACGGTGGCGCTGCTGGACGACGTCGCGGCGCTGATCCGCAGCCGCCTGGGTCTCACGCCCGAGCAGTTTCCGCTCGCCAAGGCGCTGGAAGGCGGCACCTGGGCGGCGGGCCGGCGCATCGCGCGGGAGAAGCGCCCGGGCGGCGCGCCGCCGATCGCGGTAATCAGCGACGGCACGGTGTTTTAGTTTTCGGCCGCCGCGCTATGGTGCTCGAATCCAATTCAGGTTGATCGAGGTCGCCATGCTGGACGCTGCCCCGAAGGGCGTCACCGTCGTCTCCCACCCGCTCGTGCAGCACAAGCTGACGCTGATGCGCGACAAGAAGCGCTCCACCAAGGGCTTCCGCCAGCTGTTGAACGAAATTGGCATGCTGCTCGCCTATGAGGTGACGCGCGACCTGCCGACGGAGCTGGTGGAAACCGAGACGCCGATCACCACCACGATGGCCCCGATGATCGCCGGCAAGAAGCTGGTGCTGGCTCCGATCCTTCGCGCGGGCGTCGGCTTCCTCGACGGCATGCTGACGCTGGTTCCGTCCGCCCGCGTCGCCCATATCGGGCTCTATCGCGACCCCGAGACGCTGACGGCGGTGGAATACTACTTCAAGGCCCCGTCCGACATTGCCGAGCGCCTCGTGATCGTGGTCGACCCCATGCTGGCGACCGCCAACTCGGCCGTGGCGGCGATCGACCGCCTGAAGGAACGCGGCGCCAAGGACCTGCGCTTCGTGTGCCTGCTGGCGGCGCCCGAGGGAATCGCACGGCTCACGGCCGCGCATCCGGACGTGCCGGTCTGGACCGCCGCCATCGACGAGAAGCTGAACGACCACGGCTACATCGTGCCGGGCCTCGGCGATGCGGGCGACCGCATGTACGGCACGCGCTGACCATGGCGTCGCAGAACCCCACGCAGGTCGTCTTCGACATCGGCGAAGTGCTGCTCGACTGGAACCCGCGCTATCTCTACCGCAAGATCATCCCGGACCAGGACCGCATGGAGTGGTTTCTGGGCGAGGTGTGTACGCCCGCCTGGAACATCGAGCAGGACCGGGGACGGCCCTTCGCGGATGCGGTCGCGCTGTTGACCGAGCGGCATCCCGACCTCGCGGAGGAAATCCGCGCCTTCGACGAGCGCTGGGTCGAGACGGTGGCGGACGTGGTCCATGGCAGCGTCGCGCTTCTGGAGCGGCTGCGCCAGCAGGGCGTGCCGACCTGGGCGATCACCAATTTCTCGCACGAGAAATTCGCCATCGCGCGCCGGCGCTGGCCGTTCCTGGACGGCTTCCGCGACGTGGTGGTGTCGGGCGAGGAGAAGCTCCTGAAGCCAGACCCGGCGATCTACCACGTGCTGCTCGACCGCAACGGCCTCGACGCGGCCGACTGCCTGTTCATCGACGACTCGCCCAAGAACGTCGAGGGCGCGCGTGCGGTCGGGATGCACGCGGTGCATTTCACCACGGCCGACCAGCTGGCGCTCGACCTGCGGCGCTACGGGTTCCCGGTGTGAAAAACCTCAGGGCGGGCTGGCGATGAGGTGGCGCGACACCGCGTAGCCGATCGCCTGGGCGGTATTGTGGGCGCCCAGCTTGTTGCGGGCGCTGTCGAGATAGAGCTTCACGGCGCTTTCCGAGATCGCGAGCGCGAAGGCCACCGACTTGTGCGGCATGCCCTGGCCGGCCAGCGTCAACACCTGCCGCTCGCGGGTGGAGAGCGGGCGCGTCGCCTGGTCGCCCGCCACCCACATGTCCATCACGGCGGTGTGGAACGCGTAGGCGGCGACCACGACCTCGCCGACGAGGCCCGGCAGACGGGCGCGCCAGGCGTCGCGCGAGCCGTCGCTCGTGACGCTGAACAGCGCGAAATCGCCCACTGCGCCGCGAATCGGCACCGTCAGGCCGTGCGGCCCGATGCCGACCTCCAGGCGTTCGCGCACCAGTTGGGTCACCTTGGGATCGCTCTGGTCGAAATCGTCCCAGTCGATCGGCATGATGTGGAATTGCGCGAGCTTGACAACCGGATCGAACTGAAAGTAGTCGTGATCCATGTAGTGCTGGACCCAGTCCAGCGGATAGCTCGTATACAGCACAACATCGCGCTCGATCTCGCCCGGAACGAGACGAACATGATAGGCGTAGTGCGTGAGATCGTGAGACTTGGTGAATGTCGCCATGCGGTTGTCGATGGCGACTTCAGCTGGACTGGGAACGGAATAGTCCCTGTGCATGACTGTCATTGCGGGGGCCCTGAAACGAAAGAGTGTGGACCGCCGCCGCCAAGGCGTGGCGGTCCACTAATCTTTCGATCATAGCACAAGCTTGACCATGCATCGCGCCCGGTTAGTCGTTCGAGACGACAACCTTCAACTGATGGTTTTCGGCGCGCCTGATATTTCCGGCCAACTTGTCGCAAGTCTTCCGGAGTTCGTCGGCGCAGTCTCTCTGCCCAAGAGCGTCGAGGGTTTCGGAACAGAAATGCAGACAGCCGATGACGTAGATGAGCGTTGAAGTATCCGTGTTTTTTGAATTCAATTGAGCCTCCCCGTTGACGGACATCATCAAGGGAATGTCGGATTTGTGACAATCTGGCATAATGGGCAGGTGGCGCCGGAGCCTGCCGATCGCGCGCGAGACTTGCGGCCGGGCTTGCGCCCGGATCAGCCGTCGGCCACATCCTCGCGCATGCGCCATTTCGACACCCCGCTCCCGATCGACGCCGTTCTGGACGAACTCGCCGCCACGCTGGCGGGGCGTCCCAACGCCGTGCTGGTGGCGCCCCCGGGCGCGGGCAAGACCACGCGCGTGCCGCTGGCGCTGCTCGACGAGGCGTGGACCACACTGGCGGGCCGCCCCGGCAAGCTGATCCTGCTGGAGCCGCGGCGCCTGGCCGCACGCGCGGCCGCGAGCCGGATGGCGGCGACGCTGGGCGAGCAGGTCGGCGAGACCGTGGGCCTGCGGGTGCGGCTCGGCTCCAAGATCGGCCCGCGCACCCGCATCGAGGTGGTCACCGAGGGCGTGTTCGCGCGCATGATCCTGGACGACCCGGAGCTTGCGGGCGTCGCCGCGGTGCTGTTCGACGAGTATCACGAGCGCTCGCTGGACGCCGATCTCGGCCTCGCGCTGGCGCTGGACGCCCAGGCGGGCCTGCGCGAGGACCTGCGCATCCTCGTGATGTCGGCGACGCTGGACGGCGCGCGCGTGGCGAAGCTGCTCGGCGACGCGCCCGTGATCCGCAGCGAGGGCCGCGCCTTTCCGGTGGAGACGCGCCATGTCGGCCGCGACCCGCGCCGGCGCACGGACGAGCAGGTGGCGGACCTCATCCTCACCGCCCTGCGGGCCGAGCCCGGCTCCGTGCTGGCGTTTCTGCCCGGGCAGGGCGAGATCCGCCGCGTCGCCGCCATGCTGGCCGAGCGCGTCAAGGACCCGGCCGTCGACATCGCGCCGCTCTACGGCGCCATGGACCAGCGCGACCAGGATCTCGCGGTGCAGCCGGCGAAGTCGGGCCGCCGCAAGGTGGTTCTGGCGACCTCCATCGCCGAAACCTCGCTCACCATCGAGGGCGTGCGCGTGGTGGTGGACAGCGGGCTCGCCCGCGTGCCGCGCTACGAGCCCGCCATTGGGCTCACCCGGCTCGAAACCGTGCGCGTGTCGCGCGCCGCCGCCGACCAGCGACGCGGCCGCGCCGGCCGCACCGAGCCGGGCGTCTGCTACCGGCTGTGGGAGGAGGCCGCCACGGGCGCGATGGAGCCGTTCGCGCCGGCCGAGATCCTCAGCGCCGACCTGTCCGGCCTCGTGCTGGACTGCGCCGCCTGGGGCGTCAGCGATCCCACTGCCCTGCCCTTCCTGGATCCGCCGCCGCGGCCGGCGCTTGCCGGGGCGCGGGCGCTGCTCACCGAGATCGACGCCATCGACGCGCAGGGTCGCCTGACGTCCGAAGGCAAGCTGATCCGCGGCCTGCCACTGCCGCCCCGGCTCGCCCGCATGGTGGCGAGCGCCGCGGCGCAAGGCCAGGCAGGACTCGCGGCCGAGATCGCGGCCGTGATCACCGAGCGCGGGCTCGGCGGCGACGCGGCGCATCTCGGGCATCGCCTCGACGCCTTCCGGCGCGACCGGGGCCGTCGCGCCGAGGACATGCGCCGGCTGGCGCGAGGCTGGTGCGAGGCGGTGGGCGCGCCGTTCCGCCCGGGCGACGTCGCCGAGGCCGGCGCGGTGCTGGCGCTGGCCTATCCGGACCGCATCGCCAAGGCGCGCGGCGCGCCCGGAGCCTTCGTGATGGCGAACGGCCGCGGCGCACAGGTGGAGCCCCACGACGCGCTGGCGCGCGAGCCTTTCCTGGCGGTCGCCGAGATCGCGGGCGGGGCCGCATCAGCCCGCATCCTGCTCGCCGCGCCGCTGGACGCCGAAACCATCGAGGCCGCCTTCGCGAGCCATATCCAGACCACCGACGATCTCGCCTTCGACCGCCAGGCGGCGGCGCTGCGAGCCCGGCGCGTGCGGCGGCTGCACGCCATCACGCTGTCGGAAAAGACGCTGCCGACTCCCGCGATGCCCGAAGCCGCGCAGGTTCTGGCGCGCGGGATCGCCGGCCTTGGCATAACCCGCCTGCCCTGGAGCAAGGCGCTGGCGCAATGGCGCAACCGGGTGATGTTTCTGCGGCGCGCCGATCCGAGCTGGCCGGACCTCTCGGACGAAGCGCTCGCGGCCTCTGCTGCCGAGTGGCTCGCGCCCTTCATCGAGGGCCGCGCCAGCCTGGCGCAGATCACCGCCGACGACCTCGACCGCGCCCTGAAGGCGCTCGTGCCCTGGGACATGGCGCGCCGGCTCGACGCCGAGGCGCCGACGCACTTCGCCGCCCCGACGGGCAACAACGCCGCCATCGACTACGAGGCCGAGGAAGGCCCGGTGCTGGCCATCCGGGTGCAGGAGCTGTTCGGCCTGAAGCAGCACCCCGCCGTCGCCAACGGCCGGCTGCCGCTGGTGCTGCACCTCCTGTCGCCGGCGCACCGCCCCATCCAGATCACCCGCGACCTGCCGGGCTTCTGGCGCGGCTCCTGGGCGGCCGTGAAGGCCGACATGAAGGGCCGCTACCCGCGCCACCCCTGGCCGGACGACCCCGCCGCCGCCGCCCCCACGGCCCGCGCAAAGCCGCGCGGGACGTGAGCGTCGACCACCCTCACCGTCGTTCAGACGTCGGCCACAAACCCGATCCCCTCATCCTGAGGAGCGTCGCCCCTCGGCGATGCGTCTCGAAGGACGAGGGACTCCAGTCCGTGACCACGGCTGAGGACACTGGACCCCTCGTCCTTCGAGACGCAGGCCGCAGACGGCCTGCTCCTCAGGATGAAGGGCGTGTTGGATTGGCCTCTCCCCACAATCTTAAGGCCCCGCTCCCGTCATTGCGAGCCGGAGGCGAAGCAATCCAATTTAAGGCCAGACTTTTAGGCTGGATCGCTTCGCTGCGCTCGCAATGACGGCAGGGTGGCGTGGGCTGTTGCAAAGCAATGTCCGGCTCTATCGGCCGTCATCCCCGGCGACCTGCGGAGCAGGTCGGGAAGGGGATCCAGAGCAAAGGCGCGCACCCCTGGATCCCCTTCCCGGCGCTGCGCGCCGCCGGGGATGACGGAGAGGGTTGCGCCCCAATAAGTGACGACGGGAGCATGGTCCCCGCTCGGGCGCGCACTGCCCAGTCAACAACGCAGCTTCAGCCTCACGAAGACGGCCTTCGACGCATCGCCTCGAAACCCGCCACCACGAGGTCGGCGGTGGAGAGATTGCACGCCATCGGGATGTCGTAGACCAGCGCCAGCCGGGTCAGCGCCTTCACGTCCACGTCGTGCGGGTGGGGCGAGAGCGGGTCGACGAAGAAGACCAGCCCGTCCAGCCGCTCCTCGGCGATCAGGGCGCCGATCTGCTGGTCGCCGCCGAGCGGGCCGCTTTTCATGAGCGTGATGTCGAGGTCCGGGCAGCGCTCCTTGATGCGCGAGCCGGTTGTGCCGGTGGCGTAGAGCTGGCAGCGCGCGAGCGCGGCGCGGTGGCGCTCGGCCCAGGCCACCATGGCGGCTTTCTTCTGGTCGTGCGCTATCAGGGCGAGGCGGAAGCGGGCCATGGCTGGACTCGGGGCGACGGTCCCGGATCATAGCGGGAGCGTGGCGCGCCTCAATTGCCCCAGCGCTGCTGCCACTGCCTTTCGCCGAACATGCAGGTCGTCTTCTGCTCCGCGCCCTGCGCGCGCAGCACCTCCCCGCCGAGTGCGCTGGCCGGGATCACGCGCACAGGCCATGCCGGCGGCGGCGCGAGCGCGACTTCGAGCAGGATCTTGGTGCGGATGGCCTCGATGAAATGCGCCCGCTCGCGGATCGGGATCATGAACGAGCCCGGGCCGCCGATCACGCAATCGCGGTAGTATTCGTCGAGGTTCTCGACCTCCGGAAACCCGCCATTCGGCCTGTTGAGCAGGATCGGCAGGCCGTTGATCGTGATGCCCCGGGCGAGCGCGTCGTCGCGCGCCGCCGTCACGGGCCGGCCCTGGTTGTTGGAGCCATCCCCCGACACGTCGATGACCTGCTTCAGGCCGTGATAGTCGTTCTTGTCGAAGAGCGGCACCGCGAAGTCGAGCGCGCCCGAGATCGAGGTGCGGTACAGCCGCCGGATCGGCTTGGCGGCGAGCTGCGCGGTGAACTCGGCGGCGCTCTCCTTGCCGTCGATCACCATCCAGTCGGCCACGACCTCCTGGGTGTTGATGCCGGCCCATTCCACATAGGTGACCGCGATCTTGCCGTTCACGCCCTTGCGGATGGCGTCGATGACCTCGGGCGAGCGCAGCGCCTCGATGTAGCCCTGGCGCTGCAGCGCCTGCTCCTCGGGATCCATTGAGTAGGAGATGTCCACCGCCAGCACGAGCTCGACGTCGACCTCATTGGCGCCGTCGCGGGCCGCAGCGGGAGCGGGCCCCCCAAGCGCGAGCGCGGTCGCGAGGAGAACGCCCGCGGGCGCGGTCCAGGCTGCGGCGAGGCGGGCGCGAAGCCCACGGCGGGTGGGCGGGCGGCGACACGGCATAGAGCGCTCCCTTGAAGGAGGTCCCCCTAAAGTTGAAGCATGCCACCGGCGCACGGGGTCGCCAAGCTCTTCCGCCTGCGGTGTTTGCGCGCTTCACCTCGGGTGAAGGCCATGCCATCCTGCGAGCGCAACGGCTTGCTCAAAGGCCGGATTTGAACAGAGGGGTTTTTCCATGCGGACCATGATCATGGGGCTCGCCGCCGCGATTGCGTTGGGCGGCACGGCGCTCGCGCAGGGGCAGGCGATCAAGCCCGCCATCGTGTATGATCTGGGCGGCAAGTTCGACAAATCCTTCAATGAGGGCGTCTACACGGGCGCCGAGCAGTTCAAGAAGGACACCGGCGTCGAATACCGCGACTTCGAGCTGCAGAACGACGCGCAGCGCGAGCAGACGCTGCGCCGCTTCGCGCGCGACGGCTTCTCGCCCATCGTGGCGGTGGGCTTCAGCCAGGCGAGCGCGCTCGAGAAGGTTGCGAAGGAATTCCCGAACAGCAAATTCACGCTGATCGACATGGTGGTGGACGCCCCCAACGTGCAGTCCATCGTGTTCAAGGAGCATGAGGGCTCGTTCCTGGTCGGCCTCCTGGCCGCCAAGGCGTCCAAGACCGGCAAGGTCGGCTTCGTGGGCGGCATGGACATCCCGCTGATCCGCAAGTTCGCGTGTGGCTACGTGCAGGGCGTGAAATACGCCAACGCGTCGGCCGAAGTGCTGCAGAACATGACCGGCACCACGGGCGCGGCCTGGAACGACCCCGTGAAGGGCGCGGAACTCGCCAAGGCGCAGATCGACCGCGGCGCGGACGTGATCTACCACGCGGCCGGCGGCACCGGCATCGGCGTGCTGCGCGCCACCGCGGACGCCGGCAAGCTCGGCATCGGCGTCGACTCCAACCAGAACATGCTGCATCCCGGCAAGGTGCTGACCTCCATGCTGAAGCGCGTGGACGTGGCCACGATCGACAGCTTCAAGGCCGCCAAGGACGGGACCTGGAAACCCGGTGTCACCGTGCTGGGGCTGAAGGAGAACGGCGTCGCCTGGGCGCTGGACGACAATAACAAGAGCCTGATCACGCCCGACATGAAGGCCGCCGCAGACAAGGCCGCAGCCGACATCGTCAGCGGCGCCGTAAAGGTGCACGACTACATGTCGGACCAGAAGTGCCCGTGAGGGCGCTTCGTCGTTCCGCTTCGCGCCTGCGCGTTTGACGGGCAAGCCGGGCCCTTCCTTCCTGAAGGAGCTTGGCCGATCATCTGCTCAACGCCCCTCATCCTGAGGAGCCATGCGACCTTCGCATGGCGTCTCGAAGGACAAGGGACTCCAGAGGGCTGAAAGCGTCGTGCAAGCTGGTGTCCCTCGTCCTTCGAGACGCAGGCCGAAAAACGGCCTGCTCCTCAGGATGAGGGTATCGAGGGTTTGCGAATGATTTCTCGGCCAGGCTCTCGGGCTGAGGGTGTTCAGGGTGGCGTTCGCTCGCTTGTTCGGCACCAGGTCGGTTGCAAGTCGGCTTCTGAGATGACGATCCGCGCATGAACGCCTTACCGACCTCTCCCCTCGCCATTCAGCTCGTCGGCATCCACAAGCGGTTCGGCGAGGTGCACGCCAACAAGGGCGTGGATCTTGCGGTGCGCAAGGGCAGCATCCACGGCGTCGTGGGCGAGAACGGGGCCGGGAAGTCGACCCTGATGTCGATCCTGTACGGCTTCTACGAGGCCGATTCCGGCGAGATCCGGGTCGACGGCGCGCCCCGCCGAATCCGCTCGCCCGGCGAGGCGATCGCGGCCGGGATCGGGATGGTCCACCAGCACTTCATGCTGGTGGAGCCTCTGTCGGTGACCGACAACGTGATGCTGGGGGCCGAGGGCGGGCCGCGGCTGGCCGCCGGCGCGCGGGAGGTGCGGGCCAAGCTCGCCGCGCTGGCGCGCGACTATGGGCTGACGCTGGACCCCGACGCCGTGGTGGGCGACTTGCCGGTGGGGCTGCGGCAGCGCGTCGAGATCGTGAAGGCGCTGGTGCGCGGCGCCGACGTGCTGGTGCTCGACGAGCCCACCGCGGTGCTCACCCCCGAAGAGGCGGACGGCTTGTTCCGGCTGCTGCGCATCCTGGCCGACGAGGGCAAGACCGTCATCCTGATCACCCACAAGCTGCGTGAGATCATGGCGATCACCGACCGCGTCTCGGTGATGCGGCGCGGCGAGATGGTCGATACGCTCGACACTGCCGCGACGTCCCCCGCGCAATTGGCCGAGCTGATGGTGGGCCGCCGCGTGCTGCTGCGCGTCGAAAAGAACGAGGCCCGGCCGGGCGCGCCTGCGCTCATGGTCGAGAACCTCGTGGTGCGCGACGCCCAGGGCACCGCGCGGGTGGACGGCGTGTCGCTCCAGGTGCGGGCCGGCGAGATCGTGGGCGTCGCCGGCATCGCGGGGAATGGCCAGAGCGAGCTGCTGGAGGCCATTGCGGGCATGCGGCCGATCGCGGCGGGCTCCATCGCGCTCGACGGCGCGCCGCTGGCGGCGGCGGAACGCGACCCCGCGCAGCTGCGGCGGCTGGGGCTGCTGCACGTGCCGGAGGACCGGCTGCGCACCGGGCTGGTGCCCTCCTTCGAGGCTTGCGAAAGCGCCATGCTGGGCTTCCAGGACGAACAGCGCTACGGCGTCGGAGCGCTGCTCGATCGGGGCGCCATCGTGGCGCACACGCTGGCCGAGATGGAGGCCTATGACGTGCGCCCGCGCGCGCCGCTGCTGAAGACCGCCAAGTTCTCGGGCGGCAACCAGCAAAAGATCGTGCTGGCGCGCGAGATCGAGCGCGGCCCCAAGGTGCTGCTGGTCGGCCAGCCGACGCGCGGCGTCGACATCGGGGCCATCGAATTCATTCACCGCCGGCTGATCGCGCTGCGCGACGCCGGCGTGGCGATCCTGCTGGTGTCCGTGGAGCTGGAGGAGATCACGGCCCTGTCGGACCGCATCGTGGTGATGTGCGGCGGGCTGATCACCGGCGAGCGGCTGCCCGACCGCACCGACGAGCGCGACCTTGGGCTGCTGATGGCCGGCGTCTCGGACCGCGCCGCATGAGCGCGGCCCCGATCGAACTGCCGCGCTGGGCCGACTACCTGCTCGTGCCGGCGCTCGCGGTGGTGGCCGCCTTTGTGATTGCCGGGCTGGTGGTGCTGGCGATCGGCGAGAACCCGCTTGAATCCACCGCCATCCTGCTGCGCGGCGCCCTGGCGACCGGCGAGGGCGTCGGCTTCACGCTCTACTACGCGACGAATTTCATCTTCACCGGGCTTGCGGTCGCGGTGGCGTTCCACGCCGGGCTGTTCAACATCGGCGGCGAGGGCCAGGCGACGCTGGGCGGGCTCGGGGCGGCGCTGGTCTGCCTGCAGTTCGAGAGCCTGCCCGGCTGGCTGCTCGTGCCGCTGGGCGCGCTGTCGGCGGCCGCGTTCGGAGCGCTGTGGGCTCTGATTCCGGGCTACCTGCAGGCCAAGCGCGGCAGCCACATCGTCATCACCACGATCATGTTCAACATGCTGGCCTCGGCGCTGCTGGTGTACCTGCTCGTGAACGTGATGGGCCGACCGGGCTCGATGTCGCCCGAAACCCGCACCTTCGTTCCGGCCGCGCACGTGCCGTTCCTGCACGAGATCCTGGCCCGGTTCGGGGTCGCGATCCCGACCACGCCGCTCAACGGCTCCTTCCTGCTCGCGCTCGCCGCAGCCTTCGGCGTGTGGCTGCTGATCTGGCGCACGCGGCTCGGCTACGCCATCCGCACCGTTGGGGCGAACCCGTCGGCGGCCGTGTATGCGGGCATCTCGATCAGCCGCATCACGATGATCGCCATGATGATCTCGGGCGGGCTCGCGGGCCTGCTGGCCGTGAACGAGATCATGGGCGTGCAGGACCGGCTGCTGCTGGAGTTCACGGGCGGCTACGGCTTCATCGGCATCGCGGTGGCGCTGATGGGCCGGTCGCACCCGGTCGGCATCGTGCTGGCGTCGCTGCTGTTCGGCGTCCTCTACCAGGGCGGCACGGAGCTCGCCTTCGACAAGCCCGCCATCACGCGCGACATGATCGTCACCATCTCGGGGCTGGTGGTCCTGTTCGCGGGCGCGCTGGACGGCGTGTTCCGGGCGCCGCTCGGGCGTTTCTTCGCGGCGCGCCGGCGCGGGGACGCGTGAGCATGGACGCGCTCTCGATCGCGATCGCGGTGTTCGACTCGGGCGTGCGGCTCTCCGTGCCGCTGCTGTTCGCCTGCCTGGCGGGGCTGTGGTCGGAACGCTCCGGCGTGGTCGACATCGGGCTCGAGGGCAAGATGCTGGTCGCCGCCTTCGCGGCCGCGGCCGCCGCCCATGCGACCCACAGCGCCTGGATCGGCGTCCTGGCAGGCGTCGGCGCGTCGGTGGCGTTCGCGCTCGTGCACGGGTTCGCGGCGATCTCGCAGCGGGGCAACCAGATCGTCTCGGGCGTCGCCATCAATATGCTGGCGGCCGGGCTCACCGCCCTGGTGGGCAACGCCTGGTACTCGCAGGGCGGCCGGACGCCGCCGCTGGACGGCGCGGCGCGGTTCCAGCCCATCACGCTGCCGGGCGCGGAGGCGGCGCGCGCCGTGCCGGTGCTGGGCCCGCTCTACGCGGACGTGCTGTCGAGCCACACCGTGCTGGTCTATGGCGCGCTGCTGGCGACGCTGCTCACCGCCGTGGCGCTGAAGCGCACGCGCTTCGGGCTGCGCATCCGCGCGGTGGGCGAGAACCCGGCCGCCGTGGATACCGCCGGCATCTCGGTGGCGGCCCTGCGCTATGCGGCCGTGATCATCGCGGGCGTGTTGTGCGGCTTCGGCGGAGCCTACCTGTCGCTCGCGCAGGCGGCCGGCTTCCTGCCCGGCATGACGGCCGGCAAGGGCTTCATCGCGCTGGCGGCGCTGATCTTCGCCAAGTGGCGGGCCTGGCCGGCGCTGGGCGCGTGTTTCCTGTTTGGCCTGCTGGACGCCATCTCGATCCGCCTGCAGGGCGTCAGCCTGCCGGGGATCGGCCTCGTGCCCGTGCAGGCCATCCAGGCCCTGCCCTATGCGTTGACGGTGGTGCTGCTGGCGGGCTTCATCGGCCGGGCGATTCCCCCGCGGGCCTCCGGCCTGCCCTACGTCAAGGAGCGGTGATGGCCGCCAACCCCAACCCGATCATAGGCCCGGACGACCTCCTGGCGGCCGCACTCGCGGCGCGCGAAGCCGCGTATGCGCCCTACTCGAAATACAAGGTCGGAGCCGCGGCGCGCGGCGCGTCCGGCCGGGTCTATGCGGGCGCGAACGTCGAGAACGCCGCCTATCCGGTCGGGACCTGCGCGGAGGCCGGCGCCATCTCGGCCATGGTGCTGGGCGGCGACACGTCGCTGGTCGAGATCGCCGTCGTGGCGGAAGGCGGCGCGCTGGTGACGCCGTGCGGCGCCTGCCGGCAGCGCATCTTCGAGTTCGGCGGCCCCGGGGCGGCGATCTGGGCTGCGGACTTGCATGGATTCAGGCGGCGCTTTACCGCTGATGAAATCCTGCCCCATGCCTTCGGTCCCCTCGCGATGGCCCCGGAGCCGGAACGCTGAACCGAGGGGTCCCGCCATGTCAGTCGAAGCCGCCGTCGCCTATCTCGAGCCGCTGATCGGCGGCCCCGTGGACCTGGCCGTGGTGCTCGGCACCGGGCTCGGCGCATTCGCGGACCTCGCGGCGGATCCGGTCGAGATCCCCTACGCGGACATCCCGGGCTTTCCCGACAGCAACGTGTCGGGCCACAAGGGCCGGCTCGTGGTGGGCAAGATCGAGGGCCGCCGCGTGGCCGTGATGCAGGGCCGCGCGCATTACTACGAGCATGGCGACCCGGCGATCATGCGCACGCCGATCGAGACGTTGCGACGGCTCGGCGTCAGCACCATCGTGCTCACCAATGCGGCCGGCGCGCTGGACAAGAACATGAGCCCGGGCCAGCTCGCGCTCATCTGCGACCATATCAACCTCTCGGGCGTGAACCCGCTGGTGGGCGACCACGAGGATGGGCGCTTCGTGTCGCTGACCGACGCCTATTCGCCGCGGCTGCGGGCCCGCCTCAAGCGCGCCGCCACCCAGGCGGGCGTGCGCATCCACGAGGGCGTGTATTGCTGGGTGTCGGGCCCGAGCTTCGAGACGCCCGCCGAGATCAAGATGATGAAGCTCATCGGGGTGGACCTCGTCGGCATGTCCACCGTGCCTGAGGTGATCATGGCGCGCCGCTTCGGCATCGACGTCGCGGCCATCTCGGTGGTGACGAACTATGCGGCCGGCATCGACGGGTCCTCGCCCTCACACGCCGAAACCAAGAAGGTGGCCGGCACGGGCGGCATCGCCCTGAAGCGCCTCCTGCTCTCGTTCCTGAAAGGCCTCGAAGATGTCTGACGCGCATGCGGCGCTCGCCCGCCGACTGCTGGGGTTGCTCGACCTGACGAACCTGGAACCCAATTGCGGCCCGGCGGACATCCGGACGCTGTGCCAGAAGGCGGTGTCGCCGCAGGGGTCGGTGGCGGCCGTGTGCCTCTGGCCGCAATTTGTCGGCGAGGCCGCGCGCGCGCTGAAGGACACGGGCGTGCGCATCGCCACCGTGGTGAACTTCCCGGCCGGCGGCGAGGACCTGGAACGCGTGCTCGACGACATGGGCGAGGCGCTGGGCGACGGCGCCGACGAGATCGACCTCGTATTGCCCTACCGCGCCTTTCTGCGCGGCGAGGCAGACATCGCGGCCGGCATGGTGCGCGAGGCCAAGGCGGTGCTGCAGGGGGACCAGCAGCTCAAGGTGATCCTGGAAACCGGCGCTTATCCGGACCAGCCCAGCGTCGCGGAGGCAAGCCGCCTCGCCATCGATTCCGGCGCGGACTTCATCAAGACCAGCACGGGCAAGATCGACGTCTCGGCGACGCCGCCGGCCTCCGAGACGATGCTGCAGGCCATCAAGGCGTCTGGCAGGCCGGTGGGCTTCAAGGCGGCCGGCGGCATCCGCACCGTCAAGGACGCGGGCGCGTATCTGGCGCTCGCCGAGCGGATCATGGGCGCCGGCTGGGCCGCGCCGACGACCTTCCGCATCGGCGCCAGCAGCCTCCATGCGGCGCTGCTCGCCGCCATCGACGGCGCCGCCGCCCCGTCCGCGTCCAACGCCTACTGAGGACAGCACCGTGATCCCGCAGGAAATCATCCGTCGCAAGCGCGACGGCGAGGCGCTCGGCGCCGACGAGATCGCGTTTCTGATCCGCGGGCTCGTGAGCGGCGCGGTCACGGAAGGGCAGGCCGCCGCCTTCGCGATGGCGGTGTTCTTCCAGGGCATGAGCATGGACGAGCGCGTCGCGCTCACCCGCGCGATGGTGGATTCCGGCGTCACCATGGTGTGGCCGGATCTTGACGGCCCGGTGCTCGACAAGCATTCCACGGGCGGCATCGGCGACAATGTCAGCCTCATGCTGGCGCCCGCCGTGGCGGCCTGCGGCGGGTTCGTGCCGATGATTTCCGGGCGCGGCCTCGGCCACACGGGCGGCACGCTCGACAAGCTCGACTCCATCCCGGGCTACGCGTCCCAGCCAGACAGCGAGCTCTTTCGCAAGGTCGTGGCCGAGATCGGCTGCGCGATCATCGGCCAAACGGCCGACCTCGCGCCCGCGGACAAGCGCCTCTACGGCATCCGGGACGTCACCGCGACGGTGGAGTCGATCCCGCTGATCACGGCCTCGATCCTGTCCAAGAAGCTGGCGGCCGGCCTGGAAGGCCTCGTGATGGACGTGAAGACCGGCAACGGCGCCTTCATGGACAGCTTCGAGGGCTCGGCCGAGCTGGCCGAAAGCCTCGCCGAGGTCGCGACCGGCGCGGGCCTGCCCACCACGGCCTTGATCACCGCCATGGACCAGCCGCTGGCGAGCGCCGCGGGCAACGCCGTGGAGGTGCGCAACGCGGTGCGCTACCTCACGGGCGAGCACCGCGACGAGCGGCTGCACGAAGTCGTGGTGGCTCTGGGCGGCGAGATGCTGCTGCTCGGCGACCTCGCCGAGTCGGTCGAGGACGGCTGGGCGCGCATCGACGCCGCCATCCAGTCGGGCCAGGCCGCCGAATTCTTCGGCCGCATGGTGGCGGCGTTGGGCGGGCCTACGGACTTCCTATCGCGCGTCGACGATCACCTGCCGGCCGCACCGGTGCGCCGCGAGATCAGGGCCGGCCGCGCCGGCTTCGTGTCGGGCATCGACACGCGCGGCATCGGCGTCGCCGTGGTGGGCCTCGGCGGGGGGCGCACCCGCCCGCAGGACGCCGTGGACCATGCGGTCGGGTTCACCGACCTGGCCTCGCTCGGCCAGCGCCTTGAGCCGGACGCCGTCATAGGCGTCGTGCACGCCCGGACGGAGGACGCCGCGGATGCGGCCGCGGCGGCGCTGACGCGCGCTTATGCGCTCGGCGACGAGGCTCCCGAGGCCTCGCCGTCGGTTTTGGCGCGTTTTGCTGCGGAAAGCGCTGGACCCTGAGCTGAGCCAACGCAATCATGCGCCCAGAAAAAGTGACGACGGCGGCAAGACGACCGTCCGCGCAGGGGCGACGAGCATGACCATACTGGCGGCCATCAAGGGCTGGAACGTGGAGCAATGGACGGCCCGGCTGGCCGCCAAGCTGCCGGGGCGGCCCATCGTGATCCCGGGCGACCCGTTCGACCGGCGCGCCGTGCACTACGCGGTGGCCTGGAAGGCGCCGCCGGGCTCGTTCTCGGGACTGCCCAACCTCGAGGCGATCTTTTCGCTCGGCGCCGGCGTCGACCATCTGCTCGGCGACCCGAAGCTCCCCGACGTGCCGATCCTGCGCGTGGTCGACCCGGACCTCACCAACCGGATGAGCGAATATGTGGTGCTGCACTGCCTGAAGATCCTCAGGCAGCAGATGCGCTATGTGCGCCAGCAGAACGAGCGCGTGTGGGACGACGACGACAACCAGCCCGCCGCCCGCTCGGTGCGGGTCGGCATGCTGGGGCTCGGCGTGCTCGGCCAGGACGCCGCCCGCAAGCTGCAGGTCATGGGCTTCGACGTGGCTGGCTGGAGCCGCAGCCCGAAGTCGGTGGACGGGTTGCAGAGCTTCGCGGGCGAGGACGGGCTAAAGGCGTTTCTGGCCCGGACCGACATCCTCGTCAGCCTTTTGCCGCTCACGGACGACACCCGCGGGGTGATCAACCGCACGATGCTGGACGGCCTGGCGCGCGACGGCCGGGTCGGGGGCCCGCACCTCATCAACGCCGGCCGCGGCGGGCTGCAGGTGGAAGCCGACATCCTGGCCTGCCTCGACGCCGGAACGCTCGCGAGCGCGACGCTGGACGTGTTCGAAACCGAGCCTCTGCCGCAGGATTCGCCCTTGTGGACCCACCCGCGCGTCACGGTGACGCCGCATAACGCCGCCATGTCGGAACCCGAAGCCGTGATCGGCCTGATCGCCCAGCAGATCCTGCGCTACGAAGCCGGCCACCCGCTGGAGCACGTCGTCGACCGGAAAACGGGGTACTGAGGGCTAAGTTCGAGTTCGTAAGCCCGATAACCCGCGCGCAACTCTCTCCCGCGCCAGCGGGGGAGATGTCGGCGAAGCCGACAGAGGGGGCGGTGCAGCGCGTGCGCCTTTCAGTCATCCCCGGCGGCGCGCAGCGCCGGGAAGGGGATCCAGGGGTGAGAGCCTTTGCTCTGGATCCCCTTCCCGACCTGCTGCGCAGGTCGCCGGGGATGACGGCGGAAGATAGCGGAAGAACGCCGTTCAGTTGTGCGGCACGGTAGGGCCACCCTCCCGTCATTGCGAGCGCGAGCGAAGCAATCCAGTCTAACGGCCCGGCATCAGGCTGGATTGCTTCGCCTCCGGCTCGCAATGACGGCGAGGAGGCTGGTGGATTGCGGGAAGCGGTAAAAGCACGACTCTCTCCGTCATCCCCGGCGGCGCGCAGCGCCGGGAAGGGGATCCAGGGGTGAGCGCCTTTGCTCTGGATCCCCTTCCCGACCTGCTCCGCAGGTCGCSGGGGATGACGGCGGAGAGATGAAAGGCTGGGGCTACCCTCCCGTCATTGCGAGCGCGAGCGAAGCAATCCAGTCTAACCGCCGGGCAATTAGACTGGATTGCTTCGCCTCCGGCTCGCAATGACGGCGAGGGACACACCCGCGGCGGTCACTCAACCAGCCGGCGGACGCTCGTCACGTCGGCGCCGGTCTTTTCGAGGATGCGGGCGCGCGCTTCCGCGAAGGGCTCGGAGACCACCAGCATGTGGGTTCCGTTGGCGTGGAGGAGGCGCTCGGCGTCCTGCATGACGCCGATATGGCCCTTCCAGAACACGAAGTCGCCGCGCCGCAGCGGCTCGGCTTCCCAGTTCTGCATGGGCGCGCCGAGCCCGGCTTCCTGCATGTCGCTGTCGCGTGGGCATTTGCGCCCGCTGGCGGCGAGCGACAGTTGCACGAGCCCTGAGCAATCGAGCCCCAGGCTGGTGCGGCCGCCCCACAGATAGGGAACGCCGACGAAGCGCTCGGCCACGGCGACGAAGTCGTCCTCGGCGGCGTCGAGCGGCGCGAGGTGGTCGGCGAAGATGAAGCCGCCAGACGCCGTGACGGCAAAGGCGCCCTGCAGGCGCTCCACGGCGATGCGCGAGCCGATGGACAAGGCCTCCACGGGCGTGATCTTGATGCTCGGGCCCGGATACACGAAGGTCCGCAGCACCGCGATCCGGTGGGTGGGCTCGGCCGCGGCGGGCGCGAGCGCTTCGGCCGACATCCAGCCGACATAGCCGTCGGTGGCCAGCTGGCCCCAGGCCCAACCCTCGTCGGTGATCTCGTAGGCGTCGAAACTCTCGCCGAACAGCGCCTGCGTGTCGGCCGGCGCGTCCGGGGTCGGCGAGCGGCGGATCCAGGCGGCGGGCGCGACGAGGCGCATCGGCCGGGGCTCGGCGAAGCGCGGGGCGTCCACCTGCCCGCGCAGGCTTTCGGCGGCCAGGTCAGGCCGCACGGGGGTGATGCGCCGGTCCAGTTGCGTCATCGGGGCAGATCCTTTGCGCGGGCGACGATCACGTCGCCGAGCCTTTCAACATAAAGGGCGCCTTTTACGGTTCGTTGCACGATGACGTTGCGCCGGTCTGCGTCGTCGCGCTTGCGGCTGACCAACTCCATCTTGCCCATCGTGTCCAGCGCCCGCGTGATGGCCGGCTTGGTGACGCCGAGTTTCTTGGCCAGGCCCCGCACCGTGTGGGGCGGCGCCTCGAGATAGATCGAGAGCAGGATCGCGGTCTGGCGCGCAGAGAGATCCTGCTCGCCATCGCGCACCTGCTCGAGGGTGACGTCATGCCAGAGCTTCAGGGCCTGGATGGGGCGAAGGACGGCTGACATGCGGGACCCGATCGTTTCGGGTCCGAACTATCGGCGCAATGCGAACGTCCGGCAAGCGCGCGCTCGCGGGAGGGTTAAGCAGATGAGCCATAGCGGCGCTTCAGCATGTCGTAGACGAGACGCGCCGCCTGCGGCTCGCCGCCCTCCGGCCGGCCCGGCTTGGCGGACGGAACCCAGCCATAGATGTCGAAATGCGCGTGCGCGGCCGTCTTCTCGACGAAGCTGCGCAGAAACAGCGCGGCCGTGACGGACCCGGCGAAGGACCCGCCGATGTGGTTGATGTCGGCGATCTTGCTGTCCAGCATCGACCGGTAGGGCTTCCACAGCGGCAGCCGCCAGACCGGGTCGTTGACGCGGTCGCCGGCCTGCGCAACGTCGGCCGCCATCGCGTCGTCATCCGTGTAGAAGGGTGGCAGCTCCGGCCCGAGCGCCACGCGGGCCGCCCCCGTCAGGGTCGCGAAGTCGAACAGGAGCTCGGGCTCCTCCTCGTCGGCCAGCGCCAGCGCGTCGGCCAGGATGAGCCTGCCCTCCGCGTCCGTGTTGCCGATTTCCACCGTGAGGCCCTTGCGGCTCTGGAGCACGTCTCCCGGCCGGAAGGCCGAGCCCGAGATGCTGTTCTCCACGGCCGGGATGATGACCCGAAGCCGCAGCTTGAGCCGCGCCTCCATGACCATCTGGGCGATGGCCAGCGCGGTGGCGGCGCCGCCCATGTCCTTTTTCATCAGCAGCATGGAGGCGTCCGGCTTGATGTTGAGCCCGCCCGTGTCGAAGCAGACGCCCTTGCCGACCAGCGTCACCTTGGGGTTGAAGCTCTCGCCCCAGGTCATGTCGATGAGCCGCGGCGCGCGGCTGGAGGCGCGCCCCACCGCATGCACCATCGGAAAGCCCTGCGCGAGCAGGTCGTCGCCGGTGACGACCTTGACGCCCGCCCGATGGCGGCCCGCGAGGGTGCGCACGGCCTGCTCGAGCTCCTCGGGCCCGAGGTCGTTGGCCGGCGTGTTGATGAGATCGCGTCCCGCCGCGACCGCGCCAGCGATCCGGTCGACTTCGGCGGCGTCGACGCCTTCGGGCGCGATCACGCGCGCGGTCGGCGGCGTGGTTTGCCGGTAGCGCCCGAAGCGGTAGGAGCCGAGGCGCAACGCCAGGCAGGCGAGTTCGCCCGTTCCCGGGGGCAGACGGAACAGGCCGGGCGGCAGCGCGGCCGCGAGCTTGCCCATGTGGAAGGGGTCGCGCCGCGCCGCGCCCGCGTCGTCGCCGAACAGCACGGCCGCCAGCGCGCCGTCATGCGCCGGAACCGCCAACGCGCTTCCGGCCGCGCCCGTGTAGCCGCTCGCCTGCGCGAAGGCTGCGGCTTGCGCGCCGAAGCCCACGGCGGCGTCGCGCCAGGTTGCGGCGGTGACGAGCAGGATCGGGACGGCCTTGTCGGCGGTCGAGGACGGCAGGATTTCGATCATCGGCGGGGCTCCAGCGGCCACCGCTCATACCACGCGAGGACGGCCCTTCAAGCGCAAGGCTCTCCCGTCCGTTCTGCTTGCGGCTTTTGCGCCGGTTTTGTGCAACGCAATAAAGCGCTAGTCCGCACCGTCCAGCATCGGCGCATGAGCGGCGATTTCGATGAATATCGCCGTGCAGATCAGGCAAAGGACGCCGATGATCATTTTACGCCTCCTGTTCCACAGCATGGAAATCAGGGCTTCACTCGTTTCATCAACAACGGATACGTTGAAAGTGTTCCAGTGCGCTTGAGCGTCATTGTGGAACATTGGCGCCCATCACGCCGGGCGGCTGCGGCTTCGAGGGGCAATTAACCAAGCATTAGCCTTAACAAGCTATTGACGAGAGGGCCGACCACCCCCGGCCTGGAGAGCGTCATGCGCGTTTATGTCCCCACCGCCCGTCCGCCGCTGCGTCTGCTCCTGCTGGCCTGCGTCGCCGTGCTCGGCCTGGGGCTCGCCGGCTGCAAGAAGGACGGTCCCGATTCGACGGGCTCGCTCTCGGCCTCCTCCGGGCCGCGCAGCACGGAAGCGTGGCGGGCCTCCTCGGAGGAGTGGGGCCGCAAGTTCGACGCCAAGCCGGGCGACAAGACCATCAGCCTGAACTACGCCCACGCGCTGCGGATGATCGACCAGCGCCAGCAGGCCGTCGCGGTGCTCCAGACCGCCGCCCTCAAGACCCCCAAGGACACCGACATCCTCGCCGCCTACGGCAAGGCGCTGAGCGAGGTGGGGCAGTTGGAGCAGGCGCGGGACGTGCTCGCGCGCGCGCACACGCCCGAGCGCCCGGACTGGCGCGTGCTGTCCGCGCAGGGCGCGGTCGCGGATCAGCTCGGGCAGCACGCGGAGGCGCAGTCGCTCTACGAGGCCGCGCTGCGCCTGCGCCCGAACGACCCGGGCGTGCTCGCCAATATGGGCCTGTCCTACGCGCTCTCGCAGCGCCTGCCCGAGGCGGAGGCGACCCTGCGCCAGGCCGCGCAGGCGCCCGGCGCCGACCAGCGCGTGCGCCAGAACCTCGCCCTCGTGCTCGGCCTGCAGGGCAAGTTCGCGGAGGCCGAGAAGGTGGCGAGCCAGGATCTTGCGCCCATCGATGCGGCGCAGAGCGTCGCCGCCATGCGGCAGATGGTGGCTCAGCCGAACAACTGGGCGCAGATCCGCAACGGCGACGCCAAGAAGACCGCCGGACGCCCTGGGCCCCACCCGGCGGCCGCTGGCAGCGTCGCCGCCAAGCCTGCCGGCGGGACGCGGCCGCTCGACCTCACCGCCCAGGCGACCCAGCCTGCCGAATAGGCGCAAGACGCCGCTGCCCCACCAAGCGGAAAAGCCGCAGCCAGCCTGAGGGCGGGTCTGCGGCTTTGCTTGTTTTGGAACCCAGAACCGCTGGTAGCGCGCTGACGCAGTCACGCCTAGGCGGCCGGGCCGCCCTCGCGCCCGCCGGTCAATTCCACTCGTAGACCTTGATGATCGCCGGCGTCAGGATCACGATCAGCAGCACGGGCAGAAAGAACAGGATCATCGGGACAGTGAGCTTGGGCGGCAGCGCGGCGGCCTTCTTCTCGGCGATGTTCATGCGCTCATCGCGCCCTTCCTGAGCCAGCACGCGCAGGGCATGGCCCAGCGGCGTGCCGTATTTCTCCGCCTGAACGAGCGCGGTGGCGACGCTCTTGACGACTTCGAGGCCCATGCGGTTGCTGAGGTTCTCGAACGCCTGGCGACGGTCGGGCAGGTAGGACAACTCGGCCGTCATGAGGGTGAATTCCTCCGCCAACGGGACGGATTGCGACCCTACCTCCTGGGCGACCTTGCGGAAGGCATGCTCGAGCGACATTCCGGATTCAACACAGATCAACAAGAGGTCCAGGGCGTCCGGGAAAGCCAGCCGCATGCTCGCCTGGCGTTTGTTGATCATGTTCCGGATGTAAACCTCCGGCGCCTTGATGCCCGCATAGGCGCCCGCGATCGAGATGCCAAGTTTAACCAGGAGAGTCTGAGTGGGATCGCCAAGCACGAAAGCGTAGAAGGCGGCGCCGACCAGGCCGACGATCGGCATTACCAGGCGGAAGAACAGGAACGCGATCTCGGCCTGGGGTCCCCGGTAACCAGCGCGGCTCAGCTGCAGCCGCGCATCCTCGGTGCCCAGCCATTTGTCGAGGCTGAACTGATCGACGACCTGCTTCATGTATGCTTTGGGCGTGTGCCGCAGCGAAGCCTTCGAGCCGCCCCCGCCTTTGCCGAGCTTTTCGCGCTCACGCTGGCGAATGGCGTCCCGCTCGACCGAAACGGAACGCATCCGCTTCTGAAGCCTGTCCGTTTCGAGAAACGGCATCGCGACCGTGATCACCGCCGCGGCGGCGAAGATCGCGAAGCACACCATCATGATGAACTTCGGATCGGTGAACTTGACAAAGATGGCGGTCAACATGCTGCGCTGCCCATCACACTTCGAAGTTGATCATTTTGCGCATGACCAGGGCGCCCATGGTCATCATGAAGGCGCCGAGCCCCATGAACATGCGTCCATGGATCGTGGTCCAAAGCAGCGAGATGTACTCCGGCGTGGTCGCATAGACTGAGGCGCCCACGAAGATCGGGAGTGAGCCGATGATGTAGGCGGAGGCCTTGGCCTCCATGGCCATCGCCTGGATCTTGCCGCGCATCTTTTTGCGCTCGCGGATCACTTTGGACAGGTTGGCGAGCACCTCCGAGAGATTACCGCCCGATTTCTGCTGGATCGTGATCACGATGGCGAAGAAGTTAGCCTCCGGAACTGGGACGCGCTCGTAGATCTTGTAGACGGCCTCACCGGCCGTCACGCCCATGGCCTGGGCTTCTACGACCTGGCGGAATTCGCTCCGGACGGGCTCAGCCGACTCAGTCGCGATGATCCGCATGCAGTCTCCAAGCGGCAGGCCCGATCGAATGCCGCGAACGATGACGTCCATGGCGTTGGGCAACTCGTCGACGAACTTCTTGATGCGACGCTTGCGCAGAAAGCTCATGGTCCAACGCGGCAGCCCGAGGCCGCCCACGACAAGGCCAACCGCGGCCGCGATCGGGTAGTCCGTCACATAGAACAGCACGGCGGCGAAGACCGCCCCCGCGGCGGCGCTGACGAGAATGAATTTCTGCTTGCTCCAGTCGAGCCCTGCCTGGGCGATGATCTTGTCGAGGGTCAGCTTGCTCGCCTCGCTTTGGCGCGCCTCGATCTCCTTGAGGCTCGCCGTCACCTTGTCGCGCCGCGCCGCGCCGGCCAAAGCTGTCTGGCCAGAGCGGACGTTGCGGCCCGTGGCCACGAGCGCCTTTTGCCGCTGTTCGCCCCGGACGTCGCCCGTCAGATAGGGATAGATCAGCGCATAGGCGGCCCCGCCCACCGCAAGTGCGGCCAGCAGTCCAACGGCGAGCTTGTTGACGTCGAGTTCCATCGGGTGCGCCTTGCTCGAGGATCAGGCCAGCTTGGCGTCGTCGGTGACTTCCATGGCGTCGAGGGCGGCGGCAAGCCGCTTTTCCTCGTTGTAGTAGCGCGCCCGCTCCCACATGCGCGGCCGGCCGATGCCGGTCGACTCGTGGCGGCCGATGAGCTTGCCGTTCGCGTCCTCGCCGAGGATCCGGTAGACCATGATGTCCTGGGTGATGATGGTGTCGCCTTCCATGCCCATCACCTCGGTGATGTGCGTGATGCGGCGCGAGCCGTCGCGCAGGCGCGCAGCCTGGACGATGATGTCCACCGACGAGCACACCATTTCGCGAATGGTGCGCGAGGGCAGCGCGAAGCCGCCCATCGTGATCATGGATTCGATACGCGACAGGGCTTCGCGCGGCGAGTTGGCGTGCAGCGTTCCCATGGAGCCGTCATGGCCCGTGTTCATCGCCTGCAGAAGGTCGAACGCCTCGGGACCGCGCACCTCGCCGACGATGATCCGCTCGGGCCGCATGCGGAGGCAGTTCTTCACGAGATCACGCATCGTGACCGCGCCGTTGCCCTCCAGATTCGGGGGACGGGTTTCGAGGCGCACCACATGCGGCTGCTGGAGCTGCAGCTCGGCGGCGTCCTCGCAGGTGATGATGCGCTCGTCATCCTCGATGTAGCGCGTCAGGCAGTTCAGCAGGGTGGTCTTGCCGGAACCCGTACCGCCCGACACCACCACGTTGCAGCGCACGCGACCGGCGATCTGCAGGATCTGCGCGCCTTCGGGGCTGATCGAGCCGAACTTGGTCAGCTGCTCCAGCGTCAGCTTGTCCTTCTTGAACTTACGAATCGTGAGCGCGGCGCCGTCGATGGCGAGCGGCGGCGCGATCACGTTGACGCGGGAGCCATCCGGGAGGCGCGCGTCGCAGATGGGCGACGATTCGTCCACACGGCGACCGACCTGGCTGACGATGCGCTGGCAGATGTTCATCAGCTGGGCGGCGTCGCGGAAGCGCGTGCTGGTCAGCTGGATTTTGCCCGAGACCTCGATGTAGGTCTTCTCGGGCCCATTGACCATGATGTCGGCGATGTCGTCGCGCGCCAGCAGCGGCTCGAGAGGTCCATAGCCCAGCACGTCGTTGCAGATGTCGTCGAGCAACTCTTCCTGCTCGGCGATCGACATCACGAGGTTCTTCAACGAGATGATCTCGTTGACGATGTCGCGGATCTCCTCGCGCGCCGCGTCGCTGTCGAGCTTGCTCAGCTGCGACAGGTCGATCGCCTCGATCAGGGCGCCGAAGATCGTGCTCTTGGTCTGGTAATAGTCGTCCGACCGGGTCCTGTCAGCCTGCGCCGGAGGCGGCGCCTTGGCGTGATGGCCGGAGTTCACCTCGAGCTGTGGAACGGAGAGGGCCGTCGATTCGGTTCGCACCGGCGCCGCAGCCGGCCGAAGCGTCGGCGGATTCGCTGTTCCAGGATTGCTGCGTTTACCGAACATACCGCGTCCTCATGCCGCCTGTAACGAAGCCCGGCGGCCGCCTTGCGGCGGGCCGGACCTGCCCGGGGTCAAGCTTTTGCCTTCAACCGACTGAGCAGGGGCGCCAGCAGCGACTTGCTCGTCTTTTTGGTCTCGCCCTTGCCGACCAGCATGCGGGCCAACTCCTGGAAATTGTCCGCGACTTTCCCGTTCGCCTGCACTTCGGCGATCATCTGGCCGTTGTTGGCGGCCGTTCCGAAGAGTTGCGGATCGAACGGGATGATGGCGGCCGCGTCGCAATCGAGCGCCTTGGCGAACTCCGCCGCCGAGATCTCGGGACGCTTTGGCATGCCCTGCATGTTGAGCACGAGCTTGGGCCGACGATCGTTGATGCGCGCGTGGCGCAGATTGTCCATCAGCACCTTGGCGTTGCGCAGGTTCGCGAGGTCGGGCGCGGCCACGATCGCGATGTCGTCGGCGCCGATCAGGACGCGCCTGGACCAGGCCGTCCATTGGTGCGGCATGTCGAGCACGATGCAGGGCATGGACGCCCGCAGAATGTCGATCACGGCGTCGAAGCTCGTTTCGCCAAAATCGTAGAGCCGATCCAGCGTCGCGGGCGCGGCGAGCAGGCTGAGCTGCTCGGAGCATTTCGACAGGAGGCGGTCGAGAAAGGCCGCGTCAAGGCGCTCGGGCGAGAACACCGCCTCGGCGATGCCTTGTGGCGGGTCCTGGTTGAAGTCGAGCCCGGCCGTGCCGAAGGGCAGGTCGAGGTCGGCGATCACCGTGGAGGTCGACAACCCGCGCGAGATCGCCCAGGCGAGGTTGTGCGCGATCGTCGAGGAGCCGACGCCGCCCTTGGCGCCGATCACCGCGATGGTGCGCCCGACCGGGTCGGCGCCCGGAGCGTGATACAGCTCTGAGACGGCGCGTATGAAATCGATGGGGCTGATGGGCGCGATCAGGTAGTCGCTGATCCCGCGCCGCAGCAGGTCGCGATAGAGCACCACGTCGTTAACGTGGCCGATCACCACCACCTTCGTGCCGGAGTCGCAGGACTCGGCCAGCTCGTCCAGGGACGCAAGCAGCTTGCGGCCGTCGCCCTGGGCGTATTCGAGCACGATGAGGTTCGGCGTCGCGGCCGTGCGATAGACTTCGGCGGCCGCATGGGCCCCGCCCATCTGGACCTTGAGATGAACCTTGTCCATGCGCCGGTCGCGCGCGGACGTCTCGATCATCGAGGCGATCTCGGATGTCTCGCAAAACGCCTGGATGGCGATGCGCGGAACGTTCGCGAGGTGGTGCGCCTGGCCGAGCTCGGCGGAGTCCTGCATCGTGGCGATTCCCGAATGCATCAGTTGCCTCCGCTGCTGCCGGTGACCTTGGCGGCTTCGGTCTTCCAGCTCGTGCTCGGGTCCTGGCCCTTGCGGGCGTCGTCGAACACCTTCATGCGGCGCAGCACGTCGGCGCGATCTTCCTGGCGCGCGCGCTGGAGATCGATCGGGTCCTCGACCTGGTTGGCCAGCATGGTCTGGTAGGAGCAGCCGAAGTCATAATGCGGCGTATTCTGCCAGCCTTCGGTTGACGCAGGGTTTCCGCTGATGTCGGAACGCCAGGTTCCGCATTCGGACGTCACCTTGGCCTGCATCTTGGCGTAGGACAGGCGGATCGGATTGGCGAGGCCATCGGCGCCGCCCGGGTAGCGCTGCACCTGCAGGAAGGCGGGCCCGACGCCGGCGGCCGAAAGGGCCGAGCGAACGGCCGCGGCGGCGCGCTGCGAGGCGGCCCCCGCCGTCGGGTCGTTCGGCACCAGCATGGTGAGCGGGCCACGGCCTGTGCGGCGGTAGTCCGCCGCGAAGGCGCGGACGTCCTCGGCCTGACGAGCGTCGAGGCCGGCCATGTTGCGGCTCAGGAACACGTCGAGCGTGGTCGGCGCGTAGGTGAGCGCGATCGGGTGACGGACACGGTAGTCGGTCGGCACGATCGAGCCGGTGACGCCGCTATCGCTTTTGCAGCCTGCAAGCGCGAGGGCGACCGCGGCCGTCGCGCCCAGCAAGGCGAGGCGGGAGGCCGGAACGGACCGGGAGGAGGCGATGCCGCCGCGACGGCGGTTGAACTGCTGCTTGAACACTGGCGCTCTCCTCAATCCACCACGAAGCCGGCCCGGCCCTTGTAGTTGGCCCGGCCCGCGCCACTGTTGACGCCGTAGATGCGGTTCAGACGGCCCAGCAAGATGGCCTGCGGATCGCTGGAGTCCGCAAAACCGTCGGTCGGGCGCGCGATTTCCTGGGCGTTGGTGGGCTTCGCGATATAGGGGGTGACGGTGATGATGAGCTCGCTGTCCTCGCGCTGGTAGTCGCGCGAGCGGAACAGGGCGCCGATCACCGGGAGGTTCATGAGGCCCGGGAAGCCGTTGATCACCTGGCCGCTGCGGGTCTGGATGAGGCCCGCGGAGGCCAGCGAGGCGCCGGACGGCAGTTCCACGGTGGTCTCGACCTTGCGGGTCTTGAACGCCGGAGCCTGCGTGCTGTTGCCGATGGTGAGCTGGTTGCCGTAGTCGATGTCGGTGACGTCAGTCGAGACGTGGAGGCTGATGCGGCCCTCCGACAGGACGATGGGAGTGAAGTTCAGCGCCACGCCCACCGGCTTGTATTCCACGCCGTAGGTGCAGCGGGCGGTGCCGGCGTCGCAGCTGTAGCTGCCTGGGACCGGGATGGTGCCGCCGGCCATGAACTTGGCGCTCTCACCCGAGATGGCGGTCAGCGTCGGCTCCGCGAGGGTGCGCATGACGCCGGCGCGCTCGGCCGCGTTGAGCGTGAGCTTGGTGCCGTTGATGGTGGCCGAGAGCGCGTTGGCGGAGAGCGCCTGGCGCTGAAGCGTGAGCGGGTTATCAAACAGCAGCTTTCCGGCGAAGTTGCCCATCTGCCAGTCGCCGGTGATGTTGAGGCCAAGCTGCTTCAGCGCGGAGCGCTGGATCTCGGCCACCGTCACCTTCAGCATCACCTGGTCGCGGCCCTTCACGGTGATGGAGTTGATCACCGTGCCGGCCACCGCATTGGCGCCGACCGCCGAGGCGCCGACGAAGCCCTTGGCGATGTCCATGGCCTGCAAGGCGTCGCCCGCCGACGACACCGCGCCGGTGAGCACGATGGTGTCCTGCACGGCGACCACATTCACCTCGCTGGTCGGCATCGCGGTCTTGAGCAGCCGGCGCAGGACGTTGAGGTCGCGGCCGATGTTGACGTCCAGATTGGCGATCTGGCGTCCCTCGGCGTCCATCGCGATCACGTTGGTCTGGCCGTCCGCCGAGCCGATCACGAAGATCTTGCGGGTGGAGCGCACGATGGCGTTGGCCACCTTCGGGTTGGCGACGAACACTTCCTTGGCGTCGCGCGGCAGGTCGACGATCACCGACTTGCCGATGCCGAGGTCGACGCGGCGGGGCTGGCCGCCATCCGCATCCGTGATGCTCAGCGTCGAGGGCGTGACGCTCTGGGGCAGAGCCGGCGAGCCCAGAAGCAGCGAGAGGGCCGCCGCGGCCGCGGCCGGCAGCCAGGTCCGGCGCCGATGGGGATTGAAGATGGCCATGATCGAAATATCCTTGCCTGACCTGGTCACCGCTGGGACGCCGTGCCGTAGCGGACGACGGTGACGCCGACGTCCTCCGACTTCACGATCTGATCGTCGGTCTTGGAGACGTCCTGCAGGCTGCGCAGCGACAGCGAGAGCTGCCCCATGCGCTGGGCCAGCGTGACGGTCTCGACCTGGCGCGGGTCGAGCTCGAGGGTCGCGGTTTCGCCGACCACCACCTTCTCGCCGTTGCGTTCCTGGATGTTCTGGCCGATCGCCAGCACGCGGACGTTGCGCAGCAGCGTCTCGCTCACCACGACGTCGGAGCCCTGCACCTTGGAGGCCTGCTCGTCCCGGTAGATCCGGATCACGTCGACGCGGTCGTTGGGGAGAATGAAGCCGCCCGCCGTGTTGGCGCCGCGGTTGTCGATCGTGATCGCGAGAGCGCGGGAGCCGGCCGGCAGCAGGGCGGACATCACGCCCGTGGAGTCGGTCTTGACCAGCTTCTCGCGGCGGACCGGTTCGCCGCCCAGCATGGTGGCGCGGGCGATGGAGCCCGAAACCTCCTCGACGCCCGTGGGCGTCGCCTGGCGGGTGATCATCCCGGGCGCCACGCCGTCATCCGGCCAGGGCTGCCATTTCAGATCCTTGGGGCCCACGATGCCGCCGAGCGGCACGTCCGCGGCCACGACCAGCACCTCGACCTTGCGGACCTGAGGGGCGAGCACGACAGGCGCCGGGGCCGGCTGTTCCGTGCCGGAGGCGAGGTAGAACGCAATGCCGCCAGCCGCGAGAGCGACGCCGAGAATTGCAAGGCGTGCAGGAGTCATGGGCGCCTGTCCAGGTCTGGACCGGGACAACATGACCCGGCCTGAAATTCACCCGGATCATCAACGCTTCATGGTTAAGAAATCGTAAGAAGAGGTCTGGAGGTCGGGAAAGTTATTGACGCGTTAAAGTTGTATCAAGCGCCGATCGCGATCTTCCAGATCGTGCTGTGCGGGTAAACCGCCAGCGCACCGGCCGCGAGCGCGATGCCGTACGGGATGCCGGTCTTTTGGTCGTGCAGGCGCACCAGCCAGGGCCAGCATGCAAATCCGGGCAGCGGCACGGTCCGCATCTGCAGCAGCGCGAGCGTGAGCACGCCGCCGAATACTGACGACACCGCGGCGTATTCGAGCAGCGTTCCCCAACCCATCCACAGCGCCGTGGCGGCCGCCAGCTTGGCGTCTCCGCCGCCGATCCATCCGGCCGCGAAAAGGCCGAACGTGATGGTCAGCGTCAGGCCGCCGGCGGCGACATGCATCAACCAGTCCTGCCAGCCCAGCCCCATCGCGAAGGCCATCGGGACAAAGGCCGCGACGACGAGCAGCGAAACCTTGTTGGAGATCCGCATCGACAGGAGATCGCTGCAGGCCGCATAGGCCATCAGGCAGGGAAACAGCAGCAGCAGCGCCATATCGGTTACGGTCATCGCAAAGCATCCTGGATCGAGGCGGCCAACGCCGCGCGGACCATTCATGCCGGAAATAGATTGACCGGCGGTTATCTCCACCGAATCGAAAACGGCTCCGAACAGGTCCGGAGCCGTTTTCCGTCAGGTTGACGCGATCAGGCCGATCAGTTGGCCGTCGAAACCGCAGTCGAAACCTTGTTGAAGGTCGTGTTCAGGTTGCTCTTGACGCCCTGCAGGGCGGCAATGATGCCGACCGCGATGATGGCGGCGATCAGGCCGTACTCGATCGCGGTGGCGCCGGACTCGTCCTTCACGAAACGCGAGAAAAGGGTCTTCATCGATTTGCTCCTTGCGAACACTGTTGCACCCGTCTGGCTATTCTTGTTTGCGGTCACCCGACCCGCCAGAACCGAGTACGACCATAGGTTGCAGCGAGTTGCAGACGGGTTAATCGGCGCCGCGAAAATACAATTTCTGCGTGTGTCCCGAATGTGGGTTAACGGCAGCTTTCCAGGCCCGCCCCCTTTTCCAGCGCATTTGACGCGATGACTTTCGGGCGCGGACGCGGCGCGCGCTGGTGGCGGCGATGCTGAACCGTCACCGGAATGGCCGCGCGGCGGGCGTTGACCCCGCGGGCCCGATCGGGTTCGCTGCGGACCGGGATCGCCCCAGGAGAAGAACAATGCCCAAGGGATACATCATCGCCCGCGTGGACGTGGACGATGCGGATCAATACGCGCTCTACGCCAAGGGCGCGCTGGAAGCCATGCGCATCCACGGCTGCCGCATCCTGGCCCGGGGCGGCCGCAGCGAGGCGCTGGAAGGACCGGCGCGGCAGCGCAACGTGATCCTGGAGTTCGACGATTTCGACACCGCCAAGCGCTACTTCGCGTCGCCCGAATACCGGAAGGCGCGCGAGTTCCGCGCCCCCATCAGCACCGGCGAGTTCGTGGTGGTGGAAGGCTATGATGGAGCCCAGCCATGAGCGCCAAGGGATACTGGATCGCCCGCGTCGAGGTCACGGACCCGGCCGGCTATGAGCAATACCGCCAGGCCAACGCGGCGCCCTTCGCCAAATATGGCGCGCGGTTCCTGGTGCGGGGCGGCGCCTTCGAGCTCGCCGAGGGCGGAGCCAAGAGCCGCAACGTCGTGATCGAGTTCGACAGCTACGACCAGGCCGTCGCGTGCTTCCACTCGCCCGAGTACCAGCACGCCAAGTCGCTGCGCAAGGACGCGGCCTTCTCGGACCTGATCATCGTGCAGGGCTATGACGGCCCGCAGCCCGGCGGCGCGCGGTAGCCCGGGTGAGGCGCGAACTCGCCGACGGCATCGCAATCCGCTACGCCGAGGATGGCGAGGCCGACGCGCTGTTCGGGCTCGCGGCCGAGGCCGGCTTTCCGGCCGACCTCGTTCTGCTGGAAGCGCTCGCGATCGCCGGACGCGTATTCGTCGCCGCCCGGGACAACGGCGAGCGCCTCGGCGTCGCCGCCGTGGGCGACCTCGACGGCATGATGACAGTGGAAACACTTGCCGTGCTGCCGGCGGCGCGCCGGCAGGGCGTCGGCTCGGCGCTGGTCACCACCGTGGAGGAATATGCCCGCTGGGCCTATTACGCCTCCGTGCTGGCCGTGCCGCAGGACGCCGACGCCGCCGATTTCATGTTCCGCCGCGGCTACCTGGCGCTGGACGCCGGGCGCCTGCCGGATGCCGTGTCGCGGCTCGGGCACGGCAAGGCCGTGGTGGCGAAGAAGCTGTAGGGTTTGGCGGCTTCTCACTCACCCTGGCTTGCAATTGGCGCAATTCTCTCCGTCATCCCCGGCGGCGCGCAGCGCCGGGAAGGGGATCCAGGGGCCATGGGCGCGGCTGCTCTGGATCCCCTTCCCGACCTGCTACGCAGGTCGCCGGGGATGACAGCGGAGAGTTGGAGACGCGATGCCGCACAGTTGTGCAGAACGGTCGTGACCCTCGCCGTCATTGCGAGCGCCAGCGAAGCGATCCAGTCTAATGCCCGGCCGTTAGGCTGGATTGCTTCGCCTCCGGCTCGCAATGACGGCGGGGCGCTGGATTGGTCGTGAACCCGCTCCACATCGGGCGGCTTCCGTCTATCGGCAGGGCGCGGTATAGCGGGCGCCGGCTTGGGCTCGGGCCGGCCAGGGGAGTGCGTCATGTCGGAAATGCGTCTCGTCGTCGTCGGCGCCGCCGGGCGCATGGGGCGCATGCTGGTGAAGACCATCCATGAGACGCCCGGCGCCACGCTGTGCGGGGCTATCGAGCATGCGGGCTCCATCGCGCTCGGGCAGGATGCGGGGCTGCTGGCCGGCATCGGCGAGACGGGCGTGAAGATCGTGGACGATCCGCTGCCGGTGTTCGCCAAGGCGGAGGGCGTGCTGGATTTCACGTCGCCGGAGGCGACGACCCACTTCTCCGAGCTCGCCGCGCAGGCCCGCATCGTCCATGTGGTGGGCACAACCGGGCTCGCGGCCGCCGACATGGGACGGCTCGAGGCCGCCGCCCGGCATGCCGTCGTGATCCAGTCCGGCAATATGAGCCTCGGGGTCAACCTCCTGGCCGCGCTCGCCCGCAAGGTGGCGGCGACGCTGGGCGAGGAGTTCGACATCGAGGTGGTGGAAATGCACCACCGCAACAAGGTGGATGCGCCGTCAGGCACGGCCCTGCTGCTGGGCGAAGCCGCCGCGCAAGGCCGCGGGATCGCGCTGGCCGACCATTCCGAGCGGGGCCGCGACGGCATCACGGGCGCGCGCAAGCCGGGCGCGATCGGCTTTGCGGCCCTGCGCGGCGGCACCGTGGTGGGCGAGCACAGCGTCGTCTTCGCGGGGCCGTATGAGCGCATCGTCCTGAGCCACCTCGCCGAGGACCGCAGCCTGTTTTCGCGCGGCGCGCTGCGCGCCGCCCTGTGGGGCCGCGGGCGCAAGCCCGGGCTCTACGGCATGGACGACGTTCTCGGCCTCGCCGACATCTGAACCCCTCGACTGGAGAAAAGCCTCATGGACCGCCTGCTCGTCCTCGTCCGCCACGGCCAGAGCGACTGGAACCTCAAGAACCTGTTCACCGGCTGGAAGGACCCGGGCCTGACCGAAAAGGGCGTCGGCGAAGCCACGGCTGCGGGCCAGCGCCTGAAGGCGCTCGGGCTGTCGTTCGACATCGCGTTCACGTCCGACCTGTCGCGCGCCCAGAACACCTGCACGCTGATCCTGGAGCAGCTCGGCCAGCCCGGGCTGGAGACGATCCGCGACCAGGCGCTGAACGAGCGCGACTATGGCGACCTCTCCGGCCTCAACAAGGACGACGCCCGCGCCAAGTGGGGCGAGGAGCAGGTGCATGTCTGGCGCCGCAGCTACGACGTCGCGCCTCCCGGCGGCGAGAGCCTGAAGGACACGGTGGCGCGCGTGCTGCCCTACTACTGCCAGGAGATCCTCCCCCGCGTGCTGCGCGGAGAGCGCGTGCTGGTCGCCGCCCACGGCAACTCGCTGCGCGCCCTCGTGATGGTGCTCGACCGGCTGACGCCGCAGACCATCCCGTCCATGGAGCTCGATACCGGCGTGCCGCTGGTCTACCGCCTCAACGCGGATTCCACCGTCGACAGCAAGCAGGTGCTGGGCGCCTGAGCGGGCGCTGGTTGGGTTTATAACGCAAAGGTCCACCCCCTCGCCGTCATCCCCGGCGACCTGCGAAGCAGGTCGGGAAGGGGATCCAGGGGCCATGGGCGCGGCTGCCCTGGATCCCCTTCCCGGCGCTGCGCGCCGCCGGGGATGACGGAGAGGGTGAGCCCGGTCGTTGGCCTAAGCGCCGCAGCGCCCACCCTCCCCTTGAGGGGGAGGGTCGACGGGCGGAGCCCGGCGGGGTGGGGTGATGTCGGGGACGAGCGCGGCGCCCGGGAGATCTTCGCCCGGCCGCACCCCACCCCGCCGTTTCGCGGCGACCCTCCCCCTCAAGGGGAGGGTGGCGCTTCGCGCTGCGTCGAGCCCTGTCGAACCCGTTACCGCGGCGCCCGCTTGGCCAGAATGCGCTGCAGGGTGCGGCGGTGCATGGCGAGGCGGCGGGCCGTCTCGGAGACGTTTCGGCCGCACAGTTCGTAGACGCGCTGGATGTGTTCCCAGCGGACGCGGTCTGCCGACATCGGGTTGGCGGGCGGCTCGGCGCGGGCTTCGCCCGTGGCCTTGAGGGCGGCGTCGATCTCGTCGGCGTCGGCGGGTTTCGCCAGGTAGTCATAGGCGCCGAGCTTCACGGCCGTCACCGCGGTGGCGATGTTGCCGTAGCCTGTCAGGATGATGCCGCGCGCCTCCGGCCGGCGCTCGTTGAGCTCGGCCAGCACGTCGAGGCCGTTGCCGTCGGCCAGCCGCATATCGATCACCGCGAAGGCCGGGGCCTTTTGGCGGATCGCCGCGACGCCGTCCTGCACGGATTCGGCCGTCGTCACCTCATAGCCGCGCGCCTCCATGGCGCGGGCCAGACGGGTGAGGAAAGGGCGGTCGTCGTCCACGATCAAGAGCGACGCTTCGGTCGCCGAGAGCGCGGCGCCGGCCGCACGGGGGGATAATTGGTCCAGCATGGATTCCACAGCCTCCACGAGAGTCTACGCACCGCAAACCGTTTGGTTCACTCGGCGGCGCGGGACCCGAAGTTCAGAGCGGAAAAGCAGGTTCGGCCGGGGGCTCTGCGACCAGGCCGCGCTCGAATGCGAGGCGGGGCCAGGTGACCGTCACCATGGCGCCCGTCTCGGGGACGAGGGCGTTGCGCATCGACAGGGTCGCGCCGGAGCGTTCCAGCAGCGTCTTGGCGATGAACAGGCCCAGGCCCATGCCGCCGGAGTTCTCCTCCGCCGCCCGCGCGCCGCCGCGCGTGGTGACGTAGGGCTCGCCCAGGCGGCCAAGCACATCGGACGCGAAGCCGGGACCGTCGTCCCGGATCGTGACCGCAACGGCGTCGTCGTCCCAGCGCGCGGTGATCCGGACCCGGTCGCGCGCGAAGTCGACGGCGTTCTCGACGAGGTTGCCGAGGCCGTAGAGCAGCCCCGGATTGCGGCGGCAGACCGGCTCGGGGCCGGCGCCGCGCGTCTCCACGTCAATGGCGAGATCGAAGGGCCGCTGGGGCCCGGCGATTTCCTCGATGAGATGGCTGAGCCGCATGGTCCCGAGCGGACCCTGGTCCTCGCCCAGCGAGGTGAGCTTGCCCAGGATGCCGCGGCAGCGCGCCACCTGCTCGAGCAGCAGCGCGATATCTTCCGCGATCGGGCCCTCCTTGGGGCCGATGCGGTCGAGCTCCTTGGCGACGAGCGCGATGGTGGCGAGCGGCGTCCCGAGCTCATGCGCGGCCGCCGCCGCGAGGCCGTCGAGCTGGGACAGATGCTGCTCGCGCGCCAGGACCAGCTCGGTGGCGGCAAGCGCATATGCAAGCTGCCGAGCCTCCTCGGTCACCCGCCATGCATAAACGCCGATGAAGGCGAGACCAAGGAGGATCGCGCACCAGATGCCGGCCCGGTAGGTGAGCGGGAAATGCAGCTCCTCGCCGCTGGCCCAGGGCAGCGGGTGGTAGGCGAACAGCAGCAACGTCGAGGCCGCGATGGCCAGCACGCCCAACCCGAAGGTGCGGCGCGGCGGCAGCGACGCGGCCGAGATCATCACGGGCGCGAGCACCAGCATCGAGAACGGGTTCTGCAATCCGCCCGTGAGGTAGAGCAGCGCGGCGAGCTGGAGGATGTCGTAGGCCAGCAGCGCGGTCGCGGCGCCGTCGCTCAGCCGATAGCTGACCGGAAAACTGAAGCGCAGGCCCAGATTCAACGCCACCGACACCGCGATCACGGTGAGGCAGGCCTCGAACTCCATCGGGTAGGCGAGCCACCACGCCACCACCGCGATGGCGCCGACCTGCCCGAACATGGCGAGCCAGCGCAGCCGCACGAGCGTGTCCAGCCGCAGGCGGCTGCCGCTCGTCGCCAGCGGACTGCGCCGCAGATCGATGTCTCCCAGGTCGGGCATGCGTGGAATGTAGGGTCCGGCGCGCTCAGGTGAAGGCGGGCGCGGCCCAGGGTGCGCCGATGACGCAGGATTGTGCAGTGCGGGAACCGCCGCGCGATGCTGGCGGTTGTGAGTTGTGCGGCCGAGCGTCACTTTTGCGACACAGGCCGCCGAAAGCCGCGGTGAGTTTCACCTTCGGCTAATTGTTTCTCAAAGCCTGATCGGTAAGGTCAGGGTTTGCCGCAATGCAGCATTGCCCTCACGCCGGGCCTTGCGGGCGCGGTTCGGCGAGGGAGTCCAGCCATGCAGCTTCCCTATTACATGTGGTACGAGGCGGCGCACGCCATGCTCGGACCGGCCCGCGCGCTCGCCGATTCCACGCGGATGTTCTACAACAACCCGCTCAACCCCGTGTCCAAGACGCCGGTGGGCCGCTCGGTGGCGGCCGCCTGCGAGCTCTTCGAGCGCACCACCCGCCGCTACGGCAAGCCGATCTTCGGGCTCGACACCACGCTGGTGGGCGGCGAGCGCGTGGCCGTGCACGAGCGGGTCGTCTGGCAGAAGCCGTTCTGCAACATCGTCCATTTCGACCGCGCGCTCGGCGCGCGCCGGCCCAACCATCCGAAGCTGCTGATCGTCGCCCCCATGTCGGGCCACTACGCGACGCTGCTGCGCGGCACGGTCGAGGCGTTCCTGCCCTCGCACGAGGTGTTCATCACCGACTGGATCGACGCCCGCACGGTGCCGCTCAGCGAAGGCCGCTTCGATCTCGACGACTACATCGACTACGTCATCTCGATGCTGCACCAGCTCGGGCCGGACGTGCACGTCATGGCGGTGTGCCAGCCGTCCGTGCCGGTGATCGCCGCCATCGCCCGCATGGAAGCCGAGGGCGACCCCAAGGCGCCGCTCTCCATGACGCTGATGGGCGGCCCCATCGATACACGCGTGAGCCGCACCGAGGTGAACCTGCTGGCCGAGCGCCGCGGCATCGACTGGTTCCGCCGCAACTGCATCTTCAAGGTGCCGTTCCCGAACCCGGGCTTTATGCGCGACGTATACCCGGGCTTCCTGCAGCTTTCGGGCTTCATGGCGATGAACATCGACCGTCATCTCGAGGCGCATGGCGAGATGTTCAAGCATCTGGTCGACGGCGACGGCGACTCCGCCGAGAAGCATCGCGACTTCTACGACGAGTACCTCGCCGTGATGGACCTGACGGCCGAGTTCTACCTGCAGACGGTGGACACCGTGTTCGTGCGCCACGCCCTGCCCAAGGGCGAGATGATGCACCGCGAGTTCCCGGTGGATCTCACCAAGGTCAAGCGCTGCGGCCTGATGACGGTGGAAGGCGAGAAGGACGACATCTCGGGCGTCGGCCAGACCGAGGCGGCGCACCATCTGTGCACCAACATCCCGGACGAGCTGCGCGCCCATTACGTGCAGCCGCGCGTCGGCCACTACGGCGTGTTCAACGGCTCGCGCTTCCGCGCCGAGATCGCGCCGCGCATCGCCGACTTCATCCAGAACTGCGAGCAGCGCTTCCGCAAGCAGCAGGGCAAGGCGTCGCTCACCTCCATCCGGGGCGGCAAGGCGGCCCGCGTGGCGGCGGCGCAGTAACACCCGCCAAAGTCTCGGGCCTGCGGCGTCGACGCCGCAGGCTGGGCGCGTGACAACCCGCCCGCGCTCAAGCACGCTCGCGGGATGATTCTCGGCCTGCGAGTCGCCCGCCCCCCGGCGCGGCAGATGGACCCCTCCCATATCGAGGTGCGCCACAACGGCGACGTGTTCCGCGTCGCCGTGCGGCGCGTCCCGGCCGCGCGCCGCTTCACGCTGCGCGTCAGCGCCGCCACGGGCGGCGTGGTGCTGAGCCTCCCGGCCCGCGCCGACCTTCACACCGCCGTCGATTTCGCCTCGCGGCATGGCGGCTGGATCGCGGCCCGCATCGCGCGCCTGCCCGACGAGGCGCCGCTGGTTCCCGGCGCGATCGTGCCCTTCCGAGGCGTCGACCACCGCATCGTCCATCGCCCGTCGGCGCGCGGCACAGTCTGGGTCGAGCAGGGCGCGGACGGCCCTCCCCTGCTGGTGGTCGCGGGCGCGGCCGAGCACGCCCACCGGCGGGTGCTGGATTTCCTGAAGCGCGAGGCCAAGAAGGACCTCGAGGCCGCGGTGGCGCTCCATGCGACCGCGCTGGGCGTGAAGCCCGGCAAGATGACGCTGCGCGACACCCGCAGCCGCTGGGGATCGTGCTCGTCCACCGGGCGGCTGAACTTCTCCTGGCGGCTCATCTTCGCGCCGCCCTTCGTGCTGGACTACCTCGCCGCCCACGAGGTCTCGCACCTGCGCGAGATGAACCACTCGGCGCGCTTCTGGCGCATCGTCCACCGCCTCTGCCAGCGCACCGACGACGCCGAAGCCTGGCTGAAACGCCACGGCGCGGGGCTGCACCGGTTCAGGTAGCGGCGTTCACGAGCCGCACTGGCCATCCTCCCGTCATTGCGAGCGCAGCGAAGCAATTCAGGCGCCGGGCCAGATCGCGCGCATTTTCCCGGCGCCTGGATTGCTTCGTCGCTTCGCTCCTCGCAATGACGGAGAATTCTGCAGGCAAAGCTTAGCTCTACGGGCCGTCATCCCCGGCGACCTGCGCAGCAGGTCGGGAAGGGGATCCAGGACAAAGGCGCTCACCTCTGGATCCCCTTCCCGGCGCTTCGCGCCGCCGGGGATGACGGAGAGAGTTGCGCCTTTCGCTACTGATATGATGACGGGAGGGTGGCCTCCAGATCGCAGAAACAGCGTGAAAGCCCGCCGGGGTTCCTTCATAAGCGTCGCCACGAACCAGCGAGCCCCCATGCGCCTGCGCCCAGACACCTTCGCGTTGACGGCCCTGCTCGGCCTGCTGACGGCCCTTGGGCCGCTCTCAACTGACATGTACCTGCCTTCCCTGCCGGACATTTCGGTGAAGCTCGCCGCCACCACGGCGCAGACGCAGCTGACGTTGTCGTTCTTTCTGCTCGGCTTCGCGGCCGGGCAGGTGGTGTACGGGCCCTTTTCGGACCGGTTCGGCCGACGGCCGGTGCTGCTGGCGGGGCTGGCCATCTACCTTGTCGCCACTGCGGCCTGCGCTTTCTCGACCTCCATTGAGATGCTGACGGCCGCCCGCTTCCTGCAGGCCTTCGGGGCGTCCGGCCCCATCGTGCTGGCGCGCGCGGTGGTGCGGGACCTGTATGAGGGGCCGCGCGCCGGGCGCGAGCTTGCCCGCATGGGCACCGTGATGGGGCTCGTGCCGGCGCTGGCGCCGCTGCTCGGCGGCGTGCTGCAGACCAGTTTCGGCTGGCGCGCCAGCTTCATCGTGGCGCTGCTGGGCGGGTTCGCGCTGGTGGGCGCGGTGGTATTCCTGCTGCCCGAGACGCTGCGCAGCCGCAGCCAGGCGTCGCTGTCGCCGGTCGGCATCCTGCGCGGCTTCTTCACGCTGCTCGGCCATCGCGGCTACCGGGTCTATGTGGGGCTGAGTTCGCTCGCCTATGGCGGGCTGTTCTCGTTCATCTCGGGCTCGTCCTTCGTGCTCCAGGGCTCCTACGGGCTGGGCGAAATCGCGTATTCGCTGTCCTTCGCGGGCCCCGTGCTGGGCTTCATCGCCGGCACCATCCTGGCGCGCCGCCTCGTCGTGAGCCGCGGGCTCGACGGGGTGATCGGGATCGGGGTCGCGTGCCTGTCGGCCGGCGGCGTCCTCATGGCCGCCCTGGTGGCGGCCGGCGTCGCGAGCTCGCTGGCGATCACGATCCCGATGGCGCTCTACTGCTGCGGCGTCGGCCTCGTGATGCCGCAGGCCATGGCGGCCGCCATGCAGCCCTACCCGGACCGCGCCGGCGCGGCGTCGTCCTTTCTGGGCCTGATCCAGATGACGTCCGCGGCCGTTGTCGGCGCCGCGCTGGGTCTCGCGCTCGGCGGCCGCGCCTGGCCGCTCCCCTTCGCGGTGGCGACGCTCGGGCTGCTCGCCGCCGGGCTGTTCTGGGCGACGAGGCGGCTGCGCGCGAGCGGGGTTTAGTCTCCCTCGGGCGTCCCCTCTCCGTCATTGCGAGCGCAGCGAAGCAATCCAGCTGATGCTGGGCCAGTGGGCGAGCAGCCTTTCGCCCGGCGCCTGGATTGCTTCGTCGCTTCGCTTCTCGCAATGACGGGAGGTGGTCACAACCGTTCCAACACCTCGCCGTCATTCCCGGCGACCTGCGGAGCAGGTCGGGAAGGGGATCCAGGGCAAAGGCGCTCACCCCTGGATCCCCTTCCCGGCGCTATGCGCCGCCGGGGATGACGGTGAGAGTTGAGCCCCGTCACAGCCCCTTGCAGCGCGCCTTGATCTGGGCTTCGAACTCCGTGGCGGTGTTCACCAGTTCGGCCTGGATCACGGATTTGCCGATGCCGGTCTGGCAGCGGCCCTGGATGGCGTTGGCCTGGCGGGCGGCGTTGACGTGCTCGCGCCAGATCGCGCACTGGTTGGCCAGAGGCGCGCCCGAGGCTGCGACCAGGCGGTCGCGGCTGGTGCGCACGAGGCTGTCGGCGACCAGGAGGTCGCGCTTGCATTCGGGGGAGTTCGGCCCGGCCGCGCCGGCGGGCGCAGCCAGGGCGGTCACGCAGGCGCCGGCCAATGCGAGGACGCGGAGGCTCATCCGAGGTTCAGCTCCTTGAAGAAGTCGTTGCCCTTGTCGTCAACCACGATGAAGGCCGGGAAGTTCTCCACCTCGATGCGCCAGATCGCCTCCATGCCGAGCTCGGGATATTCCAGAACCTCGACCTTCTTGATGCAATCCTGCGCCAGCCGCGCCGCCGGGCCGCCGATGGAGCCGAGATAGAAGCCGCCATGCTTCTGGCAGGCGTCGCGGACCTCCTTGGAGCGGTTGCCCTTGGCGAGCATCACGAAGCTGCCGCCGGCCGCCTGGAACTGGTCCACATAGGAATCCATGCGCCCCGCCGTGGTCGGCCCGAAGGAGCCGGACGGCATGCCCTCCGGCGTCTTCGCCGGGCCGGCGTAATAGACCGGGTGGTTGCGCATGTAGTCCGGCATCGGCTGGCCGCTATCCAGCAGCTCGCGGATCTTGGCGTGCGCGAGGTCGCGCGCCACCACGATGGGGCCGGTGAGCGACACGCGGGTGCGGATAGGATGCTGGCTGAGCGAGGCCCGGATCTCCGACATCGGGCGGTTCAGGTCGATCTGCACCACCGCGCCGCCGAGCGTGCTTTCGTCCACCTCCGGCAGGTACTGCGCCGGGTGCGTCTCCAGCGCCTCCAGGAACACGCCGTCGCGGGTGATCTTGGCCTTGGCCTGCCGGTCCGCCGAGCAGGACACGCCGAGCCCGATCGGCATGGACGCGCCGTGGCGCGGCAGGCGAATGACGCGCACGTCGTGGCAGAAATACTTGCCGCCGAACTGCGCGCCGACGCCGAGCTGCTGCGTGAGCTTGTGGACCTCCGCCTCCATCCCGAGATCGCGGAACGCATGGCCGGCTTCCGAGCCCTGCGTGGGCAGGTCGTCGAGATACCGCGTCGAGGCGAGCTTCACGGTTTTCATAACGAGCTCGGCCGAGGTGCCGCCGATCACGATGGCGAGGTGGTAGGGCGGGCAGGCGGCCGTGCCGAGCGTCAGGATCTTCTCCTTCAGGAACGCCATCATACGGTCCTTGGTCAGGAGCGAGGGCGTAGCCTGGTAGAGGAAGGTCTTGTTGGCCGAGCCGCCGCCCTTGGCGACGAACAGGAACTTGTAGGCGTCGTCGCCCTCCGCGTAGATGTCGATCTGCGCCGGCAGATTGTTGCGGGTGTTCTTTTCCTCGAACATCGAGAGCGGCGCGAGCTGCGAATAGCGCAGGTTCTTCTCGAAATAGGCGTCGCGGATGCCGTCCGAGAGCGCGTCCTCGTCGGTTCCGTCCGTCCAGATGAAGCGGCCCTTCTTGCCCATCACGATGGCGGTGCCGGTGTCCTGGCACATGGGCAGGATGCCGCCGGCCGCGATATTGGCGTTCTTCAGGAGGTCATATGCGACGAACTTGTCGTTGGAGGTCGCTTCCGGATCGTCGAGGATCTTCGCCAACTGGGCGAGGTGGCCGGGGCGCAGCAGGTGGTTGATGTCGATCAGCGCCTGCTTGGCGAGCGCCCGGATCGCCTCGGCCGAGACGTTGATGAACTCGCGCCCGCCGACCGTCTCGACCGAAACGCCCGGCACGTCCAGCTTGCGATAGGGGGTGGAATCCTGGGCCATCGGAAAGAGGCTCGAGGCGGCGCTGGACATGGCGGCTCCCGCTGGGCGTGTGCATGAAGGTTCGGCGCGCTTTTAGCCGATTTCGCGCCGGAGGGCAGGCCGAAAATGGTCTAGGCTTGGGTGGGCGGGTTCGCCCGCTAGGCGCGTATCCCTTCTCCCCCCGGGAGAAGGTGGCCCAAAGGGCCGGATGAGGGACTAATGATCGGGATTGTTCCCGTAGAGCGGCTAGCTACCTGTCGTCAGTCCCTCATCCGTCAGCTTCGCTGACACCTTCTCCCGATGGGAGAAGGAAGACCCGCATCCCGCCGCCGCCTCCCGCGTTGACAGCGGCAAGCGCCCCCGGCGAGATGGCGGCGCGTGGAACCAGGAACGCCCGTGTCGAGCTTTTCCCCTACCGTTTTTCCATACCCGGTGATCGTCGGCGACATCGGCGGCACCAACGCCCGCTTCGCCGTGCAGGAGGAGCCGGACGGACCTCTGGCGATGCTCGGCCGCTTTCGCACGGCCGATTTCGACACCGTGTCGCTGGCGCTCGCGGCCGCGACCACGCCGGCTTCGCGCAAGCCGCGCTCCGCCATCCTGTGCGGGGCCGGGCCGGTGAACGACCGGGTCTGCCGCCTCACCAACGCGCATTGGGTGATCGACGGGCCCGAGATCGTGCGCCTCGGCGGCGCCGTCGAGGGCCTGCTGCTGAACGACTTCGAGGCGCAGGCGCTCGCCCTGCCGGCCTTGCCGGACGGCGTCGTCGAGTCGATCGGGACCGTGGCGCCGGGCATCGGGCCGCGCGTGGTGCTCGGGCCCGGGACGGGGCTCGGCGTCGGCGCGCTCGTGGAGGTGGCGGGCCGCTTCGCGCCGCTGCCCAGCGAAGGCGGCCATGTGGATTTTGCGCCCTTCGACGCGGAGGAGGAGCGCGTGTTCGCGCATGTGCGGCGGGTGGAAGGCCGGCTCACCGCCGAGGCCATCCTGTCCGGTCCCGGCCTCGTGGCGCTGCATCACGCCCGCATGGCGGCGGCTGGAACCGCTACGCCGGACGGGCTCGACGGCGTCGCGATCGTGAACGCCGCGCTGGCCGACCATGCGAGCGCCGAGGCCGACACCGTGCGGATGTTCATCCGCGTGCTGGCGCGGTTCGCGGGCGACATGGCGATCGTGTTTGGCGGCACGGGCGGGGTGACGCTGGCGGGCGGCATCCTGCCGCGCATCCGGCCGCTGCTGGACCCGGCCGCGTTCCGGGCCGCTTTCGAGCGCAAGGAGCCGGTGGAGAGCCTGCCAAAGCGCATCGCCACCCGCATGGTGACCTCGCCGGACGCCGTGCTGCACGGGATGGCCGCGATCGCGTCGCATCCCGAGCGCTACGCGGTGGACTACGACCGGCGGCTGTGGAGCGCCTGAGCGGCGGCTTGAAAGCGCGCAAAAACCCAATAGGGTCCGCCCGTCGACGAGAGCCGGAACAATCAGCATGAGCGCGCAGGATCCAGCGATGATCGCCGTGGACTGGGGCACCACCCGGCTGCGGGCTTGGCTGGTGGACGGCTCCGGCGCGGTGCTGGACCGCGTCACCGGCGACGACGGCATCATGGCGGTGCCGCCGGGCGGCTTTCCGGCCGTATTCCGCCGCCACCTCGGCGCCTGGCTCCATCGCTGGCCCGACGCGCCGGTGGTGATGGCCGGCATGGTGGGCAGCCGCAACGGCTGGGTCGAGGCGCCCTATCTCGCCTGCCCGGTCGGGATCGACGCGCTGGCGCGCGCCTTCGCGGTGGTGGACGCCGGCGAGGGCCGCCGCGCCATGATCGTGCCGGGGCTCACGGCCCGCGACGCCGCCGGAGCGCCCGACGTGATGCGCGGCGAGGAAACAAAGATCGCGGGCTGCGGCGTCGCCGACGGGCTCGTCGTTATGCCGGGCACGCACTCCAAATGGGCCCGCATCGAGGGCGGCCGGATCGAGGGCTTCTCGACCTTCATGACGGGCGACTTCTTCGGCGCGCTGAAGGACCACACCATCCTGGGCAAGCTCGCCGAGGAGCCGGCCGACCCGGCGGGCTTCGCGCGAGGCCTGGACGCCGCGCGCCGGCCGGGCGGGCTCACCCATGTGGCGTTCTCGGCCCGCACGCTGGTGCTGATGGGCGAGCTGCCGCCCGCGCAAGTGGGGCCCTACCTCTCCGGCCTGCTGATCGGGACCGAGATCGACGCCGGGCTGGCGGGCGCGGGCGACGCGGCCGCCATCGCCCTGGTGGCGGACGGGGTCTTCGCCCAGTCCTACACGGCCGCGCTGGCCTCGCGCGGGCGGGCTTGCCGGCTCATCGACCCAGAGGACGCCGTGGTGGCCGGCCTGCGCCGGCTCGCGGCCGTCTGATCCCAACCGAAAGGCGCGAGCCATGTCCCACACAGCCGCCTTCCACGCCGCCTATGCGCGCTGCCCGCTGATCGCGATCCTGCGCGGGCTGCGGCCCGACGAGGCCGTGGCGGTGGGCGAGGCGCTGGCGGGAGCGGGCTTCACTATTCTGGAAGTGCCGTTGAACTCGCCCGAGCCGCTGGACAGCATCGGCCGGCTCGCGAAGGCGCTGCACGGCCGCGCCGTGGTGGGCGCGGGCACGGTGGTGCGCGTCCCCGACGTTGACGCGGTCGCGCAGGCGGGCGGCACGCTGATCGTCTCGCCCAACGCCAACCAGGACGTGATCCGCCGCGCCAAGGCGCTCGGCCTCGTCTCGGCGCCGGGCGTGATGACCCCCACCGAGGCCTATGCGGCGCTGGACGCCGGCGCGGACGTGTTGAAGTTCTTTCCCGGCGAGCTCATCGGCCCGGCCGGCGCCAAGGCCATGGGGGCGGTGCTGCCCAAAGGCGCCACGCTCGTGATGGTGGGCGGGATCACGCCCGACACGCTCCCGCGCTACGCGGACGGGCCGGTGAGCGGCTTCGGGCTCGGCTCGGCGCTGTTCAAGCCGGGCGACACGGCCACGCAGGTCGGCGACAAGGCCCGGGCATTCCTGCAGGCTTACGACGGGTTCAAGGCGGCGCGCGCATGATCGTGGTGTTCGGTTCGGTCAATGTCGATTTCGTCACCCGGGTGGAGCGCATCCCCGGGCCAGGCGAGACCATCCTGGGTCCGGGCTACGCGGTGATCCCGGGCGGCAAGGGCGCCAACCAGGCGCTCGCGGCCCGGCGCGCCGGCGCGGAGGTGACGCTGGTCGGCGCGGTGGGGCGCGACCCTTTCGGCCCGCTCGCGCTGTCGCTGCTGGAGCGGGACGGGGTGGACCTCAGCCGCGTCGCCCAGGTGGAGGCGCCCACGGGCGCGGCCTTCATCAGTGTCTCGGACGGCGGCGAGAACGCCATCGTGGTGGCGGCCGGCGCCAACGCGCATGTGCGGGCCAGCCAGCTCGACGGGCTCGCGATGGGCGAGCGCGACACCCTCCTGCTGCAGCGCGAGGTTCCGGACGCCGAGGCGCTCGCGGCCGCCCGGATCGCCAAGGCGGCCGGCGCCCGCGTGATCCTGAACGCCGCGCCGGCGGGACGGCTCGACCCCGCCCTGCTGGCCTGCCTCGACCTGCTGATCGTCAACGAGCACGAGGCCGTGATCGTGGGCGCCGGGCTCGACATCGCGGGCGAGCCGGACGCCATCGCGCGCGACATCGACGCCCGGCACGGCGTCTCGACCATCGTGACGCTCGGCGCCGACGGCGCGGTGGGGTGGACGGGCGGCCTCCGCCGCGCCGCGCCGGCCCTGCCGGTCACCCCGGTCGACACAACGGCGGCGGGCGACACGTTCTGCGGCGCACTCGCGGCCGCGATGGATTGCGGGCTCGGCTTCACCACCGCGCTGGCGCGCGCCGCGGCCGCCGGCAGCCTGGCCTGCGCGGCCGAGGGGGCGCAGACCAGCATCCCCACCCGGGAGGCCATCGACGCCGCCGTGGCGGGCTTCCAGGCCTGAGCGAAACAGGCTGAACGAGCGGTTACGGCAAAGCGCGCAATCCACGATCGGGCGCAAACGCCGGCTGAACACGGGCCGGTGTAGGGTCTCCCCAAGGAGACGTCATGCTGAAGATCGCCGCCGCCGCCGCATTCATCGTTCTGGTCAGCGTGTTCGCGGTGAAATCCGTGGGCCGTCCGCCTGCGCCCACGGCCGCCGTGGCGGCGCAGACCGCCGTGACGCCGGAGCCGGCGTCGGCCGCGCCGGCGCCGCCTGCGCGCAACGCCCAGGGCCGCGCCACCGTGACGCTGGCGGCCGACGCCCGCGGGCATTTCGTCGCCAACCTGCAGATCAACAACGTCATCGTGCGCACGCTGGTGGACACCGGCGCGTCCACGGTCGCGCTTTCGGCCGAGGACGCCCGGCGCGTCGGCGTGTTTCCGACCGGCGCCGACTTCCGCATTCCGGTGAACACCGCCAATGGGGTGATCCGCGCCGCCCAGGTGCGCCTGCCCGAGGTGCGCCTCAACGGCATCGTGGTGCGCGACGTGGAAGCCATGGTGATGCCGGCCGGCCGGCTGGAAGGCACGCTGCTGGGCATGTCCTTCCTGCGTCGGCTCGGAGGCATGGAATTCGCCCAAGGGCGCCTCGTGCTCACCCAGTAAGTTCGTCCTCTAACGCTTTTGAAACCGTTGCGGCGCTGCCTCTTTCGGGCCAGCGTGGCGCACGATCAGCACATCATCGGCAGGCTCATGTTCCCAAAACCCGTCCCCCTCCTCCACACGAATACGTATGGCTACGAGACCCTCCCGATGGTGAAGCCCACCGGCTTCCGGGAATACGACGCCCGCTGGCTGTTCGAGAAAGAGATCAACCTGATGGGCGTGCAGGCCCTCGGGATGGGCCTCGGCGCGCTGATCCGCGAGATGGGCGTGAAGCCCGAGATCGTCACGGGCCATGATTTCCGCGGCTATTCGTCGGCCATCAAGATGGCGCTGATCAACGGCCTCATGGCGGCCGGCTGCCGGGTCCATGACATCGGGCTGGCGCTCTCCCCGATGGCGTATTTCGCCCAGTTCGAGCTCGACGTGCCCTGCGTCGCCATGGTGACGGCCTCGCACAACGACAACGGCTGGACGGGCGTGAAGATGGGGGCCCAGCGCCCGGTCACCTTCGGGCCGGACGAGATGAGCCGGCTCAAGGAGATCGTGCTCTCGGGCGCATACGAAACCCGCGAGGGCGGCTCCTACAACTTCGTCGAGAACTTCCCCGAGCGCTACATCGCGGATCTCACCACCCGGGCGCCGATCAAGCGCAAGCTCAAGGTCGTGGCCGCCTGCGGCAACGGCACGGCCGGCGCCTTCGCGCCGCATATCCTGGAGCGGCTGGGCGTCGAGGTGATCCCGCTCGACGTCGAGCTCGACCACACCTTCCCGCGCTACAATCCGAATCCCGAAGACATGGAAATGCTGCACGCCATGGCGCACGCCGTTAAGGAGCACGGGGCCGATGTGGGCCTCGGCTTCGACGGCGACGGCGACCGTTGCGGCGTGGTGGACAACGAGGGCGAGGAGATCTTCGCCGACAAGATCGGCGTCATGCTGGCGCGCGACCTGTCGGCGCTGCACCCGGGCGCGACCTTCGTGGTGGACGTGAAGTCCACCGGCCTGTTCGCGACCGATCCGGTGCTGCAGGCCAACGGCGTGAAGGCCGACTACTGGAAGACCGGCCACTCCTACATCAAGCGCCGGGTCGCCGACCTGAAGGCGCTGGCGGGCTTCGAGAAGTCCGGCCACTTCTTCTTCAACGCGCCGGTCGGCCGCGGCTATGACGACGGCCTCGTGACGGCGATCGCGGTGCTCGACATGCTCGACCGCAACCCCGACAAGACCATGGCGGACCTCTACCGCGCCCTGCCGAAGACCTACGGCACCCCCACCATGTCGCCGCACTGCGCCGACGAGGTGAAGTACCAGGTGTCCGAGCGGGTCACGCAGCGCTTCCAGGCCATGCAGGCCGCCGGCGAGGCCATCGCGGGCCAGCCCATCCGCGACATCGTCACGGTGAATGGCGTGCGCGTCACCGCGCAGGACGGCACCTGGGGCCTCGTCCGCGCCTCGTCCAACAAGCCCGAGCTCGTGGTCGTGATCGAAAGCCCGGTCTCGGAAGCCCGCATGCGCGAGATGTTCAAGGCCGTGGACGGCGTGCTGCGCGAGAACTCCGAGGTCGGCGCCTACAACCAGTCGATCTGACGGGCCCGGCCCGACGCTCTGCGAGCCGAACGCAAAGCAATCCAGTCTAGAGGCCCGGGTTTTAGGCTGGATTGCTTCGCTGTCGCTCGCAATGACGGCGAGGGTGGCGCAAGCTTTTGTGCGCGCCGCCGGGACTGCCGTACTCAGACCCTCGGACGTTCCGCCGGCCTCTCCGCCGTCATTGCGAGCCGGAGGCGAAGCAATCCAGTCTAATGGCCCGGCTTTTAAACTGGGTTGCTTCGCTCTCGCTCGCAATGACGAGAGGGTGGCGCAAGCTTTTGTGCGCGCTGTCGGGACTGCCGTACTCAGACCCTCGGACGTTCCGCCGGCCTCTCCGCCGTCATTGCGAGCCGGAGGCGAAGCAATCCAGTCTAATGGCGCGGCCACTAGACTGGATTGCTTCGCTGTCGCTCGCAATGACAAGAGGGTGGCGCAAGCTCCCGTTCGCGCCGTCGGACTGCCGTACTCAGACCCTCAGACGTTGCGCCGGCCTCTCCGCCGTCATCCCCGGCGACCTGCGCAGCAGGTCGGGAAGGGGATCCAGGGGCAAAGGCGCTCACCCCTGGATCCCCCTCCCGGCGCTGCGCGCCGCCGGGGATGACGGAGAGAGTCGAGCGGACCGGTTCGCTGACGAAGTGCGGCTTCCCGAACGGCGCTGAGCGCCACCCCTCCCCCTCAAGGGAAGGGTGGAAATCGAGGCCGCGGTCTCAGGTGCAGGGGCCGCTTGCGGCCGTGGGCTTGCCGCTGTTGGCGAAGTCCGTGTTGCTCACATAGGCGGCGATGCGCGGGCGCATGAAGATGCGCTCGCTGAGCGTCAGCGTGCTGGTGATCACGTAGCCCATCACGGGCTTGTAGGGATACCGCACCTCGGCCAGCACCACGGAGGTTCCCGGGTCGGCCCGCAGGGCCGTCGGCACCTGGATGGTGTTGAAGATGTAGCCCTTCGGATAGGCGCTGGCCGGCGTGCCGGACCAGTTCGCGCTGGCCTGGCTCCAGCAGGCCGTCGCCTCCTTGCCGGAGACGTCCGAGATCGCCACGCTGGTGATCCGCATCTCGATCGGGCTGGACGCCATCGGGGACATCACGGCCGTGCCGGCCGACATGATCTGGGTCACCTGCGTGCCGTTCAGGGTGTCGTTTTGCGTCACCAGGTCGGCGAGCGTGCGGGTGAGGAGCACGACCTTGCGATCGGCGCTGAGCCCCTGGCTCACCTCGACCGAGCCGATATAGAGCACCAGCATCACGGGCAGGATCAGGGCGAACTCGACGGCGGCGACGCCGCTCGTGTCGGACGCGGCCGAAAAAACGCGGCGCAGAGCCGGAAGACGCCGCAGGCGGGTCATCAACGGGTTCATCATGGCGTGGCCGCGAAAGGTTCGGTCTGGAACACCGCCGTGCCCATGATCAGCAGCTTGTTGCCGTTCAGGTTCACGAAGGTCTGGCCGATGAGCGGCAGGATGATCGGATATGCGATCACGGCGCGCACCACGTTGATGGTGCGTGGGCCGCCCGGCGAATAGGCGAAGCTGGTCGTGTCCAGGTTGCCGGAGTTGACCGGCGGCCGCGACGTATCGGCGGCTCCAAACGACGTCGCAACGCGGACGTCGACCTTCAGGAGCGTCGGGCAGTCGAACATCGCCTTCACGCGATTGCAGACTTCCGTCTTGAACTTGGCCTGATCGAACCCGCCGGACTGGGCCTGGCCGGTCATCACCAGGCGCGATGCGTCCGTCACGGCGGTCTGCAGCACCTGGCCGGTGATGTGCACCATGGAGGTTTCGAAGATCGCGTAGACGAGGCTGATGAACGGAATGGCCAGCATCGCGAACTCGACCGCGACGGAGCCGCGCCGATCACGACCGAAACGTGCGAAGACGCCGCGGCGCCTGCGCGGCCCGGCAGGTCCAGGCTTCGCCTGTGGCGAGGTGGACGTTTGCATCCTCAATCTCCGATACGGAACTATCGTCGCACCTTCGACGATCGCTCAGGACCGGTTGAGAGTATGTTTCGGTTCAGCGCGATTGCGCGCACAACCTGTGGGCATAATGAATCAAAGCCAAACGCATCAGGCGAAATTCGAGGTACGCGGCCGCGATTACTTCGCGAGCTGGTTTCGGTTGGTCGTCTGCGCGCCCACGCTCTCGAAATGGCGCTGCACGTCGCCCAGCGACATGGTGGGCTGGCAGTGCGGCGCGCAGGAATAGGTCTCGCGCTCCATGCCGCGCTGGACCACAACCATGTTCTCCGACGCCGCCTCGACGCGGATCTTGGACTCGCCGATCACCGCGCCGGTGGAATCCTGGGCGATGAGGTTGGTTTCGCCATAGCTCTTGCCGGTGAGCACCATCGACCCGTTCTTCTGAACGGCGACGTCCGCGATCATCGGGTTGCCGATCACGATCGTGGTCGCCCTGGGCGGCAGCTTGAGCACCTGGGCGTGGTCCGTCTGCACCACGATGCTGTCCAGCGCCACGGCCGGGACCGCGAAGGCGCAGACCAGCAGGGCTGCGGCGACCGGCAGGCCCAGTTTCGCGCCCATGCGCAGTGTCTTGGAAGCGCCCAGCATCACTCGATCCCCGCTGTAAACCTTTTGGTGAGCATGATGGGGATTGGTGAATTTTCAGCTAATGCGTGGCGTTGAGCCCGTCACTGCGCTGCGGCCTTGAGGCGGTACAGCGCCTCGAGCGCTTCGCGGGGCGACAGGGCGTCCGGGTCCACGGCGTCCAGAGCCTCGCGCAGCGGGTCCGGGCCGGACGGGGCTTCGGCGAAGCCGGCCGAAGGGCGCGCCGCTGCGAAGAGCGGCAGGTCGTCCACCATGCGGTCCACCGGGGCCTGGCGCTCGGACGCCTCGAGCTCGTCCAGGATCACGCGGGCGCGGTCCACCACGGCGCGCGGCAGGCCGGCGAGCTTGGCTACCTGCACGCCGTAGCTGCGGTCGGCCACGCCGGGCGCGACCTCGTGGAGGAACACGACGTCGCCCTGCCACTCGGTGACCCGCACGGTGAGGTTCAGGAGCCGCGGCAGCCGGCGCGCCAGCGCGGTGAGCTCGTGAAAATGCGTCGCGAACAGCGAGCGGCAGCGGTTGGTCTCGTGCAGGTGCTCGATGGTGGCCCACGCGATCGAGAGGCCGTCGAAGGTGGCGGTGCCGCGGCCGATCTCATCCAGGATCACGAGCGAGCGCGGGGTCGCCTGGTTGAGGATGGCGGCGGCCTCGATCATCTCGACCATGAAGGTGGAGCGGCCGCGCGCGAGGTCGTCGGCCGCGCCGACGCGCGAGAACAGGCGGTCGACGACGCCAAGATGGGCCCGGGCGGCGGGCACGAAGGAGCCCATCTGGGCCAGCACGGCGATCAGGGCGTTCTGGCGCAGGAAGGTCGACTTGCCGGCCATGTTGGGGCCGGTGATCAGCGCGATGCGGCCGCCGCGGCCGCCCTCGGGGGCGGAGAGGTCGGCGTCGTTGGCCACGAAGGGCTGGCCGTCGCGCTTCAGCGCGGCTTCGACCACGGGATGGCGCCCGCGCTCGATCGCGAAGGCGAGGCTGTCGTCCACCACGGGGCGCACCCAGCCGCCGGCGTCCGCGAGTTCGGCCAGCGCGGCCGCGACGTCGATGCGCGCGATCGCGTCCGCGACCACCCGGATGGCCGGGGCGGCCGCCACCGCGATATCCCGGAGCCTGTCGAAATGGGCGAGCTCCAGCGCGAGCGCCCGGTCGGCCGCTGAGGCGATGCGGCTCTCCAGGTCGCCGAGCTCGGCGGTGGAGAAGCGCATGGCGCCCTGCATGGTCTGGCGATGCACGAAGGTGGCGTTTAGCGGCGGCTTCACCAGCGTCTCGCCCACCGCCTGCGGGACCTCGACGAAGTAGCCGAGGAAGTTGTTGTGCTTCACGCGCAGCGTGCGGGCGCCCGTCTCGTCCGCGTAGCGCGCCTGCAGGGCCGCGACGACGCGCCGGCTCTCGTCGCGCAGCGCGCGCGCCTCGTCGAGCGCGGGATCGTGCCCGGCGCGCACGAACCCGCCGTCGCGCTTGTGCAGGGGCAGGTCCTCGCCCAGGCACGCGGCGAGCGCGGCTTCGAGCGCGCCATCCATGCCGCGCAGAACCGCGCCCGCCTGCGCGAGCTCGGCCGGCAGCACGGGCGCGAGCGCGAGGGCGGCGCCCAGCGCGCGCGCGGCCGCGAGCCCGTCGCGCAGGCAGGCGAGATCGCGCGGGCCGCCGCGCTCCAGCGTCAGGCGCGACAGCGCCCGCGCCATGTCGGGCGCGCGCTTTAGCGCCTGGCGGCACGCGGACCTGGCCGCGGGGTCGTCCACGAGCCACGCGACCGCGTCCAGGCGCGCGTTGATCGCGCCCGCGTCCGTGAGCGGGCCCGCCAGGCGCTCGGCCATGAGGCGCCCGCCGGCGGGCGTGAGCGTGCGGTCCACCGCGGCCAGGAGGCTGCCCGCGCGCTCGCCCGCGAGCGTGCGCGTGAGCTCGAGGCTGGCGCGCGTGGCCGCGTCGATGGCCATGCAGGCGTCCGCGGCCTCGCGGGTGGGGGCGGACAGGGGCGGCCGGGCGCCCAGCTGCGTGCGCTCCACATAGGCGACCACGGCCGCCGCGGCCGCGATCTCGGCGCGCGCGAAGGCGCCGAAGCCCGCGAGCGAGCTCACGCCATAGAACGCGCACAGGCGCCGCTCGCCCGAGCTCGCGTCCAGCCCGTCGCGGGCGAGCGGGGTGACGTGGGCGCGCGTCTCGCGCCACAGCGCCCGCAGCGCGGGCTCGTCCAGGATCGCGTCCGGGACCAGGATCTCGCGCGGCTCCAGGCGGGCGATCTCGGCCGCCAGCGCGCCCTCGGGCGCCTCGCCCACCGTGAACGCGCCCGTGGAGATGTCCACGGCCGCGAGCCCGTAGGTCCACCCCTCCCCGGCCCGCACGCGCGCCACGGCGGCCAGCAGGCTGGCGCGCCCGGGCTCCAGCAGGGTCTCCTCCGTGATCGTGCCGGGCGTGACCAGGCGCACGACGCCGCGCTTCACCACGCTCTTGGCGCCGCGCTTGCGCGCCTCGGCGGGGTCCTCCTGCTGCTCGCAGACGGCGACGCGGTGGCCGGCCGCTATCAGACGTTGCAGGTAGTCCTCGGAGCGGTCCACCGGCACGCCGCACATGCGGATGTCCTCGCCGGCGTGCTTGCCGCGCTTGGTCAGCACGATGCCGAGCGTGCGCGACGCGATTTCGGCGTCGCCAAAGAACAGCTCGTAGAAATCGCCCATCCGGTAGAACAGCAGGCAATCCGGATTGGCGTGCTTGATCTCCAGATACTGCGCCATCATGGGCGTGAGGCGCGCGTCCGGCGCCTCGGGCGCGGCGTCCGGCAGGGTCAGGGCGGGGCCTTGAACGGTCATGCGCGGACGCTACCAGAGCCCGCCCCGGAAGGCGCGGCCCCGGGCCCGGCTTGTCCACGGGAATTGCAGCCCGGCCGCGCTCTTCAGCCGGCCTCGTTCGCGGCCGCCGCCGCGTTTTCACGCCCGCGCGTCTCCGGCATCAGGACGGCGTAGAGCCCGAACCCGAGCGCCGCGATGGCGGCGAGGCTCCAGAACGCCGCGCCGTAGCCGAAGCTCACGATGATTACCCCGGCCAGCGTGGCGCTCAGCGCCGCGCCGAGCCCCTGGGCGGCCCCCACGGCCCCCTGGGCGGCGTTGAAGCGGCCGGCGCCGCGCGTGAGATCCGCCACCACCACGGGAAACAGCGCCCCGTAGACGCCCGCCCCCACCCCGTCGAGGCACTGCACGGCGACGAGCCAATAGGGGTCGTCCGACGCCGTATACAGCGCGCCGCGCACCGCCAGCACGCCGAAGGCGGCCAGAAACAGCGGCTTGCGGCCCCACGGGTCGGCCTTGGCCCCCACCAGCATGGCGACCGGAACCATCACCACCTGGGCAGCCACGATGCAGATCGCCACCATCGAGGTGGCGCTCTCCTTGCCGGCCACGCGCGACAACAGCTGGCTCACGGAGGTCAGCATGGCCGCGTTGGCGAGGTGGAACAGCGCGGCCAGCACGGCGAACAGCAGCAGCGGCCGGTTCTCCAGCAAGGTCCGCCAGCCCGATGGCGCGCCCGCCGGCTCGCCGGCTTCGTGGTCCAGCCCGCGCGCCACGGCGTCGTCCACGGCGTCGGCCGGGATGGTGAGCGTCGCCCCGATGCTGAGCACGGCCAGGAGCGCCATGAGCCAGAACACCACGATGGGACCAAACAACGCCGCGCAGCCGGCCGCGACCGCAGCCGAAGCCGCATTGCCCGCATGGTTGAACGCCTCGTTGCGGCCGATGCGCCGGGCGAAGTTGCGCGGCCCCACGATGCCGAGCGTGATGGCGGCCAGCGCCGGCGGAAACACCGCCCCGGCCACGGCCGCGAGCGACTGCGTCGCCGCCACGGCCGCGAATGAGCTGATGAAGGGCAGCGCCAGCGAGCTCAGCGTCACGGCCAGCGCGGCCGCGATCACGACGGCGCGCTTGGCCGTTGTCCGGTCGATCAAGGCCCCGGCCGGCGCCTGCGCGACCAGCCCGGCGATCCCCGCCACCGTCATCACGAGGCCGATGGTGGCCTCGTCCCACCCGCCCTGCGGGCCGCGCACCGCCAGGAGATAGATCGCCAGATAGGGCCCGAGCCCATCGCGCACGTCCGCGAGCGTGAAGTTCACGGCGTCCAGCGCCCGCCCGGCGCGAGACGACTTGTCGCGCGCCACCCCCCGAGACCCGCCGCCCGCGATCCCGGGCGCGCCGCCTTCCACCACCGTCATGCCGTTTCATCCCACGCCAGCGCCAGCCCGCGACCGGATCTGGCGTGGGTCGGGATGGAGAATGCGCTGGCGGGCGAACGGTTCTCGCCGGGCGGGCGACTGGGTTAAGGAGACTGACCGGAGCGCGCCACGCGGGGCTGGACTGGCGCCTTCTCCCCCCGGGAGAAGGTGGTCCGAAGGACCGGATGAGGGGCTAGCGGGGACGGAGCGGGTGGGTTGGTGTCTCAGACGGGCCTCAGTCCGAAATCGTCTTCTCCGCTAACGCTTGCCCCCAAATCATTGGGACAGCCGTACGCTAATCTGAGTTGATGTACAGCAACGCTGAAACAAGCGCCTGCGAATGCTTCGTAGCTGCGCTACACCATCACAAAGCAACGCACATTGTTCTCGCACGGCGATGGATGGGTGAGCTTCAGACAATGCAACCTCAGGTTCGTAGACGTTTTTGCATTGTCGGATATTTTTTATCGATGCTGATTCCCGACCGAACAAACTATGCTGATTAGTGACCTGATTTCATTGGGTAAATCTATCGTCATCAATGGCGATGTACTTCGAACAATCTCAAAACTACCGGACTCTTCGGTCCAATGCATAATAACGTCTCCGCCATACTGGGGATTGCGTGATTACGGAATCGATGGCCAGATTGGCCTTGAAGCAGAATTGGACAAATTTATCGACGCACTTGTAGAAGTTTTTGAGCAAGCAAAGAGAGTTCTCCGTTCTGACGGGCTCCTCTGGCTCAACATCGGTGATAGCTATACTAGTGGTAATCGTACCTGGCGCGCGCCGGATAGAAAAAATCCCGCTAGAGCGATGTCTACGAGACCTGCAACACCAGCTGGATTGAAGTCCAAAGACCTAATAGGCGTTCCGTGGCGTCTCGCATTCGCCCTTCAGAGGAACGGATGGTACCTAAGGTCCGATATCGTCTGGAATAAGCCGAATGCAATGCCCGAAAGTGTTGCCGACAGGCCTACTAGATCCCATGAATATTTATTCATGATGTCGAAATCAGAACGATATATTTATAATAAAGTGGATACGCTTGACAGCAATGGACGCAACATGCGGTCTGTTTGGGACGTGAACACGCAGCCCTTCAAAGGGGCGCACTTTGCCACGTTTCCAAGCGCTTTGGTTGAGCCATGCATCAAAGCTTCAACGTGCGCCAACGACCTGATACTCGATCCGTTTTTTGGATCCGGCACAGTTGGTCTTGTTGCTAATAAGTTGGGTCGTCGGTATGTTGGGATAGAACTTAATCCTGATTACATCGATATTTCATTACGTCGATTGGTCGATAACCCGCCTAATCTCCTGAGGCTTTAAACAATGCACATTCCATTTCCCAATTTACAGCTTCGCTTCGCTCAGGCGCTAGTAAGAGCTAAGAGCCTCTACCTGCAACCTAATCTTATGCGCTCAATCAAAGACATGGACATTCGGGAGCTCGACAATCAACTCGCCGAAATCGTCCCCATGCAGGCAATTGCAAAACTTGCGTCGATTGGGCTTCGTGGTGAGTTGGTTTTTCCTACCCCCATCGTTTTGTCTGCGTCTCCTCAAACGCTAGGATATTATCGCTTGCTGTACGGCTTTAGTCGCAAGGAATTTTATCATAAGAGAACAGCATTAGCCCGTTTCGCACGGCTGGAAGATAAAGGTGATCGGAGAGGAGTAACGGATGCTGATTGTATAGTGTTCTGCCAGGAAATGGCAAAGGCGGGCGTCACTCTGGTGGACGGGTTGGACGAGCAGATTATCACTCCGAACGGACTCAATGAGCTGTGTCTTTTAACCTTTGGTGCGCAATTACGCGGGGGTGCCAATAACGCTACTGGCAAAACTGGAGCTTACCTTGTACAGGAGGCAATCCAGTCCGTTGTAAAATCTGCAGGAGCGATAGAAACTGATTCTGGCTTTACGATCGTCAACTCGGCTGGACGCACAATGTCTGTCACGTATGCGGCTGACCCTGATATTTGCCTTGAAGAACACTCCAGTCAGCAAAATCGAAAAATTCTTGCAGTGGAAATCAAAGGTGGCCGGGACTATTCCAATTTTCATAATCGACTAGGTGAAGCTGAGAAGAGTCACCTCAAGGCAAAGGCAGCTGGCTTTACAGAGTTTTGGACAGTTTTAAACGTTGAAAGTTTCGACGAGAAATCGGCTAGAGCCGCCAGTCCGACTACGCAAAGATTTTATCTGCTCAGCGATATCGAAAAGCCTGGATGTGATTTCAAGCCGCGCTTGTCAGCTTTGTTGGGCTTGGCTCTAGAAGCGGTATCATGATCATCTGACCTCATGTCAAACGACCCTTGAAGCAGCGCTGGACCGAGAGGCAAGAGAGCACCGTTGACTAGAATTTGATCTCAACACTTAGCACTGTTGACGGTGACGGAAAGATCTGCGCGAAGTTCCGGTTGAAGCCCAGAGACCACAGTCGAAAGATGGCGGGTGCGGGCGAGCGCACCAGCGCAGCTTAGCGGTATGTTCGGCAAAGCCTCCACGTCGCTGCGAGCCAGAGCGCGCCATCCCGGCGCCGGGCTTGGAACCCGCGCCCTCACCGCTTCCCCTCTCCCGCTGGCGGGAGAGGAGGTCCGGCCCCGTCCGTTGCGGGGGACGCCCGGCATCTGGATTGCTTCGCTGCGCTCGCAATGACGGCGAGGGCGGTCTGGGGTGAGCCGTTCGCCAGCCGCCCGGGCATCGGCGCGGTTGCGGGTTGGGCAACTCTCGCCCTCCTCCTCCCCTCCCCCCATCGTCGCACGCCAACGTGCTTGAGAAACATCATTCGCGTCCGTAAGTTGGCCGCCCGCATCCGTGCAGAAGACCGGGCTGGCCATGACCGACAACGATAAGACACCGAGGAAACGCACCCGCCCCACCATCACGGACCAGGAGGCGCTGCTGTTTCATTCGCGCGGCCGGCCGGGGAAGCTGGAGGTCGTCGCCACCAAGCCGATGACAACGCAGCGGGACCTGTCGCTGGCTTATTCGCCGGGCGTGGCCATTCCGGTGCTGGCGATCGCGGAGGACCCGTCGAAAGCGTACGACCTCACCGTGAAGGGCAATCTGGTGGGGGTGATCTCCAACGGCACCGCCATCCTGGGGCTCGGCAATCGCGGGGCGCTGGCGTCCAAGCCCGTGATGGAGGGCAAGGCGGTTCTGTTCAAGCGCTTCGCGGACGTGGACGCGTTCGATCTGGAGATCGGGACCGAGGACCCGGACGAATTCATCGCGGCGGTGCGCTATCTCGGGCCGACCTTCGGGGGCATCAACCTGGAGGACATCAAGGCCCCGGAATGCTTCATCATCGAGGAGAAGCTGCGGGAGCTCATGGAGATCCCGGTTTTCCACGACGACCAGCACGGCACCGCCATCATCGCGGCGGCCGGCATCATGAACGCGCTGCAGCTCACCGGGCGCGACATCGCGACCGCCAGGCTCGTGTGCAACGGGGCCGGGGCGGCCGGAATCGCGTCGCTGGAGATCCTGAAGGCGCTCGGCTTCCGGGATGAGAACGTCATCCTGTGCGACACCAAAGGGGTGGTGTTCAAGGGCCGCACCGAGGGCATGAACCAGTGGAAGAGCGCGCACGCGATCGAGACGCCGCTGCGCACGCTGGACGAGGCGATCGCGGGCGCGGACGTGTTCTTCGGGCTTTCGGTGAAGGGCGCGGTCTCGGCCGAGATGGTGCGCTCCATGGCCGAGAACCCGATCATCTTCGCGATGGCGAACCCGGACCCGGAGATCACCCCGGAGGAAGCCTTCGCGGTGCGCGACGACGTGATCATGGCGACGGGGCGCTCGGACTACCCGAACCAGATCAACAACGTGCTGGGCTTCCCCTACATCTTCCGCGGCGCGCTGGACGTGCGGGCCACCACCATCAACATGGAGATGAAGATCGCGGCGGCGCGCGCGCTGGCGCAGCTCGCCCAGGAGGACGTGCCCGACGAGGTGGCGGCCGCCTACCAGGGCGCGCGGCCGCGCTTCGGGCGGGACTACATCATCCCGGCGCCGTTCGACCCGCGGCTGATCTCGTGGGTGCCGGCCGCGGTGGCGCAGGCCGCCATGGAGTCGGGCGTGGCGCAGCGGCCCATCGTCGACATGGGGGCCTACAAGGCGCAGCTCTCGGCCCGGCGCGATCCCGTCGCGGGGGCGCTGCAGCGCACCGTGGAGCGGGTGCGGCGCTATCCCAAGCGCGTGGTCTTCGCCGAGGGCGAGGAGGAGCAGGTGATCCGCGCGGCGGTGAGCTTCGTGAACCAGGGCCTCGGCACGGCCGTGCTGGTGGGCCGCGACGACCGCGTGAAGGAGACCGCCCGGCAGGTGGGGCTGGAGATCGACGGCAAGAGCGGCATCGAGATCCACAACGCGCGGCTTTCGCACCGGAACACCGCCTACGCGCAGTACCTGTATGACCGGCTGCAGCGGAAGGGCTACCTGTTCCGCGACTGCCAGCGGATGATCAACCAGGACCGCAACCACTTCGCGGCCGCCATGGTGGCGCTGGGCGACGCCGACGCCATGGTGACGGGCGTGACGCGCAACTTCTCGGTGGCGCTGGACGACGTGCGCCACGTGATCGACCCCAAGCCCGGGCACCGGGTGATCGGCATCTCGCTGGTGCTGGCGCGCGGGCGCACCGTGCTGGTGGCCGACACGGCGATCACGGAGCTGCCGAGCGCGCAAGAGCTGGCCGAGATCGCGATCGAGGCCGCCGGCGTGGCGCGGCGGCTCGGCTACGAGCCCCGGGTGGCGCTGCTGGCGTTCTCGAGCTTCGGGCATCCGCCGGGCGAGCGCACCGCGCATGTGCAGGAGGCCGTGCGCCTGCTGGACCAGCGGCGCGTCGACTTCGAGTATGACGGCGAGATGGCGGCCGACGTGGCGCTGGACCGGGAACTGATGAGCCAGTACCCGTTCTGCCGGCTGTCGGACGCCGCCAACGTGCTGGTGATGCCGGCGTTCCACTCGGCCTCGATCTCGACCAAGATGATGGCGAGTTTAGGCGGGTCCACGGTGATCGGGCCCTTGTTGGTGGGGCTCGACAAGGCCGTGCAGATCGTGCCGCTGGGGGCCAAGGACACCGACATCGTCAACATGGCGGCGCTGGCGGCGTTCAACGTGGGGGGATGAGCCTGCCGCGAAAAAGTGGGAACCGGTTTTTCGAGGACGGCAGGCTGCTGCCTGGAGGCTGATCCGTGTCTTGTTTCCACGAAACACGGCATGGATTAGACTCCTCGGATGCTTGCATCCGCGATTCTTTCCCCGCCGGTGGACGGCCGGCAATCCGAAACGGCGTCGGCGGTGTGCCGCGGCACGCGCCGGCTGCTGACAGGGCTCGGCTTCGCCTCCGTGACGGAGCTGCCGCTGGCGTCCGGCCGGCGCGCCGACATCGTCGCGCTGGGGCCGGACGGCACGGTGTGGATCGTCGAGATCAAGTCCAGCGTCGAGGATTTCCGGACGGACCGGAAATGGCCGGACTACCGGGCCCATTGCGACCGGCTGTATTTCGCCATTCCCGGCCATGTGCCGGAAGGCATCATGCCGCCGGACGCCGGGCTGATCGTGGCCGACGCCTATGGGGCCGCGGTGCTGCGCGACCCGGACGAGCACCGCATGGCGGCCGCGACCCGCAAGGCGCTGCTGATCCGCTTCGGGCAGGCCTGCGCGGGCCGGCTGCACGCGCTGTTCGACCCGGAAGCCGGCAGCGGCATGCTGTGACGCTCAGGATTTCCCGCCCATGATCTTCGACGCCGCGCTCCGGGCTTTCCGGCAAATCCTGTCGCCGCCGTTCCGGAAGGTGCTGTGGAAGTCGCTCGGGCTCACGGCCGTGCTGCTGGCGCTGATCTGGGCGGCGCTGACCAAGCTCTTCGCCTATTGGCTGGGCAGCTCCGCCTTTGTGGCCGAGCACCCCTGGGTGGACGCCTATGCGGTGTTCCTGGCCGGCTTCGGGCTGGTGATCGGGCTTGGCTACCTGATCCCGCCGGTGAGCATGCTGGTGGCCGGGTTCTTTCTCGACGACGTCGCCGAGAAGGTGGAGGCGCTGCACTATCCGGCCGACGCGCCCGGGACGGCGCTGCCGGTCGCCACTTCACTCTGGGAGGCGGTGCGCTTCGCCGGGGTGGCGCTGCTGGTGAATTTGGTGGCGCTGATCTTCCTGCTGATCCCGCCGATCAACATCGCGGCGTTTCTGGCCGCCAACGCCTATCTGCTCGGGCGGGAATATTTCGCGCTGGCGGCGGGGCGGTTCCGGCCGCTCACGGAGGTGCGGGCCATGCGCGAGCGCAACGCCGGGACGGTGCTGTTCGCCGGCTTCATCATCGCCTGCATGGTGGCGGTGCCGATCCTCAACCTCCTGACGCCGCTGTTCGGCACGGCCCTGATGGTGCACGTGCACAAGCGCCTCTCGGCGCGCGAGGACGCGCGAGCGGCGCTGCCGGCGCGGTGAGCGGCGCTCAGCTCAGCTCAGGCGAACTTGCTGGCGTCGAACTGGCCGCGGGCGCGGAAGCGGTAGAGGTAGGACGGGACCACGGCCTCGATGAGCTCGGGCGTGAGGCCGACGCCTTCCAGCGTGCGGCCTTCCGCCTTGGCGGCGTCCGACACGACGTTGTCGACCTGCAGCAGGCGGACCTGGTCGCGCGTGAGCTTCAGGGCGTCGGGCAGGAGGCCGAGGCTGATCTTGTCCACGAACTCCAGCACGCTGGCCTGGATGTTGGCGGCGCCGAAGGGCAGCGGCGCGAGCAGGCGCTTGCGGCCCGTCACGGCGAGCACGTATTCGAGGATCTGCCGGAAGGTCTTCACCTCCGGGCCGCCGCACTCGTAGACGACGCCGGTGCGGATCGTCCCGTCGATGGCGCGGCACACCATCTCCGCCACGTCGCCGACGAAGACTGGCTGGAAGCGGGTTTCGCCGCCGCCGACCAGCGGCAGCACGGGCGACATGCGGGCGAGCGACGCGAAGCGGTTGAAGAACTGGTCCTCGGGGCCGAACACGATGGAGGGCCGCAGCACCACTGCCTCGGGCACGCTCGCGAAGGCGGCGGCCTCGCCGGCCGCCTTGGTGCGGGCGTAGTCCGATTCGGAGTCGGGGTCGGAGCCCAGCGCCGACATCTGCACGAGGCGGGTGATCCCGGCGGCGGCCGTCGCTTCCGCGACCGCGCGGGCGCCGTCGGCCTGCACGGCCGTGAAGGTCTGGTTGCCGCCCTCGCTCAGGATGCCGACAAGGTTGACCACCGCATCCGCGCCCGCGATCGCGGAGGCCACGGAGGCCGGGAAGCGCAGGTTGGCCTGCACGGGGTGGATCTGGCCGACGCGGCCGAGCGGCTGGAGGAAGAGCGCGAGGTCAGGCCGGCGCACCGCGACGCGGATGCGGTAGCCGCGGCGCGCCAGGGCGCGCACGACGTGCCGCCCGACGAAGCCGGACCCGCCGAAAACGGTGACGAGTTGGTTGGACGTCGGGATCATGGCTGGTCTCCTGCGCGTAACAGGAGGCTCTTAGTCAATGCCAGTCGCGCTGTATAGAGGACGAACGACGCGAGGACCGGGCGCGCACCGGAATGGGCTGCAAACGATAGCGACGCCCGCCGCCGGGGCCGTCGTCGTCGCCCTTGGGCAGCGACATGATCGCGCCGCCGGCCACGAGGCTGCCGAACGTCACCATGAAGCCGACCGCCAGCAACGCGAAGGCGACGTAGCCGCTGTCCGATTCGGCGATCAGCCGGCGCAGTCCATGCGCGTCGAAGGCGAGAAGCGCGACCGCGAAGACGAGCCCAAGCAGCGCGCCAAGCGCCGCGTGTTCGAGCACGAGCCGCAGAACCGGGTGCCGCTTCATGAGCGGCGGGAGCTTGCGGCCGGCGTTCCTGTTCATCGCATCGCCTCTGGGGCTTTGTGCCATGGTGATATGGTGGGGCCGCGAATGCGTCCTGACAAGGGCAGACCGCCGCGACGTCCCCGCACAGTCAAGTTGAGGTTTCGGGAGCGTTTCGCCCGTGGCCGGAATGGGGCCGCACCTCGGGTCGGCGAAGGACGGCCGAAGAATGTTCGCGAATGGGCCCGGGGCGGCGTTGACACACCTGAATCCCCCCCTTAGAAAGCGCGCCGGGCCCAGGTGGCGGAATTGGTAGACGCGCTGGCTTCAGGTGCCAGTGTCCGAAAGGACGTGGAGGTTCGAGTCCTCTCCTGGGCACCATCGCAACCCTGCCATGCAGGCGCGGTGGAGCCCGGCCCGACGAAAAAAAGCCGCCTTCGGGCGGCTTTTTTGTTGCGCGGGATTTAGTTGGGCGGCTCCGGTGCGCGCTACTTGCGCTTCGCGCGGTTCAGGTCGGCGGCCGCCCGGATCAGCGCCGTGAAGGCTGCTTCGTCCGGAGCCTCGCCCTCGTGGATGTCGATCGCGCGTCGCGTTCCGCCTTCGAGGCTGGCGTTGAACAGGCTGGCTGGGTCCGGCAGCGAGGCCCCTTTGAGAAAGGTCAGCTTCACGGCCGCCTTGTAGGTCTCGCCCGTGCACAGGATGCCGTTCAGCGACCAGACCGGCACGCCGCGCCATTTCACCTCCTCGACGACTTCGGGCTCGGCCGCCCGGATCAGCGCGCGGACGCGGGCCAGCGCCTCGCCCCGCCAGTCGCCGAGCGCGGCGATCTTCGCGTCGATTTGCTGGGTGGCGGTTTGCGTTTCCGTCGTGTCATCGGTGGTCATCAGGCGGGCTCCCGTGCTGGCCGGCAGGCTCTCGCGGTTCGGGCAGGCAGGCAAGGCTGAAGCACAAGCCGCGATGAGCGCGCGACCGCCGTAAACCACGCGTCGGCGATTCTTGAGCGCTGCCGGAACGATCTCCGTCGGTACGCCGTTATTCGGGCATCTTTCAAACGGAGGCTGGACATGAACAGCGTGATTTACATCGTCGGACTGGTGGTTGTGGTGATTGCGGTGCTGTCGTTCTTCGGACTGCGCTGATCGGCAGCCTCGATTGGAGAAACCGGTGGTTCCGGGCGGCGAAACCGTGGTAACGCGCTAGGCAACGCGCGCCGCCCCGGCCGCTCTCCGGACGCCGGTTTCCCATGACCATTCGACTGCACCAAGGCGACCTGCCCGATCACGCCTCGTTCGGCCCGATCGTGGCGATCGACACCGAGACCCTCGGGCTCAATCCGCTGCGCGACAGGCTCTGCCTCGTGCAGCTTTCCTCTGGCGACGGCGACGCTGATCTCGTGCAGATCGCGGCCGGCCAGACGAGCGCCCCCAACCTGCAGCGGCTGTTGGCCGACCCGCAGGTCATCAAGCTCTTCCATTTCGCGCGGTTCGATCTCGCCGTCCTGTTCCACACCTTCGGGGTGATGCCAGGGCCGGTGTACTGCACCAAGATCGTCTCCAAGCTGGTGCGCACCTACACGGACCGGCACGGCCTGAAGGATCTCGTGCGCGAACTGCTCGGCCAGGAGATCTCCAAGCAGCAGCAATCCTCCGACTGGGGCGCGGCGACGCTCACGGACGCGCAGCAGAGCTACGCGGCCTCGGACGTGCTGCACCTGCACGCCATGAAGGTGAAGCTCGACGCCATGCTGGCTCGGGAGAACCGCACGGATCTCGCCCAGGCGGCGTTCACATTCCTGCCAACCCGCGCGCGGCTGGATTTACTCGGCTGGGCCGAAACGGATATCTTCGCGCACGCTTAAGCACGCGACGGGCAGACGCTGGCAAATTCCGGCCGGGCGCCCCATCTATGCGATACGACTCTGCCGCGGAGCCCGACGCCGGGCCCGCGATACGCGCGCCGCGACAGGCGCGATCCGGCGGACGGACACCGTCGTCGCGCCCCTGCGACGGCCCAGACGGAGATCACCAGCCTCCATGGCGACGGGAAGCACGCGGTTCGGACAGCAGACGCCCGGAACGCAGCGGCGCTACGATGCGGCGCTGCGGCACTCGGGGCGCGTGCGTTGGCTGCGGCGCATCATCCCGATCGGCGCCGTGCTGCTGGTGCTCGGCGTGGGGTTCTTCGCGTTCTGGAACCCGTTCCGGGCCATTCCGGACGGCGTGTCGGTGGGGCCGCTCAGCATCAACGGCACGAAGGTGACGATGGAGGCCCCGAAGCTCTCGGGCTTCAAGAAGGACAAGCGCCCCTATGAGGTGACGGCCCGCTGGGCCTCGTCCGACGTCAAGAACCCCAACGTGATCGAGCTCAAGGACATCAAGGCGCGCATCGCCCTGCAGGACAAAGGCTTCGCCAATGTGGAGGCGCTGAACGGCGTCTACAACTCGCAGGCCGAGGCCATCCAGCTCAAGGACGACGTGCGGGTGAAGACCGACACGGGCTATGACGTCGCCATGAAGGTCGCGGACGTGAACTTCAAGGCCGGCACCGTGCAATCCACCGAGCCGGTCGAATTGAAGTTCACCGGCGGGACGATCCGCGCAGACGCGCTCGAAATGCTGGACAACGGGCAGGTTGTGATCTTCAAGGGGCGCGTCCACACAGTGATGCTGTCCGACCAGAGCGACCGGCCCGCCGGCCAGGCCAAGGGAACGACCCCATGATCCGCGCTTTCGCCCGCCCCACCCTCGCGTTGATGGTCGCCGCCGGCGCGCTGGCGCTGGCCGCCGCGCCCCCCGCTTCGGCGCAGACCCCGGCCAAGAAAAGCGCCGGCCTGCCGGGCTTCGGCGGCAACTCCAAGGAGCCGATCAAGATCGACGCCGACAAGCTCGAAGTGTTCAACAAGGAGCAGCGCGCGGTCTACACCGGCAACGTCATCGCGATCCAGGGCGACACCACGATCAAGTGCCCGACCATGATCGTGTATTTCGAGCGGCAGAACAAAGCCGCCCCGACTGCGGCGAACGGCCAGGCTACGGCGGCCGCCACGCCTGCCGCGACCCCCGCCGCCGCGCCGGCTGCGCCTGCGGCAGCCCCGGCCGCCGATGGCGAGGGCGAAGGCGGCACGCAGCTCAAGCGCGTGGAGGCCAAGGGCGGCGTGATCGTGATCAACAAGGACCAGATCGCCACCGGCAACGAGGGCGTGTTCGACCGCGGCTCCAACCGCATCGTCCTGACGGGCGACGTCGCGCTGAGCCAGGGCGAGAACGTCACCAAGGGCCAGAAGCTCGTCTACAACACCGAAACCGGCGTCGCGATCGTCGAGGGGGGCCGCGTGAAGGGCTTCTTCGTGCCCGGCAACGACGAGGCCGACGCCAAGAAGAAGCCGGCCGCCCCGGCCAAGCCGAAGAGCTGAGGCCATTCAAGGCCACGGAACACAATGCCCCTCATCCTGAGGAGCCATGCGCCAGCATGGCGTCTCGAAGGGCGAGGGGTCCAGTGCGCTGGATGATTGAGTTCACTTGAGCCCCTCGTCCTTCGAGACGCAGGCCCAAGGGGGCCCGCTCCTCAGGATGAGGGGTTCGGTGCGACTGCTTCGATTTATCAAAGTCGAGAGCGCTTTGACTTTGTTTTCCCTGGCCGCCCACGGCCACACTGCGAGATGATTGCGGGTTGGCCTGTCCTTGGCTAGGAACAGGCGCGCTCCGCGCCACCCGGACCCCGAGCTCATGAATTTCCTGTCCCGCAAACACGAGAGCGCGCCCGGCCAGCCCACGGCCCCGGGCGGCATGGGCGTCGGGATGGACGACGAGGGCGGCCCCGGCGTCCTCCTGGTGCGCGGACTCGCCAAGAGCTATCGCGGCCGCGCGGTGGTGCAGGACGCCGGCCTGACGGTGCGGCAGGGCGAGGCGGTCGGCCTGCTCGGCCCAAACGGCGCGGGCAAGACCACCATCTTCTACATGATCACCGGGCTGGTGAAGGCCGATCGCGGCCGGATCTCGCTGGACGGGCACGACATCACGCCGCTGCCGATGTATCGGCGTGCGCGGCTGGGCATCGGCTACCTGCCGCAGGAGGCCTCGATCTTTCGCGGCCTCAACGTGGAGGACAACATCCGGGCCGTGCTCGAGGTGGTGGAGGCGGACCGCGACAAGCGCGAGGCTGACCTCGATTCGCTGCTGGAAGAGTTCGACATCAAGCGGCTGCGGCAGTCGCCCTCCATCGCGCTGTCGGGCGGTGAGCGGCGGCGCTGCGAGATCGCCCGCGCGCTGGCCGGGCGGCCCTCCTTCATGCTGCTGGACGAGCCCTTTGCGGGCATCGACCCCATCGCGGTGGGCGACATCCAGGCGCTGGTGCGCCACCTCACGGGCCGCGGCATCGGCGTGCTGATCACCGACCATAACGTCCGCGAGACGCTGGGACTGATCGACCGCGCCTACATCATCCACTCGGGACGGGTGCTGATGGAGGGCAAGCCCGACGAGATCATCGCCAGCGAGGAAGTGCGGCGGCTGTATCTGGGCGAGGACTTCCGGCTTTAAGCCGACGGTCCAACTGCCCATTAGCGCCCATCAACCGAGCAGTCCCCTGAAAGCCCTCATCCTGAGGAGCAGGCCCGCTTGGGCCTGCGTCTCGAAGGACGAGGGTTCCATGAGGCTGATCGTGGGAGCGCTCTGGTGTTCCTCGTCCTTCGAGACGCATCGCCAAGGGGCGATGCTCCTCAGGATGAGGGGATTGCGTGGTCATCCCGACTTCGACCGGCGCTTCGGCGCGGATCGCGGACGGTTGCGATTCTCCGCCCATCGCCACGCGCGGTTGTGCGTCCGCGGCGACGACGCAATTCGTTAAACACCGGACGCGTTAGTCGGGCCCGACCCTTTGACCAGCCTGTAAAAAGCGCGGTAAAACAGCCCCAGCAAATTTCGTGCCGGGACCCGCGTGGTCACGCCGAAGTGTGGGGCGCGATACGGTATGAGGTTCTCTCAGCGGCTGGAAATCCGCCAGGGGCAGTCCCTGGTGATGACGCCGCAGCTCCTGCAGGCGATCAAGCTGCTGCAGTTTTCCAGCATCGAGCTGGTGAACTACGTGGACGCCGAGCTCGAGCGCAATCCGCTGCTGGAGCGGGCCGAGGAGCCCGACGGGCCGGTGGAGCGAACCGCCGATGCGTTCGAGGCCGCCGACGCGCCTTCGGGCGAGACCGAATGGGCGCCAGCCGAAATGGCCCCCGAGCGCGGCGAGATCGACGACCGCCAGGACACCAGCTTCGACAATGTTTTTCCGGACGACGCCCCGGCCGTGACGGCCGAGCCGCGCGCCACCACGGGCGAGGCGGGCGACGGGCTGGGCCTGTCCTCCACCAACTGGAGCGGCGTCGGCGGCGGCGGGCGCGACGGCGACGACGAGGTCAACCTCGAGGCCTTCGTGGCCGCCCAGGGCTCGCTGCACGACAGCCTGACCGAGCAGCTGCAGGTGGCCACCGAGGACCCGGTGGAGCGCCTGATCGGGCTGTCGCTGATCGATCTGGTGGAAGAGTCCGGCTACATCACCGAGCCGGTCGAGCCTGTGGCGGAGCGCCTGGGCGTGCCGCTGGCGGCCGTGGAGCGCGTGCTCGCCATCGTGCAGAGCTTTGAGCCGACGGGCGTGGGCGCCCGTTCCCTGGCCGAATGCCTGCGCCTGCAGCTGCAGGAGCAGAACCGCTACGACCCCTGCATGGCGACCCTGCTGGCGCATCTTGACCTGCTGGCGCGGCGCGACTTCGCCAGCCTGAAGCGGCTGTGCGGCGTCGACGACGAGGATCTCAGCGACATGGTCGCGGAGGTGCGGCGGCTCGACCCGAAGCCCGGCCTGCGCTTCGGCGGGTCGCCGATCCAGCCCGTGATCCCGGACGTTTACATCCGCCAGGCCGCGGATGGCGGCTGGCTGATCGAGCTCAATTCCGACGTGCTGCCGCGCGTGCTGGTGAACCAGAGCTACCTGGCCAAGGTGTCCGGCTCGGCCAAGAGCGACACCGACAAGACCTACCTGACCGACTGCCTGCAGACCGCCAACTGGCTGACGCGCAGCCTGGAGCAGCGGGCCCGCACCATCCTGAAGGTCGCGACCGAGATCGTGCGGCAGCAGGATTCGTTTTTGGCGCTGGGCGTGCAGCACCTGCGGCCCCTGAACCTGCGCACCGTCGCGGACGCGATCGGGATGCACGAATCGACCGTTTCGCGCGTCACCTCGAACAAGTACGTCGCGACGCCGCGCGGCATCTTCGAGATGAAGTACTTCTTCACCGCCTCCATCGCGGCGACACGGGGCGGCGAGGCGCATTCGGCCGAGGCGGTGCGATTCCGGATCAAGCAGATGATCGACGCCGAGAGCCCGCAGGACGTGCTGTCGGACGACGCCATCGTGCAGAAGTTGCGCGACTCGGGCGTCGACATCGCCCGCCGGACGGTCGCCAAGTATCGGGAGGGACTGCGCATTCCGTCGTCGGTCGAGCGCCGCCGCGAGAAGATGGCGCTGAGCGCCGCCGCCCTGGCGCGGGGTTAAGACGCCAGCCGCATTGACTTCCAAACGACCCGTCCTTACGTCTTGCCGACCAGAGAGACGGGCGCTTGGACCCGTCCATTTGTCGCCGGGCACAAGGCGACCGGGAGTGGACCCAATGGCATTGCGCGTCTCGGGCAAAAATCTCGACATCGGCGAAGCGTTGCGGGCACAAGTCGTCGACCGTGTTACGGCGGCGATCGCCAAGTATTTCGACGGCGGCTTCTCGGGCCACGCCATCGTGCAGCGCGAAGGCACGGGCTTCCGGACCGATTGCACGCTGCACCTCGCCTCCGGGGTGACGCTGCAGGCCGAAGGGACGGCGCATGATCCCTATGCGAGCTCCGACCAGGCGGCCGAGCGCATCGAGAAGCGCCTGCGCCGCTACAAGCGCCGCCTCAAGGACCGCGGGCCGGCCCAGGCCAATGGCCGCGTCGTGGAGGCGCCCTATTCGGTGATCCAGACCCCCGACCTCGACGAGGACGAGGAGCCGCAGCAGGAGTTCCACCCGCTGGTGATCGCCGAAACCAAGAAGAACATGCGCACCCTCTCGGTGAGCGAGGCCGTGATCGAGCTCGACCTCACCGGATCGCCCGTCGTGGTGTTCGTCCACGCCGGCAGCGGGCGGGTGAACATGGTCTACCGCAGGACCGACGGCAACCTGGGGTGGATCGATCCTCCCGCCATTACGGCGACCGCCGGCGCCTGATCCCGGCGCCCTTCCGTACACGGATCTTTGGCCCGTTTCGTGCTACGCGGGTCTGGTTCGGCGCGCATCCATGAAGACAAGGCGACCATGCCGCTTTCCGACTTCCTGACACCCGAGGCGGTTCTGCCCGTTCTGAGGGCAAACACCAAGAAGCAGGCCCTCCAGGACCTGGCCGAGCGCGCCTCCGCGCTTTCGGGCCTTCCGGAGCGCGACCTCTTCGACACGCTGCTGCAGCGCGAGCGCCTGGGCTCCACCGGGATCGGGCACGGCATCGCGATCCCGCACGGCAAGCTGGCGAAGTCGCCGAAGCTGTTCGGGCTGTTCGCCCGGCTGGAAAAGCCGATCGACTTCGAGGCGCTGGACGGCGAGCCCGTCGACCTCATCTTCCTGCTGATCGCCCCCGAGGCGGCCGGCGCGGACCACCTCAAGGCTCTCGCCCGCGTCGCCCGCGTGCTGCGCGAGCCGGCCATCACGGCCAAGCTGCGCGCCGCCCGCGACGCGGACGCGATCTACGCAATCCTGACGCAAACGGCGAATTCGTCCAACGCGGCCTGAGAGTTCTACCGCCCTCCCGTCATTGCGAGCCGAAGGCGAAGCAATCCAGAGGCTGGGCGCTACGCCCGGCGCCTGGATTGCTTCGCGGCGCTCGCAATGATTGCGGGGTTTACGCCCAGCTCCCCGTCTAATCCCCGATCGCCACGCCTTCGCGGCGGGAGTCGGCGCCGCCCAGGAAGCCGCCGGGCGCGAGCACGATGGCCTGGATGCCGGACGTCATCTCAAGCAGCTTCACTTCGTGGCCCTTGGCCTCCAGGGCGGGTTTCCAGGCTTCGGCCTCGGTGCCGGCCTCGAGCTCGGTGGGGCCGTTGCGGCTGCCCATATTGGGCAGGTCCACGGCGACCTGCGGGTCGAGCTTCCAGTCCAGCAGCCCGACCAGCGTCTTGCCGACGAAGCCAATGATCTGGCTGCCGCCGGGCGAGCCCGTGACCGCATAAAGCCGCCCGAAGGCGTCGAACACAATGGTGGGGGCCATGGAGCTGCGCGGCCGCTTGCCGGGCTCCACCCTGTTGGCCACCGGCTTGCCGTCGTCGGTCGGGGCGAAGTTGAAGTCCGTCAGCTCGTTGTTGAGCAGGAATCCACCCTCGGTGAGCAGGCGCGAGCCGAACCCGTCCTCGATGGTGGTGGTCATCGAAACGGCGTTCATCTCGGCGTCCACCACCGAGATGTGGCTGGTGCCGTGCTCGATCCCGTCCGAGGGCGCGAGCAGCAGGTCGGTCTTGCGCATGGGTGGCTCGCCGGCCTTGGCCTTGCCCATGCTGCGGTCCGGGTTGGCGAGCGCGGCGCGGCTCTTCACATAAGCGGGGTCGATGAGCCCCTCGACCGGCACGCTCACGAATGCGGGGTCGCCGAGGTAGAGCGCCCGATCCGCGAAGGCGAGGCGCCCGGCCTCCGCGAACCAGTGCGCGGCGTCGGCGCCGCGCAGGCGCGCCATGGGCTGCCCCTCGAGCACGCCCAGCATCTGCTGCACGGCGACGGCGCCGGAGCTCGGCGGGCCCATGCCGCACACCCGGAACGCTCGGTAGCGGCCGCACACCGGCTCGCGCTCCACCACGCGATAGCGCTGCAGATCGCCCAGCGTCATGTCGCCTGGATTGGTGGGATGGCCCTGCACGGTGGCGACGATGTCCTCCGCGATCTCGCCCGTGTAGAAGGCCTGCGGCCCCTGCTCGGCCAGGACGCGGAAGGTGCGCGCCAGCGCCGGATTTTTCAGCGTCACGCCGGCTTCGAGCGGCTTGCCGTCAGGATAGTACAGCGCCTTGGCGCGCGGATTGGACGACAGGAACTTCTCCTGCGCGAGCAGCCCAGCCAGCCGCGGCGACACCACGAAGCCGTTCTCGGCCAGCCGGATGGCCGGCTCGAACAGCCGACGCCATTGGAGGCGGCCCCAGCGCTCATGCGCCTCGCCGAGCAGTTGCGGCGTGCCCGGCACGCCGACGCTGCGCCCGCCCACGACGGCCGTGTAGAACGGCATGGGCTTGCCGTCCGCCGCCATGAAGCGCGTCGGCGTTGCGGCGGCCGGGGCCGTCTCGCGCCCGTCGAGCGTGTCCACCTCGCGTTTCCTGGCGTCCCAATGCACCAGGAAGGCGCCGCCGCCGATGCCGGAGCTCTGCGGCTCCACAAGATTGAGCACGAGCTGCGCCGCGATGGCGGCGTCCACCGCGCTTCCGCCTGCCCGCAGCATCTCGCGGCCGGCCTCGGCGGCAAGCGGGTTGGCGGCCGCCACCATGTAGCGCGTCGCCTCCTGGGTGGTGCGCACCGCACGGCCGGTCGCGCCTTCCGGCGCCGGCGCCTGCGTTGCCGGGGCTGTCTGGGCCAGCGACGCCGCGCTGGTGAGAAGGACGGCCAGAACGGCCAGTTTGACGCGCATCAGGAGATCCTCCGCAGACTTCTTGACCGCCATGGTGCGCCAGAGCGGTGACGCTCGCAAACGGGAAAGGGAGGCTGAGGCCCCAAGCGATGCTTTGGATTGGGCTGTCATCCCCGGCGACCTGCGCAGCAGGTCGGGAAGGGGATCCAGGGGCGAGCGCCTTTGCCCTTGGATCCCCTTCCCGGCGCTACGCGCCGCCGGGGATGACGGAGAGAGTTGTGGCTAGTGGAAACTGAGATGATCACAGGTCGGCGCGCGCCCGCCCCTCACGCCGCCTTTGCGAGCGCCTCGTCGGCCGTCAGGGCGGTCTCGGGCGAGCCGGAGACGATAAGCTCCAGCACCTCACGTTCGTCCGTGTGCTTGACGTAGCGGTCGCCGACATTCTCGCCGCGCTTCAGCACCATCACGCGGTCGCCGACTTCGAAGATGTCGGTGAGCCGATGCGAGATGATGACCTGCGCGACGCCCTGGCGCTTCAGCTCCGCCATGGTCTCCAGCAGGCGCTCGGTCGCCATCACGGACAGGTTGGCGGTGGGCTCGTCGAAGATCACGACGCGCGGGTTGAACGAGATGGCGCGCGCGATGGCGACGGATTGCTGGCGCCCGCCCGACAGGCTTTCGACCTTCTGGAACACCGAGTTGACGTCGACCTTGAGGCGCTTCAGCACCGCGTTGGCCTCCGCGTACATGCGCGGGCGATCCACGAAAAGGCCGAAGCGGCGCGGCCAGCGGCCCAGAAAGATGTTCTGGCCGATGTCCATGTTCCCGCACAGCGCGAAGTCCTGGTAGATCATCTCGATGCCGACGTCGCGGCTCTCCTGCGGGCTGCGAAACTGGGTGGGCTGGCCGTCCACCAGCACGTCGCCGCCATCGCGCCCATAGGCTCCGGTCATCACCTTCATGAGGGTGGACTTGCCGGCCGAGTTGTCGCCGACGAGGCCGAGGATCTCGCCCGGCCCGAGCGTGAAATTCACGTTGCGCAGCGCGTGCACGGCGCCGAAGTGCTTCTGGATGCCGCGCATCTCGATGACGGGTGTCATGCGGTGATCCTCACGAGCGGCGGCGCACAAGGCGCGCCAGGATGTTTTCCTGCCGGATCCAGATGTCGCCCACCACCGCGCCGATCAGCACGAGGCCAATGAACACGTTCATCCAGTGCTGCGGCATCACGAAGGACGAGCCGTCGGCCAGGATGAGCTGCAGCGACAGCAGCGAGCGGATGAGCGTGATGGCCGCCGCGCCCGCCAGCGAGCCCAGCACGGTGCCGAAACCGCCGAAGATCGAGCCGCCGCCGATGATCACGGCCGCGATGCCATCGAGCTCGCGCAGGTTCCCGGCCGACGGATTGAACGAGCGGTAATAGGCCACGTAGATGACGCCGGCCGCCGAGGCGCAAAGCGCCGAGAACACCAGCGACCAGAAGCGCACCGCGCGGGTGTCGATGCCCGCATAACGCGCCGCGCGCTCGTTGCCGCCCACCGCGTAGACCATCTGGCCCCATACCGTGCGGGCGAGCACGATCCCGGCCAGGAGGGCGACGAGCCCCAGAAACAGCGTCTGCACGCTCACGGCCTTGGCGACCGCGAGCAGCAGCCCGGACGAGGGCGCCGCGCCGAACCATGTCAGCACCTCGAAGAGGTTGCGGCCCATGAGGTTGAAGTTTTCGGAAAAGCCCGAGAGCTGACGCCCGGCCACCAGCCAGGCCCCGAGGCCGCGCGCGATGTAGAATGTGCCGAGCGTGGCCACGAAGGCGGGCAGGCCGAAGCGCACCGTGAGCAGGCCGTTGACGACGCCGCACAGCGTGGCGCCGACCAGCGCACACAGCACCGCCACTGCGGGGTCGGCCCCGAGCTCCTTCATCAGAAAGGCCGCGATGGCGCCCGACAGCGCCAGCACCGAGCCGACGGACAGGTCCACGTCCCCGTTGGCGAGCACGAAGGTGAGGCCGACGCTGACCAGCGCGATTTCGGTGAAGGCGAGCAGGAGGTTGAAGGAGTTGTCGAGCAAGCCCCAGAAATCCGGCCGCAGCCAGAGCCCGACCAGCCACAGCCCCACGGTGAGCATGATGGCGGCCGCGTCCCGGCGGGCCAGGAACGCGCGGATGCCGGCCGCTCCCACGCCCCGGGCATCAGATCCCGCGCCACGGGTTTGCGCGCCCACGATGGCGGCTTCGCCCCGGTCGGCGGCGGGCGGGGCGGCGCGCCGGCGCAGCAGCGCCCAGACGCGCGCAGCGCCGCCGCCCTTGATGGCCCAGGGCTCGATCAGCACGGCGCCGAGCAGGATCAGGCCCAGGAAGGCCGGGACGGCGCCGGGCGGCAGCTGCGCATAGGCCTGCACCTCCATCTTGACGCCGCCGACGTCGATCTCGCGCGTGATCGGGATGCCCTCGCGCAGCACCTTGTCGATCAGCACCACCAGCGCGGCGCCCAGGCAGGCGCCGACCACCCTGCCGCGCCCGCCCGCGATGGAGGCGCCGCCCACGATCACGGCCGCGATCACGACGAGCTCAGCCCCGCCGCCATATTGCGACGTAATGCCCTTGTCCTGCGCGACGATCATCAGCCCGGCCAGCGTGGCGCCGAGCGCCGAGAGCAGGTAGGCGCGCAGGCGGACCCAGCGGGTCGGGATGCCCGCATAGGAGGCCGCCTGCTCGTTGCCACCGACCGCATAAGTCTCGTAGCCCATGCGGGTCTTGGCCAGCGCCAGCGCGCCCAGCACGGCTACGGCGGCGAAGATCAGGATCTGGCTGTTGAAGCCGAGCGCGTTGGTTTCGCCCCAGCCGAAGAACCAGCCATCCGCCACGGCCTTGCGCTCGAACGCGACCGTCTTGCCGCCCGTGAGGCCGAGCACGAAGCCGCGGCCGATGAACAGCATGGTGAGCGTGGCGATAAAGGCCGGCACCTTAAGGCGGGTGACCAGTACGCCGTTGACGAGGCCGACCGCGAGCCCGGTGAGCACCGCGCCGAAGATGGCCCAGCCGGCCCCGAGATCGAGGTGAGACGGCGCGTAGAGAATTGAGAAGACGGTTGCGACCAGCCCCATGATGGAGCCGACCGAGAGGTCGAGCTCCTTGTTGACGATCACGAACGTCATGCCGACCGCCATGACGCCATAGCGGGCGGTGTCGCGCAGCACGGACGAGACGGCGTCCGTGGAGCCGAAGAAGCCGGGGTTGATGAAGACGCCCACGAGGTAGAGCGCCGCCATGAACACGAGGATGCCCACCTCCCAGCCGCCCGCGAGCTGCAGCGGCAGGGAAGCCGGCCTGCCGGCGGCCGGTGGGGCCGAGGCGACGCTGGTCATGGGCATCCTCGGTTGGAGGCTCGTTGTCTCAGCACCTCGCCGTCATTGCGAGCGCAGCGAAGCAATCCAGAGGCAGGGTCAGCTGGCGCCGAGCTTGTCGCCCGGCGCCTGGATTGCTTCGTCGCTGCGCTCCTCGCAACGACGGGGTGGCCATGGATCCCCTTCCCGGCGCTGCGCGCCGCCGGGGATGACGCGAAGACGATGCTACGCGTCAATTCTCGAAGCGCTTGCCGATCTTGTCGACCGTGTCCTTGGTGACGAGCTGCGCACGCGTGTCCAGGTTGGCGGCCGCGATCCCGCGGTCGATCTGGAGGTAGAGCTGCGCCACCGGCCAGAAGCCCTGCAGGAAGGGCTGCTGCCCGAGCGAGCCCGTGAGCGCGCCGGTGCGGATCTGCTCCTGCTGCTTGGGCCCGAGATCGAAGCCAAAGGCGCAGACCTGGTTGTTCTTCTTCACCTGGCTGATGGCGTCGCCCAGCGCCGGGGTGACGAAGCCGTTGGCCGCGAAGGCGCCGACCACGTCCTTGCGGCTCTCGATCAGCGTCACGATGGAGCCGACGATGTTGTCCTTGTCGACGTCGATGCCGATGTTCTGCGGGCCGGCGTCGACCTTGAAGTCCTTGAGCTTGCCGGCGGCGTTCAACGCCTTCACGGTGGCCTGGAAAGCGGCCGTGATGCGGTTGTTGACCTCGACATTGCCGAGCGTCGTGGTGTTCGGGAAGATGATCGTCCCGCCCTTGACGTTGTTCTTCACCAGGCACTGCACCAGCGCCTCGCCGCCGATCGCGGCCGCGCTGGCGTCCTGGCCGGTGTGCGAGATGCCGTTGCGGTTGGTGATGGCGGGATCATACGAGTTGGTGGTCGCGACCGGGATGCCGCGCTCCATCAGCTTCTTGACGAGGTCGTTGTACGCGCCCGACTGCGGGGTCGTCATGATGACGCCGTCGATGGTCGGGTCCTGGACGATCTGGTTGAGGATCGCGATCTCGCGCGGGATGTCGTCCACCGGGGCTTCCGAGCCCAGCATGATGAGGTTGACGCCGAACGCCTTGGCGGCCACCTGCGCGCCCACATAGGTGGGATCGAAAAAGCCGTTGCCGGCCGTGTGGGTGACGATCGCAAAGGTGAGCTTGCCGTCCTTCGAGTTGAAATCCTTGGTGCCGGGCGCCTCCTTGGCGGCGTCCTCGAACGAATAGCCGCCGACCGCCTTGTTGAGCGCGCCCGACTGGGCGTGGGCGGCGAGGCTGATCAATGAGATGCCGGCGGCCAGCGCGGCCGTGCGCAGGAATGACTTCATCGAGGCGCCCTCCAGGTCGCCGTTCGCCGCGCCGATTGTTCCGGCGTCCACCGCGACGGCATGCGCCACGGTATCGGCCCGGGGGCGAAAATCAAGGATGACGTGCGCCGCTCTTTCCATGCCTTTTGAGGCGCTTGGATCGCCCCGCTGAGCTTGCAATTCCTGGTTGAGGTACGTGCCTCTCATTTAGGCGCACCGGGTGGCGGACCGCGCGGGGTTGTGCCAAGGTGCCCCCCAACCAGAAGCCGCTCGCCGGGCGGCCGGGCAACACGGAGGATCATCATGGCGCAGGGAGCCATCTACCCCGATCTCGAAAGCAAGGTCGTGATCGTAACCGGCGGCGGCAGCGGCATCGGCGAGGCCATCGTCCGCGCCTTCGCGCGCCAGAAAGCCAAGGTGGGCTTCCTCGACATCAACAAGCCGGCCTCCGAGAAGGTCGCGGCCGAGCTCGCCGGACAGGGCGCCACCGTGCAGTTCGAGCATTGCGACCTCACCGACATCGCGGCGCTGCGCGCGTCGATCGCGGCGATCCGGGCCAAGCTCGGTTCCGTGAGCGTGCTGGTCAACAACGCCGCCCATGACGAGCGCCACAAGACCGAGGACGTGACGCCCGAATACTGGGACGGGCGCATCGCCGTGAACCTGCGCCACCAGTTCTTCTGCGCCCAGGCGGTGCTGGAGGACATGAAGGCAGCGCGGGCCGGCTCCATCATCAATTTCGGCTCGGTGTCCTGGATGGTCGGCCAGGGCGGCATGGCGGCCTACACGGCGTCGAAGTCCGGCGTGATCGGCCTGACGCGCTCGCTGGCGCGCGATTTCGGCGAATACAACATCCGCGTCAACGCCATCGCGCCGGGCTGGATCATGACGCAGCGGCAGCTCGACCTGTGGCTCACGCCCGAGGGCGAGAAGGAGCTGATGGAGCGCCAGTGCCTGAAGCGCAAGCTCGTTCCGGACGACCTCGCCAAGTTCACGGTGTTCATGGCGTCCGAGGAAGCCGGCGCCTGCACGAACCAGCATTACGTGGTGGACGGCGGCTGGGTGTAGCCGCCGCCGCGAGCGGCCCTTAGCGGGCCGCCACCATGACGATCTCGACCGTGTAGGCCGGGGCGGCGAGCTTCGCCTCCACGGTGGCGCGGGCCGGGGTGTTCCCCTGCGGGACCCACGCGTCCCAGACGGCGTTCATCTCGCCGAAGGTGGAGATGTCGGCGAGGTAGATGGTGGCGGAGAGGACCTTGGTCTTGTCCGTGCCGGCCTCGGCCAGCGTCTCGTCGATCTGGGCCAGGATGTCGCGCGTCTGCTCGGTGACGCTCTTGCCCTTGGCGGCGTCCGCCACGTGGCCGGCGAGGTAAACCGTGCTCCCGTGCACCACGGCGTCGCTCATGCGAGGGCCGCAACCGATGCGTTCGATGGTCATTTGGGGTTCTCCGTTGGGGAGCCCCGGATTAGGGCGGCGGCGAGGGAAGCGCAAGGCGAGTCGACCGGCGCTTATTGGTTTGCTTTCTGTTGGGAGGGCTTCAGGGGCGCTCGCGCCACCCTCCCGTCATTGCGAGCGAAAGCGAAGCAATCCAGTCTGACGCCAGATCGTTAGACTGGATTGCTTCGCCTCTGGCTCGCAATGACGGCGAGGCCCGGCGAGGCTCAGTGCGCCTCGTCCCAGTTATGCGCCGCCCTTGCGTCCACCTGCAGCGGCACGGCGAGTTGCACGGCCGGGTGCGGGGCGTCCTCCATGACGCTGCGGATGATCGGGATGGCCTTTTCGAGCTGCTCGTCCGGCACCTCGAACACGAGTTCGTCGTGCACCTGCAGCAGCATCTTGGCGGAGACGCGCGCCTTTTCGAGCGCCGGCTCCATGCGCACCATGGCGCGGCGGATGATGTCGGCGGCCGAGCCCTGGATGGGGGCGTTGATGGCGGCGCGCTCCATGAAGGCGCGTTCCTGCGGGTTCTTGGAGTTGATCTGCGGGTAATGCGCCCGGCGGCCGAAGATGGTGGTCACGTAGCCGTTGGAGCGCGCGAACCGCTTCGTCTCCTCCATGTAGTCCTTGATGCCGGGGAAGCGCTCGAAATATTTCTTGATGTAGGCGCCGGCCTCCTCGCGCGGAATGCCGAGCTGGTTGGCGAGGCCGAAGGCCGAGATGCCGTAGATGATGCCGAAATTGATCGCCTTGGCGCGGCGGCGCACCATCGGGTCCATGCCCTCCACGGGCACGCCGAACATCTCGGACGCCGTGAGGGCGTGGATGTCGATGCCCTCCGCGAAGGCGTGGCGCAGTTGCGGGATGTCGGCCACGTGGGCGAGCACGCGCAGCTCGATCTGCGAATAGTCGGCCGACACCAGTTTCGTGCCCGGCGCCGACACGAAGGCGGCGCGAATCTTGCGGCCTTCCTCGGTGCGGATCGGGATGTTCTGGATGTTGGGCTCGGACGATGAGAGCCGCCCCGTGGTGGTGGACGCCATCGAGAAGCACGTGTGTACACGATGCGTCTGCGGGTGCACATAGCTCGGCAGCGCGTCCGTGTAGGTGGACTTCAGCTTCGAGAGCTGGCGCCAGTTGAGGATGCGGGCCGGCAGCTCGTGGCCCTGCTCGGCGAGTTCGTCGAGCACGCCGGCCGATGTCGACCATGCGCCGGTGGCGGTCTTCTTCGCGCCGGGCAGGCCCATCTTGCCGAACAGGATGTCGCCCAGCTGCTTGGGCGAGCCGAGGTTGAAGGGCTCGCCCGCGAGCTCGTGGATCTCGGCCTCCAGCCCGGCCATCTTCTGCGCAAACTCGCCCGACAGGCGCGACAGCATCTGCCGGTCGATCGAGATGCCGCGCTCCTCCATGCGGCCCAGCACGGTGCTGAGCGGGCGCTCCAGCGTCTCATAGGCGGTCGCCATGCCCTCGGCCGGCAGGCGCGCCTTCAGCACCTGCCAGAGCCGGAAGGTGACGTCCGCGTCCTCGGCGGCGTATTCGGTGGCTTTGTCGATGGCCACGCGGGCGAAGCCGACGAAGCTCTTGCCGCTGCCGGCGACCTGGCCGAACTGGATCGACGTGTGGCCGAGCACGCTCTCGGCCAGCGCGTCCATGCCGTGGTTGGCGCGGCCGGCGTCCAGCACATAGGAGAGCAGCATGGTGTCGTCGGCGGGCGCCACGTGGATGCCGTGGCGGCACAGCACCATCCAGTCATACTTGAAGTTTTGCGCCACCTTGAGGACGCTCCTGTCCTCCAGCAGCGGCTTCAACCGGGCCAGCACGTCGGCCAGCGGCAGCTGGTCGGGCAGCAGGTCGGCCCCGCCGAAGAGGTCGCCCTTGCCCTCGCCCTTGTGGCCGACTGGGACGTAGCAGGCCTTGCCGGGCGCGGTGCAGAGCGAGAAGCCGACGAGCTCGGCCTGCATGGCGTCGAGAGAGGTGGTCTCGGTGTCGAACGCCACCATCCCGGCGTCGCGCGCCTGCGCGATCCAGGCGTCGAGGCGCTCGGCCGTCCGCACGGTCTCGTAGGAGGCGAGGTCGAACGGGATGGCGCGCATGCGGGCCGCGATCTCGCCCGCCACATGGCCGGGCGTCGGGCCGGCGGCGTCGCCCGCCGCCGAGGGGGCGGCCGGAACGGTGTTTTCCGCGCCCTTGTAGGAGCCGGCGCGCGTCTGCGGCGCGCCCATGGCGGCGCTGCGGCCTGGCCGGGCGGCGGCGTCGCCCTCGGCCGGCGCGGGCGTGAAGCCGGCCGCGCCATGCCAGCCGGTCGCCGCGCCGGGAGCGGCGAGCTCCGGGTCGGCGTCGATCTCGGAGGCGTCCAGACCATAGGCCTCGCAGACGCGGCGCGTGACGGCGCCAAACTCCATGGCTTTCAGGAAGGCGACGAGGCGCTTGGGATCAGGGTCATGCACCCCGATGGTGTCCAGCGGCCGATCCAGCGGCACGTGCTTGTCGAGCAGCACGAGCTTGCGCGACATGCGGGCCTTGTCGGCGTTCTCGATCAGCGCCTCGCGGCGCTTGGGCTGCTTGATCTCGTGGGCGCGGGCGAGCAGCGTCTCGAGGTCGCCGAACTCGGTGATGAGCTGCGCGGCGGTCTTCACGCCGATGCCGGGCACGCCCGGGACATTGTCCACCGGGTCGCCGATCAGCGCCTGCACCTCGACGACCTTCTCGGGCTGGACGCCGAACTTCTCGACCACCTCGTCGCGGCCGATGCGCTTCTCCTTCATGGTGTCGTACATGGTCACGCCGTTGCCGACGAGCTGCATGAGATCCTTGTCGGAGGCCACGATGGTGGTGGTCGCGCCCGCCTCGCAGGCGACGCGTGCATAGGTGGCGATGATGTCGTCGGCCTCGAAGCCGTCCTGCTCGACGCAGGGGATGTCGAAGGCCCGCACGGCGTCACGGATCAGCCGGAACTGCGGCCGCAAATCCTCGGGCGCCTCTGGCCGGTGCGACTTGTATTCATCGTAGAGCGCGTTGCGGAACGTGACGGCGGATTTGTCGAACACCACCGCCAGATGCGTCGGCTTCTCGCCCGCGACCGAGTCGCGCAGGAGGCGCCACAGCATGTTGCAGAACCCCGCCACCGCGCCGATCGGCAGCCCATCGGACTTGCGGGTGAGCGGCGGCAGGGCGTGGTAGGCCCGGAAAATGTAGGACGACCCGTCCACCACGAAGACATGGTCGCCCTTGCGGACGGGGCGAACAGGGGAGCGGGATTCGGGAGAGATGGCGGCGGCGTCGGTCATGCGCCTGTTCTACACGCCGCCGCGGCGGCGGGCGAGAGGGCGAGACGCCGCCGCTGTGAACGCGCGAAGCGCCACCCTCCCCCTTCGGATCGTCGACGCACTCGGGCGGGACACGCTCGATCGACCTCCCTCCCCCTTGTGGGGAGGGAGTGAGGGTGGGGGTCGCGCCATGTCTGTCTTAGGCGAACGAGTCCTGTTCATACAGAGACCCCCACGCCTAACCCCTCCCCACAAGGGGGAGGGGGACGGATCTCAGGCGTCCGACGCAGCCGGCCGCGCCGGCGCGAACACATAGGCGGCCGTGGCCAGCGCAAGCGCGAGGCCGAAGGCGAGGTGGAGGTGGGCGTAGGTGTCGGCCGGGGCCGCGCCCGCCACCGTCTGGGCCTGGACGAACTGGCCGGAGAGCCATTGCAGCACGCCGGCGCCGCCGATGAACACGAAGTTCATGGCCGTGACGCCGCGCCCGAGCAGATGCGGGGGAAAGAACAGCCGCGCATGCGCCATCAGGATGCCGTAGGTCATCCCGATGGCGCCGACCACGACATAAAGCGCCACCGCGGCGAGCGCGCTCGCGTGGCCGGCGAGGCCGAGCGTCAACAGGGCAGCGGCCGTGATGATGCTTCCGGCCAGCGTGGCCGGCTTGGGGCCGCCGATCCAGCGCTCGAAGGGACCATAGGCCAACGCGCCGAGCGAGAGCGCGGCCCCCATCGCGAGCGCCGCGTTGCCGCGCTCCACGGCGTCGAAGCCATGCACCTGGCCGAAAAAGGGCGCGATCCAGAGGCTGCGCAGCGCGATCACGACGGCGTAGCTCACCAGCATCAGCGGCAGCATGAGCCACAGCGCGCGGATGCGGGCGATCTCGCCGAGGCCGGCCAGCACGCCAGCCTGCTCGCCTTCGCGGCGCACCTGCGGCGGGTCGCGCAACACCAGCAGCACGAGGGCGGCCGCCAGCAGCGTCACGGCCGCGATGGCGGCGATGCTGGGCCGCCAGCCGAAGCGCGCCACCGCGAGCGCCAGCGGGGTCGCGCCCAGGAGATTGCCGAAGGTGCCGACCCCGATGGTGATCGACGCCATCATGGCGAAGCGCTCGGGCGGGGCGACGCGACCGTAATAGTAAAGGCTGCCCATCAGCACGGGCGCGCAGCCCGCGCCGATCAGCGCCATGGAGACGATCAGAGATGTGTAGCTGCCCGCCGCCGCGAACCATCCCGCGCCCGCCACCGCCAGCAGCATGAAGCCCGCGATGGTCCCGCGCGGGCCGAACCGATCCAGCGTGATCCCGACCGGGAATTGCGTGAACGCGAAAGCCGCGAACCAGACCGCCGAGAGCGAGCCAAGCTGCGCGGCGTCGAGGCCGAGCTCGCGCGTGAGATCCGCCGCCACGATGGCCAGGAAGGCGCGGAAAAATTGGCTCAGCACATAGGCGAAGAGCAGCACCGCGAGCGCGGCCATGGACAGTTTCTCCCGATCGGCGCATGCACTGCGCTTGTCGCTACAAACCCGATTTGCAGCACGGGCGATAGCGGCTGCAACGCATGGCGGGCGGAACGCCTCCGCCGTGCCCGGCATTCAACCCGCAGCGCCCGGCCCCGGCCAGGCGCCGCGATCCGGAGTGAACCCATGAGCAGCGTCGCGGCGCTACCGAACCCTGTCCTGACCGGCCTGCGCGGCCGCTGTCCGCGTTGCGCCAAAGGCAAGCTGTTCTCAGGCTTCCTGAAGCTGGCGCCGCGCTGCGACCATTGCGGGCTGGATTTCGATTTCGCGGACCCGGCCGACGGCCCGGCCTTTTTCGCCATGAGCGCGATGAGCTTCCCGGTGCTGGGCTTCGCGCTCTGGTACGATTCCGCCTACCAGCCGCCGTGGTGGGGCCACCTGCTGGTGTCCCTGCCCATGCTGCTGGCGCTCTGCGTTCTGCCGCTGCGGCCCATCAAGGGCTGGCTGGTCTGCTCGCAATATTACTACAAGGCCGAGGAGGGGCGCCTGGCCCCGCAGGAACGCCCCGAGGCGGCCCCGCCCGGAACGGCGCCGACAGCGCCTCCGGCGGAAAAATTGTGAGCATGCGGGCATGGCCGCCGCCTTTCAGCCCCCTCCCCGTCATTGCGAGCCGGAGGCGAAGCAATCCAGCCTAAATGCCCGGCGTTAGCTGGATTGCTTCGCTGGCGCTCGCAATGACGGGAGGGTGTCGCCACCGTCGTCACATCACGGTTCTCAGCGCGTCCAGCACGGCGTCGGGCGCTTCGGCCATGAGCATGTGGCCGGCCTTGGGGACCACCATCGTCGTGGCGCCCGGGATGGCGGCGCCGAGCGCGCGGCCGGCTTTGGCGGGCGTCATCATGTCCCGTTCGCCGAGCGCCAGGATGGCCGGGCACCGCACGCGGGCGGCGTCGGCGAGGCCGTCCCGGTAGGCGTCGCAGGCCGCGAGATCGGCGTGGAGGACGCCGGGCACGGCGCGCTCCAGCAGGGCGGTTCCGTCGCCCAGCATCCAGAGGCCGGGCATCGGCGAGCCGCCCATGGCGGCGCGGGCGCCCATGCTCCAGACCGCGACCATGTCGACCGCCCGGCGCTGGTTGGCTTCGGCGGCGCTAAGCAAGTCGGCCGAGACCGGCGCCGCGCCGGCCGTGCCGACGAGCCCGATGGCGCGGACGCAGTCCGGGGCCTGCGCGGCGCAGCGCAGCGCGATCAGCCCGCCCATCGAATGGCCGACGATGGCGGCCTCGCGCAGCCCGGCGGCGTCCAGCAGGCGCAGCGTCCACTGCGCCATCGCGTCCACCGTGCGCAGCGGCGCGCCGCCGCTGGCGCCGTGGCCGGGCAGATCCACGGCCAGCACGCCGCGGCCGTGATGCGCGAACCAGCGCGTCTGGAGCGCCCAGACGGTGTGGTCCATGCCGGCGCCGTGGATGAAGACCATAACGGGCAGCGCCGGATCGAACGGCTTGCCGCCGGTGGCGGCGAACACGGGCTCGCTGTCGACCGTGATCCGCATGGTCAACCCCGCTGCGAGGCGCGCAGCGCCTGGTTGAGGTCGCCGATGAGGTCGGCGGCGTTTTCCAGCCCGACCGAGAGGCGGATCATGTCCTCGCCGACGCCCGCCGCCGCGAGTTGGGCCGCGTCCATCTGCTGGTGCGTAGTGCTGGCCGGGTGGATCACCAGCGTCTTGGCGTCGCCCACATTGGCGAGGTGGCTGGCGAGCTTCAGCGCCTCGATGAAGCGCCGGCCGGCCGAGCGGCCGCCCTTGACGCCGAAGCTCACGATGGAGCCTGCGCCGCGCGGCAGGAGCGTTTGCGCCAGCGCGTGGTCGGAGTGCGTTGCAAGCGTGGGATGCAGCACCCAGGCGACTCCTTCGTGCCGGCCGAGGAAGTCCAGCACGGCGGCGGTGTTCTCGACATGGCGCTGCATCCGCAGCGGCAGGGTCTCGACGCCCTGCAGCAGATGGAAGGCGTTGGTGGGGCTGAGGCAGGCGCCGAAGTCGCGCAGGCCCTCGGTGCGGGCGCGCATGATGAAGGCCGCGGGGCCGAACTCCTCGGCGAAGCAGAGCCCGTGATAGCCCGCGTAAGGCTCGGTCAATGTCGGATGCTTGCCGGAAGCGAGCCAATCGAAGCGGCCGCCGTCGATCACCACGCCGCCGATCGCGATCCCGTGGCCGCCGAGCCATTTGGTGACCGAGTGCATCACGATGTCGGCCCCGAGCTCGATCGGGCGGCAGAGCCACGGCGTCGCGAAGGTGTTGTCGATCAGGAGCGGCACGCCGGCCGCGTGCGCGATCGCCGAGACGGCCGGGATGTCGAGCACCTCGAGGCCGGGATTGCCGAGCGTCTCGCCGATCACCAGCCGGGTGCGCGGCCCGATGGCGGCGCGCAGCGCGTCGTGGTCGCGCGGCTTCACGAAGGTGGTCTCGATGCCGAAGCGCGGCAGCGTGTGGGCGAGCAGGTTGACGGTGCCGCCATAGAGCGACGCGGAGGCCACGATGTGGTCGCCGGCTGACAGCAGCGTCGCGATGGCGAGGTGCATGGCGGCCTGGCCGCTGGCCGTGCACACCGCGCCGACGCCGCCCTCCAGCGCGGCGAGGCGCTCTTCCAGCACCGCCACGGTGGGGTTGGAGATGCGGCTGTAGATGTGGCCGGGCCGCTCCAGGTTGAACAGCGCGGCGGCGTGGTCGGCGTCTTCGAACACGAAGGACGTGGTCTGGTGGATCGGCACCGCGCGCGCGCCGGTGGCCGGGTCGGGGCGCTGCCCGGCATGGAGGCTCAGGGTCTCGAAGGCGGGCGGCTTGGGTCCGGACATCGGGCGCTCGTGTGGTTTCGCCCGAGTGGACCAGCCGCGCGCCGGGCGCGCAAGAGCTTGCCTACCCGGCCTTGAGGCTCGGCAGGCTCGCCATGAGGTCGGCGAAGCGCTCGCCCTGCACCGAGATATGGTCGCGGATCAGCGTGGCGGCCTTCTTGGCCTTGCCGTCCCGGATGGCGTCCACGATGGCGGCGTGCTCGTCGAACGAGGCCGCGACGCGGTTGCGGACGCGCAGCTGCAGGCGGCGGTAGGGCTTGAGGCGGCGGTGCAGCGCGGTGGCCTGCTCGATCAGGAAGCCGTTGCGGCTCGCCGCGTAGATGGCGAAGTGGAAGCGCTCGTTCTCGTAGTAGTAGGCGTCCGGCCCCTTCGCGAGCGCGGCCTTGCAGGCCTTGTGGGCCTCCACGATGGCGGCCTCCGTTTCGGGCGTCAGGCGGCGCGCCGCCAGCTTGGCCGCGAAGGCCTCCAGCTCGGCCATGAGCTCGAACATCTCCACCAGCCGCTCGGGCGTGATGGTGGCCACCACGGCGCCGCGGCGCGGGCGGGATTCGACGAGGCCGGCGGCCGAGAGCTGGTGCAGCGCCTCGCGGACGGGCGTTCGCGACACGCCGAAGCGCTGCGCCAGCGCGACCTCCTCGAGCTTTTCGCCCGGGCCGAAATCGCCCGTCAGGATCGCCTGCTCGATCAGGTCGCGGAGCTTGCCGTTCGGCGCCGCAGCATGGATGTCGGTCATTTGTGCACCTGCGTTGGCCGTCATGTATACACAATGATTGACGCTTCGTACAGGAGCCTGTACGGCTATTCCTCATCGCCACAGAAGCGGACCGTCGGCAACGGCGGCCAAAGTCGAGGAAACGCCATGCTGATTTCACGCCGCTCCGTGCTGCGCGCGGGCCTCGCCGCCCCCGCCATCCTGTCGCTGCCGACGGGCAGCTTCGCCCAGCAGAAGACGCTGAAGATCTCCCACCAATTTCCCGGCGGCACGCTCGAGCAGGGCGACTTCCGCGACCGCATGTGCCGCAAGTTCGCGGCCGAGATCGAGAAGCGCACCAAGGGCGAGCTCACCGCGCAGGTCTATCCCGGCTCGTCGCTGATGAAGACCAACGCGCAGTTCTCGGCCATCCGGAAGGGCGCGCTGGACATGACGCTCTACCCGCTGAGCTACGCGGGCGGCGAGGTGGTGGAAACCAATATCGGCCTGATGCCCGGGCTCGTGACCTCCTACGAGCAGGGCGCCGCCTGGAAGACCTCGCCGGTCGGCAAGAAGCTTTCCGACATCCTCGCCGACAAGGGCGTGATGATCATCACCTGGGTGTGGCAGTCGGGCGGCGTCGCCAGCAAGCAGCCGATGCTCAGCCCGGCCGACGCCAAGGGCATCAAGATCCGCGGCGGCTCGCGCGAGATGGACATGGTGTTCAAGGCCGCCGGCGCCGCGACGCTCAACATCCCGTCCAATGAATCCTACGCCGCCATGCAGACCGGCGCGTGCGACGCGGTGGTGACGTCCTCCACCAGCCTGATCTCGTTCCACCTGGAAGAGCTCGCCAAGAACCTGACGTCGGGCCGCGGCAAGTTCTACTGGTTCATGCTTGAGCCGCTCCTGATGTCGAAGTCGCTGTTCGACGCGCTGCCCAAGAACCAGCAGGACGCCATCCTGGCCGTCGGCGCCGAGATGGAGCCCTTCGGCATCCAGGGCGCCAAGGCGGACGACGACGAGGTCGAGAAGGTGTTCGCCAAGGCGGGCGCGACCGTGAAGACGCTGGACGACGCGACGCTCGACCAGTGGCGCAAGCTGTCGCGCGAGACCGCCTGGAAGGACTTCGGCGAGCGCAACGCCTCCTGCGCCGAGTTGCTGAAGCTCGCCGAGGGCGTTGCGTGAGCCACGGGGCGCCTGAAATCTCCGCACCCGTCGAGGTCCCGGTCGTGCCGGGGCCTGTCGGCGTGCTCGTCAGGGCGATGAACCTCGTCAACCGGCTCGTGATGGGGCTCGGCGGGATCGCGCTGGTCGCGGCCGCGCTGGTGCTCTCCTACAGCGTGGTGGTGCGCTACTTCCTGAAGATCCCGACCGACTGGCAGGACGAAACGGCCGTGTTCCTGCTGGTCGGCGCCACCTTCATGAGCGGCGCGGCCGTGCAGGCGCGGCGCGGGCATGTGGGCATCGAGGCCTTCGCGTCCATCATGTCGCCGCGTGCGAACCGCTGGCGCATGCTGTTCACCGACATCGCGTCCGCGGCGTTCTGCGCCTTCTTCTCGTGGAAGAGCTTCACGCTGCTGCACGAGGCCTGGGTGGATGACCAGCATTCGTCCTCGACCTGGGGGCCGCCGCTCTGGATCCCATATTCGGTGATGGCGATCGGGATGACGCTCCTGACCCTGCAGATCATGATCCAGATCGCGGTTGCGCTGGACCGGAGGAATCACGCGTGAGCGCCGCCGCCATTGGCTTCCTGTATGCGGGCGCGACGCTCGGGGCGATGTTTTCCGGCATGCCGATCGCCTTCGCGCTCGGCGCGGTCGCGATCCTGTTCATGGCGTTCTTCATGCCGGGCGCGTCGCTGGATACGGTGACGCAGAACGTCTACGAGGAAATGTCCTCGATCACGCTTCTAGCCATTCCGCTGTTCATCCTGAAGGGCGCGGCCATCGGCCGGTCCCGGGCCGGGCAGGATCTCTACTCGGCCATGCACGCCTGGCTGCACCGGATCCCGGGCGGCCTCGGCATCGCCAACGTGTTCGCGTGCGCGCTGTTCGCCGCCATGGCGGGCTCCTCGCCGGCGACATGCTCGGCCATCGGCTCGGCCGGCATCCCGGAGATGCGGCGGCGCGGCTATTCGGGCGGCTTCGCTGCCGGCATCATCGCGGCCGGCGGCACGCTTGGCATCCTGCTGCCGCCCTCGATCACGATGATCCTCTACGCGGTCGCGGCCGAGCAGTCCCTGGGCCGGCTGTTTCTGGCCGGCATCGGGCCGGGCTTCCTGCTGGTCGGCCTGTTCGCCCTCTACGCGGGCATCCGCTTCCGGCAGGAATACGCGCTCGCCAAGCGAGTGTACGAGGCCGGCGGCCCGTTGTCGCCGATTCTCGAGGAAGACACGCTGTCGACGCGCGACAAGCTCTCGCTGCTGCCGCGCGTGCTGCCCTTCGTGCTGCTGCTCACAGGCGTGATGATCGCGCTCTATGGCGGCTTCGCGACGCCGTCCGAGACGGCCGGGCTCGGCGGCGTGATGGCGCTCGGGCTCATCGCGGCGATCTACGGCGTGCGGAAGCCCGCCGAGCTCTCGCCGATCCTGCACGCCACGCTGCGGGAAAGCACGATGCTGATGCTGATCATCGGCATGTCGCTGCTCTACGCCTACGTGATGAGCTACCTCCATATCAGCCAGTCCACGGCTCAGTGGATCGTGGCGCTGGGCCTCTCGAAGTGGCTGCTGCTGCTCGTGATCCTCGGCATGGTGATCGTGCTCGGCTTTTTCCTGCCGCCGGTGTCAATCATCCTGATGACGGCCCCGATCATCCTGCCGCCCTTGAAAGCGGCCGGCTTCGACCTGATCTGGTTCGGCGTGGTGATGACCATCGTGATGGAGATGGGGTTGATCCACCCGCCGGTGGGACTCAACATCTTCGTGATCAAGAACATCGCCCCCGACATCCCGCTGCGGGACGTCATCATGGGGACGCTTCCCTTCGTGATCCTGATGGCCGTGGCGGTGCTGCTGCTCTGCCTGTTCCCGCAAATCTCGACCTTCCTGCCGGACCTTGTGATGGGACCGCCAGGGGCCGGAAAGTGACCGGAGCGCGCGCATGACCAACGCCGAGCCGCAACCCACCGCCGATGCCCCCGCCGTCGCGGCGGCGGCCGGGTGGCGCAACGCCGTGAACATCTCGTTCTTCAGCGATCTGCTGCAGAGCATCGCAGATCGTGGCCGCTCGATGATCATGAGCGGGCGCGGCGGCACCGCCAAGGACTTGGCGGGGCTGTGCGGCGACCTCCTGTCCAGCCGCGGCGAAGCCTCCGGGGTGGCGCTGGCGCGCGAGATCCTGGATCGCTACGACGCGCTGGACGACGCCGCCAAGGCGACCTTCCTGCGCGAGCTGGTGCAGCGCTTCGGCGCGGAGCCCGCCGCGCTCGAAAAGGCCATCGCGGCCTATCGCGAGAAGCCCGACCACCGCACGCTGCTGGACCTGCACAAGGCCGCGGAGCCCCGCCGGCAGGAGCTGATCCGCCGGCTGAACCTCTCGCCCGGCGGCACGCTGCGGCTGGTGCGCATGCGCGAGGAGCTGTTCCGGCACCAGGCCGACATGCCCGAGCTGGAGGCGCTGGACGCAGATTTCCAGCACCTGTTCTCGTCCTGGTTCAACCGCGGCTTCCTGGTGCTGCGGCCGATCGACTGGTCGACGCCGGCCAACATCCTGGAAAAGATCATCCGCTACGAGGCCGTCCACGCCATCGAGAGTTGGGATGACCTGCGCCGGCGCCTGCAGCCGGCCGACCGTCGCTGCTTCGCGTTCTTTCACCCACAGATCGTCGACGAGCCGCTGATCTTCGTCGAGGTGGCGCTGACGGCCGAGATCCCGGCCGGCATCGGGCCGCTGCTGGCCGAGGACCGGAGCGTGATCGACCCGCGGCAGGCCACGACGGCGGTGTTCTACTCGATCTCGAACTGCCAGGAGGGGCTGCGCGGCATCTCGTTCGGCAATTTCCTGATCAAGCAGGTTGTGGAGGAACTGGCGCGCCAGCTTCCGGCCCTGAAGAATTTCGTCACGCTTTCGCCGGCTCCGACCTTCGCGAGCTGGCTGGCGCGCGAGCGCCGCAACGAAGCCTCGCAGGCGCTCACGGACGAGGACAAGGGCGTTCTCGACGCGCTCGACGCGCAGGGCTGGACGCAGGACGCCCAACGCCTGCCGGCCGTACGCCGCGTGCTGATGGAGGCGGCCGCCTACTACTATCTCCGCGCCAAGACGCCGGGCGGGCGCCCGGTGGACCCCGTGGCGCGCTTCCACCTCGGCAACGGCGCGCGGCTGGAGCGGCTGAACTGGCTCGGCGACGTCTCCGCCAAGGGCCTGAAGCAGGCGCACGGCCTGATGGTGAACTACCTCTACGACCTCGACGACATCGAGAAAAATCACGAGGCCTTCGTCAACAAGGGCCGCGTCGCGGCGGCCTCCGGCGTCCGCAACGCGCTCCGGAGCGATCTGCCCAGCCGCGAGGTCGTGCCGCTGCAATAGCGGGGCAACCCTCAACGCCCTCATCCTGAGGAGCGATGCATGGCATCGCGTCTCGAAGGACGAGGGATCCAGGATGCGGGACCGGCGGCGCGCGCTGGAACCCTCGTCCTTCGAGACGCAGCGCTGACGCGCCGCTCCTCAGGATGAGGGGCGCGAGGTAGCCGGCGAGAACCAGAGCAAGAGAAAACCCATGTCCGACAACCTTTTCGCGCTGGTGCGCGAGCGCGTCACCGACCCGCAGAAGCTCTTCATCGAGACGAATGACGGGCGACGCTTCACCTATGGGGACATGCTGGCCCTCTCGGCCCGGCTCGCGCACGCCCTGAAGGCGCGGGGCGTGGAGGTCGGCGACCGGGTAGCCGTGCAGGTCGAGAAGAGCCCCGAGGCGATCATGCTGTTTCTCGCCTGCCTGCGGGTCGGCGCGATCTACCTGCCGCTGAACACCGCCTATACGCTGACCGAGCTCGAATATTTCATCGGCGACGCCGAGCCCCGCGTGGTGGTGGCGTCCCCCAAGACGGGCGCGGCCGTCGGCGAACTCGCCGCGCGGCTGGGCGTGGGCGCGACCGAGACGCTGGGAACCGGCGGCGACGGCTCCCTGATGGAGCTGGCCGCCGGCCAGCCTGCCGACTTCCCGGACGTGGAGCGCGCCAAGGACGATCTCGCCGCGATCCTCTACACGTCGGGCACCACCGGCCGGTCCAAGGGGGCGATGCTGAGCCACTGGAACCTGGCCTCAAACGCGCTCACGCTGAAGGACTTCTGGCGCTTCACGGCAGATGACGTGCTGCTCCACGCGCTGCCGATCTTCCATACGCATGGCCTGTTCGTGGCCACGAACACCATCCTAATGGCCAACGCCTCGATGCTGTTTTTGCCCAAGCTCGACGCCGACGAGATGATGCGCCTCATGCCGCGCGCCACCTGCATGATGGGCGTGCCGACCTTCTATGTCCGCCTGCTGCAGGAGCCCCGCCTCGACCGCGAGACGACGTCCCATATCCGCCTCTTCGTGTCCGGCTCGGCCCCGCTGCTGGCCGACACCCACCGCGCCTGGAGCGAGCGCACCGGCCACGCCATCCTGGAACGCTACGGGATGACGGAAACCAACATGAACACCTCCAATCCCTATGAGGGCGACCGGGCGCCCGGCACTGTCGGCTTCCCGCTGCCCGGCGTGGAGCTGCGCGTGGTGGACCCCGAGACGGGCGCCCGCCTCCCTGACGGCGACGTCGGCATGATCGAGGTGAAGGGCCCCAACGTCTTCAAGGGCTACTGGCGCATGCCGGAAAAGACCGCCGCCGAGTTCAAGGCGGACGGCTTCTTCATCACGGGCGACCTCGGCAAGATCGACGAGCGCGGCTACGTGCACATCGTCGGCCGCGGCAAGGACCTCGTGATCACGGGCGGCTACAACGTCTATCCCAAGGAGGTCGAGACCGAGATCGACGCCATCCCGGGCGTGGTGGAGAGCGCCGTGATCGGCGTGCCGCATCCCGACTTCGGCGAAGGCGTCACGGCCGTGGTCGTCGTGCCGAAAGGCTCCGCGCTGACCGAGAAGGACGTTGTCGCGCGGCTCGACGGGCGGCTCGCCAAGTTCAAGCAGCCCAAGCGCGTGATGATCGTCGACGACCTGCCGCGCAACACCATGGGCAAGGTGCAGAAGAACGTGCTGCGAGAGCAGTACAAGGGCCTGTACGGCGGCTGATCGCGGCGGAGTTCGAATCCATGGCGGACACAGTGAAAGGCCCGGCCTCCTACTTCCCGTCGATCGAGAAGACGTATGGGAAGCCGATCGCGCACTGGAAGGCGCTCGTCCGGCAGCGGGCTCCGGCCAAGCACATGGAGCTCGTGGCCTTCCTGAAAACCGAGCACGGCATGGGCCACGGCCACGCCAACGCGATCGTGGCGCATACGCTGGCGGAAGACGCGGGCTAGGGCCGGCCGGCCGGCCGGGCCTTGAACTCACTGTCGGGGCACCCACGCCGTCATTGCGAGCGGAGCGAAGCAATCCAGTCTAACGCCGACCATTTAGACTGGATTGCTTCGCCTCTGGCTCGCAATGACGGCGAGGGACTGGAAAGCCGCGAAATCCTCACGTCATCCCCGGCGGCGCGCAGCGCCGGGAAGGGGATCCAGGGGACTGGGCGCAACATCCGGCCGGTGGCCCTGGATCCCCTTCCCGACCTGCTGCGCAGGTCGCCGGGGATGACGGCGAGGAGGCCGGGACGGCTGTGTCACCCTCCCGTCATTGCGAGCGCAGCGAAGCAATGACGGCGGGGCGGTTGCGACAGGGCGGCTACTTGCCGCCGGCGGCCACGCGCAGCTTGGGTTCGCGGTCGCGGTTGGGGTCGCGGGCTTGCAGCACGTCCATGAGGTGGCGGCGGATGGAGCCCTGCTTGGCCGGGTTCACGATCTTGGAGCCCGTCAGGTCGGTGACGTAGAACACGTCCACGGCTTTCTCGCCGAAGGTCGCGATGTGGGCCGATGCGATGTTGAGGTTCAGCCTGCCCAGAGCCGTCGTGAGCTCGTAGAGCAGGCCCGGCCGGTCCAGCCCGGAAACCTCGATCACGGTGTGGCGCGTGGAGAGCGCATTGTCGATCATGATCTGCGGCGGCACCGTGAAGGCCTTGGAGGCCGAGCTGCGGTCCGGGCCGCGCGCCGCCACCGCCTCGGCGATCTTGATCTCGCCCTTCAGGGCCTTCTCGATGTGCTGGGCCACGCGGGCGCCGCGGCGCAGCTCGTCCTCGTCCATGTCGAAGGCGCGCGAGACGAAGATGGTGTCCAGCGCCATGCCGTCCGTGGTGGTGAAGATCTGCGCGTCCACGATGTTGGCGCCGGCCGCCGCGCAGGCGCCCGTGATGATGGCGAGCAGGCGCGGATGGTCCTGCGCCGTGACGGTGAGCTCGGTGACGCCGCGGAAGCTGTCGGTCGCGACCTCGGTGGCGAGCGAACGCAGCTCGCGCTCGGCGCTGCGCAGCAGCAGCGCGTGCTGCACCTTGCGGGGCACGTCGACCTTGAGCCAGTAGGCCGGGTAATGCCGCGTCAGATAGGCGTCGACCTCGGCGTCCGGCCAGGTCGGCAAGGCCCGGCGGAGCTCCTCCTGGGCCTGGCGCACGCGCTGGCCGCGTTCGATCTGCGAGTGGCCGCCGGCCAGCACGATCTCGGTCTCCCAGTAGAGCGTGCGCAGGAGCTGGCCCTTCCAGCCGTTCCAGACGCCCGGCCCCACCGCCTTGATGTCGCAGACGGTGAGCACCAGCAGCATGCGCAGGCGCTCCAGCGTCTGCACGATCGCCGCGAAGGTCTGGATGGTCTTGGGATCCGACAAGTCGCGGCTCTGCGCCACCGTCGACATGGTGAGATGCTGCTCCACCAGCCAGGCCACCGTGTCGGTCTCGGCGTCCGTCAGCCCCAGACGCGGGCAGAGCTTGCGGGCGATGCGCGCGCCCGCGATCGAGTGGTCCTCGGGCCGGCCCTTGGCGATGTCGTGGATGAACAGCGCCACCGCCAGGATCGTGCGGTTGCGGATGGTCGGCAGGATCTCGTTGGCGACCGGAAGCTCGTCCTTCAGGCGGCCGTTCTCGATGTCTGCCAGAATGCCGATCGAGCGGATGAGGTGCTCGTCCACCGTGTAGTGGTGGTACATGTTGAACTGCATCATCGCGACGACGCGGCCGAACTCGGGCACGAAGCGGCCGAGCACGCCGGCCTCGTTCATGCGGCGCAGCACCACCTCGGGCGCGTTGGTGGAGGTCAGGACCTCGATGAACAGCCGGTTCGCCTCCGGAGTGTTGCGCAGGGCCGGGCCGATCAGCTTCAGCGAGCGCGTCACCAGCCGGGCGGCGTCCGGGTGAATGGCGCGGTTGAGCTTGTCGGCGATCCAGAACAGCCGGATGAGGTTGACCGGGTCGCGCTCGAACACGTCCGGCCGCGCGATGCTGAGCCGGTCGTTATCGACCACGAAATCCTTGCTTTCCGAGATCGCCCGGCCGCTGCGGCGGAAGCGGCCGACGAGGCGGTCCAGCATGGCGCGCGGCTTGGCGTGGCGCGCTTCCAGCGCCGCGCACACGATGGCGGTGAGGTCGCCGACATCCTTGGCGACCAGGAAGTAGCGCTTCATGAAGCGCTCCACCGACGACATGCCGCCATGCGTCGCGTAGCCGAGCTTCTCGGCGATCTGGCGTTGCAGGTCGAAGGTGAGCCGCTCCTCGGCGCGGCCGGTGACGTAGTGCATCTGGCAGCGCACGCGCCAGAGGAACTCGTCGCAGCGGCGAAACAGGTCCGCCTCCTCCTGCGAAAACAGCCCGGCCTCGACGAGGTCGGCGGTGCGGCGCACGCGGTAGACGTATTTGGCGATCCAGAACAACGTGTTGAGGTCGCGCAGGCCGCCCTTGCCGTCCTTGACGTTGGGCTCCACGAGGTAGCGCGACTGCCCGGCCCGGTTCACCCGGCGCTCGCGCTCGGCGAGCTTTTCGCTGACGAACTGGGAGGCCGTGCCCTGCACGACCTCGCGGTCGTAGCGGCCCTCGAACTCCGTGAAGAGCGCCTTGTCGCCGAGGATCAGCCGCGCCTCCAGCAGCGCGGTGCGGATCGTGTAGTCGCCATGCGCCTCGCGGATGCACTCGTCGAGGCTGCGGGTGGAATGGCCAACCTTCAGCTTCAGGTCCCAGAGCGCGTAGAGGATGCTCTCCACCACGCTCTCGGACCAGGGCGTGGTCTTGTAGGGCAGCAGAAACAGGAGATCGACGTCCGAGCCCGGCGCCAGCGTGGCGCGGCCGTAGCCGCCGACCGCCACCACGGCGAGGCGCTCGGAGGTGGACGGGTTCTGCACCGGGTAGAGCACCCGCACGGCGATGTCGTGCAGGGCAGCCACCATGGCGTCCATCAGGTCGGATAGCCGCCGCGCGCAGGCGTGGCCGTTGCGCTCGACGTCGAGCAGCGCGCGGGCTTTTTCGCGCCCCTCGTCCAGCGCCTTGCGCAACACGCCCACCACGGCGGCGCGGCGGGCGGCGGCGTCCTGCCCGGCGGCCTGAAGCGCGCCGTCCAGCGCGGTCTTCAGTTCGGCCCGGTCGAACACCGGCGACGGGCGGGCGGGATTGCTGCGCGGAGCGACCATGAGGCGAAATCCAGAGGCGGAGCGTTCGGCCCTGGCGAGCGGAACGGCCCACGATAACCGACAAAAGCAAACAACCTGCTTTTCCGGCGTTCCCGCGCCGGCGTCAAACCGGCATGCGTTTCACAACCTCGCGCACGCGCCGGTCGGTTGTGGCGCACGACCGATGGGCTAGGCTGACCCTGTTTCAGCCCTGTTGCGGCATGGTTTTCATGATCAACGCGTTTTGCGTCGCCGGCCTGGTCGCCCGCCCATGGTGACCCGCGTCTCCACCGTGTCGTTCGAGGGCATCGAGGCGAGGCCCGTGGACGTGCAGGTGCAGATCATGCCCGGCAGCGTCGTCTTCACCATCGTAGGCCTGCCCGACAAGGCGGTCGGCGAGTCGCGCGAGCGGGTGCGCTCGGCCCTGGTGGCGTCCGGCCTGTCGCTGCCGTCCAAGCGCATCACCGTCAATCTCGCGCCCGCCGACATGCCCAAGGAAGGCAGCCACTACGACCTGCCGGTGGCGCTGGCCGTGATGGCCGCCATCGGGGCCATTCCGTCGGACGCGCTGGACGGCTTCACGGTGCTGGGCGAACTGGCGCTGGACGGCGCGATCACGCCGGTCGCGGGCGTTCTGCCGGCCGCCATGGCGGCGAACGAGCGCGACATGGGGCTCATCTGCCCGGCGGAGTGCGGGCCGGAGGCCGCCTGGGCGTCGGGCGACATGACGATCCTGGCGCCGCGCTCGCTGATCCAGCTCGCCAACCATTTCCGCGGCGTGCAGGTGCTGTCGCCGCCCATGCCGGCGGTGCGCCAGCCCGGCGCGTCGATCCCGGACCTGCGCGACATCAAGGGCCAGGAAAGCGCCAAGCGGGCGCTGGAGGTGGCGGCCGCCGGGGGGCACAATCTCCTGATGTGCGGGCCGCCCGGCAGCGGCAAGTCCATGCTGGCGGCTCGCCTGCCCTCGATCCTGCCGCCGTTGCTGCCGCGCGAGTTGCTGGAAGTCTCGATGGTGCATTCCGTCGGCGGCCTGCTGGCGGGCGGGGCGCTGACGGATCGCCGGCCGTTCCGCGCGCCGCATCACTCGGCCTCCATGGCGGCGCTGGTGGGCGGCGGCATCAACGCCAAGCCGGGCGAGATTTCGCTAGCCCATCATGGCGTGCTGTTTCTGGACGAGTTGCCCGAGTTTCTTCCGCAGGCGCTGGACAGCCTGCGCCAGCCGCTGGAAACCGGCGAGGTCGCGATCTCGCGCGCCAACCGGCGCGTGGTCTACCCGGCGCGCTTCCAGCTCGTGGCGGCCATGAACCCCTGCCGGTGCGGGCACGCCACGGAGCCAGGCTACGCCTGCAAGCGCGCGCCCAACGCCAGGTGCATGGCGCAATACCAGTCGCGCCTGTCCGGCCCGCTGCTGGACCGCATCGAACTGCAGATCGACGTTCCGGCCGTGAGCGCCGCAGACCTCATGCTCCCCTCCCCGGCCGAAGGCTCCGCCGAGGTCGCCATCCGGGTGGCGCCTGCACGCGAGATCCAGCTCAGGCGCTACGCCGCGCTCGGGGCGCCCACGTCCACCAATGCGGCCTGCCCGGCCGGGCTGGTGAACGACATCGCCCAGCCGGACGCCGCCGGGCTCAAGATCCTGCGCGAAGCCGCCGAAGCCATGCGGCTCACGGCCCGCGGCTTCCACCGCGTGCTGAAGCTCGCCCGCACGCTCGCCGACCTCGACGAGGCCGACAAGGTTGGCCGGCTCCACATCGCCGAAGCGCTGTCCTATCGCAGCCGCGAGGTGGTGGACGGCTAAATCGAACGCACATCTCCGCCGTCATCCCCGGCCGGAGCGGCGCAGCCGCGGAGGGGAAGGGGATCCAGGGCAGCCGCGCTCACCCCTGGATCCCCTTCCCGACCCGCTGCGCGGGTCGCCGGGGATGACGGCGGAGCGTGGTGCGGCGAAGTACGGGTGGGCCGCCTCACCCCAGCGCGGCGGCGATCTCGGCCGTAATGGCCTCGGCCGCGGCGCGCGGGTCTTGCGCCTGCGTGATCGGCCGGCCGATCACGAGCGCGTCGGCTCCGGCCGCGATGGCGGAGCCGGGCGTGGCGGCGCGCTTCTGGTCGCCAAGGGCCGCGCCGGCGGGGCGGATGCCGGGGGTCACGAGGCGCATGCCGGGGCCGAGCAGCGCGCGCGTGGCGGCGAGTTCCTCGGGCGACAGGATCAGCCCGCCGACGCCGGCCTCCCGGGCCTGCCGGGCGCGACGCGCCACCAGGTCCTTCACGGTCATGCCGTAGCCGGCGGCCTGAAGATCGGCGTCGTCGTAGGAGGTCATCACCGTGACGGCCAGCAGCGTCAGGCCGGAGCCCTCCGTCGCCGCAACGGCGGCCTTCATGGTTTGCGGATAGGCGTGCACGGTGAGGTAGGTCGCGCCGAGCCTGGCGACCTGCTCGGCGGCGCGCGAGACCGTGTTGGGGATGTCGTGGAACTTGAGGTCGAGGAAGACCTTCTTGCCGTCCCCGATCAGGCGCTTGGCGAAGTCGAGGCCGCCCGCATAGATCAGCTCGAGGCCGACCTTGTAGAAGCTCACGGAATCGCCGAGCCGCTCGGTCATGGCCTGCGCCTCGGCCACGCCGGGGAGGTCGAGAGCGACGATCATGCGGTCGCGCGGGTGGGCTGCTCCGGTCATTCGGGCTCTCCGATTCTGGCGTCCTCGAGGGGGCGCCAGCGGTGGAGCACGCGCAACGTGGCCCTGTCAAAGGCGAAGACGTTTCCGCCCCCGGCCGGCTGATCGAAGCGCCGGTCGATCTCCGAGCCGCTCAGCGCACAACACAGCAGCGTGCCGACGCCGCCATGACCGGCAAAGGCCAGGTCCCCGGGCGGGGCCTCCGCCAGGGCGGCGCGGACGGCCGCGACGACCCGGGACTGGGCGTCGAAGGCGCGCTCCCAGCCGCGGACGCTCTCGTCCGGTCGGGCGAAGAACTGGTCGGCGACGGCCTCGAATTCGGGCGGCGGCAGAAAGCCCGTCGCGCTGCGGTCGTTTTCGTGAAGATTGGGACGAACCAGCAGCGCTGCGCCGGTGGCGCGCGCGAGCACGCAGGCAGTCTCAATCGCCTTGGCTTCATCAGATGATGCGACGGCTGCGAGCCCCGCGACCCAAGGCGCTCCGGCGGCAGCCTCGATGCGGGCGCGGCCGAGGTCAGACAGGGACCACCGCGGAACCGGAACGGCGGGATCCATCCGGATCTGCGGGTGGGTGACGTAGTAGACCGTCGCCACGCGGGCTATCCGCGCCGCGTGGGGCGCGCCTTGCGCAGGGCCCGCAATTGCGCGTCCGCGGCCACATGCGCGTCGGGCCCCTCCATGTGCGCGTTGATGCGGCGCAGGAACTCCAGCGTGGGCCGCACGCGCTCGTCGCGCATCACGCGATCGGCCTGCTCGTCCCAGGCGTGCCGAACCCGGTCCGCTCCGTCCAGAAGTTCGTCGCGGACGCGGCCGGTGCCGGACTTGAGGCGCCGGACAAACGCCGCTTCGGCGCGCGAGCGCCGCTTTGTCTCGAAAACCGGCGCGCCGTCCGCGCGGCGGTAGGCCCAGACACGCGCCGGCGGAATGTTGAGCCAGACCGGGGCCGAAGCCTCGGCGGCCACGCCCGGGCCGCGCGGAACCGGCGACGTCAACCCGTAGGTGAACTGGATGAATGGCGCGTCCGGGGCCATCAGCCCGAAGGCCTGCACGAGCAGGCGGGCGCGCTCTTCCTCCGGACGTGTGAGCAGCGGCAGGCTGGACACCACGGCGGCGGCCGGCGCCCGCAGGCGTCCGGCCAAAGTGCGGTCGATCGCGTAGGCGTCGCCCTGCACCACGGTGGCGCGCGGGAAGCGCTGGCGGAGCAGCGCGCAGAAATCGGGGTCGAACTCGACGAGCACGAGGCGATCCTCCGCCACGCCGCGCTCGATCAGCGCCTGCGTGACCGGACCGGTGCCGGGGCCGAGCTCGATCACAGGGCCGGGACGGGAGACATCCACCAGCGCCGCCATGGCGCGCGCCAGCGCCGGGCCGGAGGGCGCTATGGCCCCGGCCTGGAGGGGATTGTCGAGCCAGCTCCTGAGAAAACGCGCTTCATCCTGCAGGCGCCGGGCGAGCGGCTCCTTCAGCTTGGGCTTCCTCTCGGGGCTGGCGCCGCGCTGGTGGCGGCGGGGCTCGGGCTGCAACGCAACTGGCTCCCTGTGCGCAGAACCGCAAGGCTAGAGCCGAGCGGTCATGGGGTCAACGCGCCTGGGTTGCGGAAAGACGCCCCGCCGGCGGCAGGCGTCCGCCTATTCGGCGGCGCCGCCGAAGAAGTCGCGCACCTTGGCGAAGAAGCTGGCGCTCTCGGGCTGGGTGTCCTTGGAGCTCTCGCGCTCGAATTCAAGCAGCAGCTCGCGCTGGCGGCCGCTGAGCTTCTGCGGCGTCTCGACGACGACCTGAATGTAAAGGTCGCCATGGTCGCGCGAGCGCAGGATCGGCATGCCGCGGCTGCGGATGCGGATCTGCTTGCCGGTCTGCGTTCCTTCCGGAACCTTGACGCTGCATTCCTCGCCGTCCAGCACCGGAACGCTGATCTCGCCGCCGAGCGCAGCCGTCACCATGCTGACGGGCACGCGGCAGAACAGGTCCGCGCCGTCGCGCTGCAGGAAGGGGTGCGCCTTGAGCGACAGGAAGATGTAGAGGTCGCCGTTGGGGCCGCCGCGCAGCCCCGCCTCGCCCTCGTTGGCGAGCCGGATGCGGGTGCCGTCCTCGACGCCGGCCGGGATGTTCACCGAGAGCGTGCGCTCGCGCGTGACGCGGCCCGCGCCGTTGCAGGACCGACAGGGATCCTCGATGACCTCGCCGCGGCCCTGGCAATTCGGGCAGGTGCGCTCGATGGAGAAGAAGCCCTGGCTCGCCCGCACGCGGCCATAGCCGCCGCAGGTGGGGCACTGCTTGGCCTTGGAGCCGGGCTTCGCGCCGGTGCCCGAGCAGGCCTCGCAGGCGATCGAGGTCGGCACCTTCAGGGTCGCGGTCTTGCCCGCATAGGCCTCCTCGAGGGTGATCTCGAGATTGTAGCGCAGGTCCGACCCGCGCTCGCGCCCGTTGGGCTGCTGGCGGCCGCTCCGGTTGGAGAAGTCTCCGAACAGGTCCTCGAAGATGTCCGCCATCGAGGACGCGAAGTCGTTGCCGAAGCCCGGGCCGCCACCGCCGCCATTCTCGAAGGCCGCATGGCCGAACCGATCATAGGCGGCGCGCTTCTGCCCGTCCGAGAGCACCTGATAGGCCTCGTTGAGCTCCTTAAACTTCGCCTCGGCCTGCTTGTCGCCCGGGTTCTTGTCCGGGTGATGCTTCATCGCGAGCTTGCGAAACGCGGATTTCAGCTCCGTCTCGGTCGCGGTGCGGCTGACCTCGAGCAGTTCGTAGTAGTCTGTCTTGGCCATGGATGCGGCTATGCTCGGTCAGGCGTTGAAGTTTCGGGGTCAGGGTAGGCCAGCAACATAGTTTCGAGCGATTCGATCAGCGGCGGAAGGTCGTCACGCACCGTCTCCCAAATCACGCCCATGTGCAGACCTTCATAGCCGTGAGCGATTCTGTCGCGCATTCGGGCCATGTTGATCCACTGAATGTCGTCATGGCCCCGCATTGCATCAGGAGCCGCGGCGATCAAGCGCTTCGTGTTCTCGCCAATCACGATCAGGCACATCGCAACTGCGTGCTGCGTCTTCTTGTCAGCGAGAAAATCTTGCTCGGAGAGGCCTTCGACGAAAATGATCGCGTCACGAGCCGCGTTGGCCATGAGCTCGATGTAGAGGCCCGGATCGCCGCCTCTCATAGAGGCTTCGCCTCCGAAAGCACCCGTCCTTTGATGCGGCGGTGCAATTCCTCGGCGATGACGAGATCCACCTTCTTACCTAGCAGGCGCTCCAGCTCGGCTTCCAGCCCGCAGATCTTAAACAGGGTCAGGCCAGGCAAGGGGTCGATCAGGATGTCGACGTCGCTGTTTTCGTCGTCGTCCCCACGGGCCACCGATCCGAAGACTCGGAGGTTGGACACGGGGTACCGCGATACCGTGCTGATCACAGCGTCGCGGTTGGAAGCCAGCGCAGCAGACGGTCGCATGTCGCCCTCCATGCGATCGGCGGCCGGCGCTCGGCCGGCCGCCATGATCACATCAAGCCCGCTTCTTCTTATCGTCGTCGCCGACTTCGCGGAAGTCCGCGTCAATGACGTCGTCCTTCTTGGCGTCGGCTTCGGCGTCAGCTTCCGCGCGGCCCTGCTCGGCGGCGTACATGGCCTCGCCGAGCTTCATGGAGAGCTGCATCAGGTCGTTGGTCTTGGCCTTGATGGCCTCGACGTTCTCGCTGGCGATCTCGGTCTTCAGAGCCGCGATCGCGCCCTCGATGGCCGACTTATCGGCCGCCGCAGCCTTGTCGCCGAGATCCGCGACCGACTTCTCGGTCTGGTGGATCAGGCTTTCGGCCTGGTTGCGGGTCTCGACCAGCTCGCGCCGCTTCTTGTCGTCCGCGGCGTGCGCCTCGGCGTCCTTCACCATCTTCTCGATGTCGGTCTCGCTGAGACCGCCCGAGGCCTGGATGCGGATCTGCTGCTCCTTGCCGGTGGCCTTGTCCTTCGCCGACACGTTGACGATGCCGTTGGCGTCGATGTCGAAGGTCACCTCGACCTGTGGCACGCCGCGCGGCGCCGGCGGCAGGCCGACGAGGTCGAACTGACCAAGCAGCTTGTTGTCCGCCGCCATCTCGCGCTCACCCTGGAACACCCGGATGGTCACGGCCGTCTGGTTGTCCTCGGCGGTGGAGAAGACCTGGCTCTTCTTGGTCGGGATCGTGGTGTTGCGGTCGATCAGCCGGGTGAACACGCCGCCCAGCGTCTCGATGCCCAGCGACAGCGGGGTCACGTCGAGCAGCAGCACGTCCTTGACGTCGCCCTGCAGAACGCCCGCCTGGACGGCCGCGCCGATGGCCACGACCTCGTCCGGGTTGACGCCCTTGTGGGGCTCCTTGCCGAAGAACTGCTTTACGGCCTCCTGGACTTTCGGCATGCGCGACTGGCCACCGACGAGGATGACCTCGTCGATCTCGGCCGCCGTCACGCCGGCGTCCTTGAGCGCCTTGCGGCAGGGCTCGATCGTGCGCTGGACGAGATCGTCCACCAGCGCCTCGAACTTGGCGCGGGTGAGCTTCAACGTCAGGTGCTTCGGGCCGCTCGCGTCAGCCGTGATGTAGGGCAGGTTGATCTCGGTCTGGCTCGCGGAGGAGAGCTCGATCTTGGCCTTCTCGGCCGCCTCCTTCAGGCGCTGCAGGGCGAGCTTGTCCTTCTTGAGGTCGATGCCCGACTCCTTGCGGAACTCCTCGGCGAGGTATTCCACAAGGCGCATGTCGAAGTCTTCGCCGCCCAGGAAGGTGTCGCCGTTGGTGGACTTCACCTCGAACACGCCGTCGCCGATCTCCAGGATCGACACGTCGAAGGTGCCGCCGCCAAGGTCGTACACGGCGACCACGCCGGTCTTCTTCTTGTCGAGGCCATAGGCGAGCGCCGCCGCGGTGGGCTCGTTGATGATGCGCAGCACCTCGAGGCCGGCGATTTTGCCGGCGTCCTTGGTGGCCTGGCGCTGGGCGTCGTTGAAGTAGGCCGGAACCGTGATGACCGCCTGCGTGACCGGCTGGCCGATGAAGGCCTCGGCGGTTTCCTTCATCTTCTGCAGGATGAAGGCGGAAATCTGCGAGGGCGAGTAGGTCTTGCCGTCGGCCTCGACCCAGGCGTCGCCGTTGCCGGCGCGCGAAATGGTGTAGGGCACGAGGCCCTTGTCCTTCTGGGTCATCGGATCGTCATAGGTGCGACCGATGAGGCGCTTGATGGCGAAGAAGGTGCGCTCGGGATTCGTGACCGCCTGGCGCTTGGCCGGCTGGCCGACGAGGCGCTCGCCTTCGTCCGTGAATGCGACGATGGAGGGCGTGGTGCGCGCGCCTTCCGCGTTCTCGATCACCTTGGGCGTCGCGCCTTCCATGATGGCGACGCAGGAATTGGTGGTTCCGAGGTCGATGCCGATGACTTTTGCCATGTCGTAGGTCCCCTTTTTCGGCGAGATCACCGAGCCCCGAAGGCGCTCCGGCCAGAGGTTCCCCGTCTCGCCCCGACCGAGGCGGGACCGGGAGCCTGATCCCCTAGGATTGGCGGGTATTTCCCGCGTCGGCGGGTATATAAGGAGGCGCCGCCGGGGCTGCAAGGCGAGATCCTGCCCGCATCGCGATCCCGGTGATCGCGCAAGAAGGTCACAGCCCCCGAGCTTCGCACGCGCGAGGCGCCGCCAGCGATTCGTTGTTAAGCAACGCCGTGGTAACCTTGTTGCAATCGCCGCAACACGAGCCCTCGCCTTGCCCCTCCGCGTTTCCGCTCCCCGCCTCTTCGCCACGCTCGCGCTCGCGGCGGCCTGGTCCACGCCCTCTGCCGCGCAGCTCATGCTGCCGGGCGCCTCCGCGCCGACGCCGCAAGGGGCCGTTCAGCCGGCTTCGCCCGGCCAGGCAGGGCCGTCCGCTCCGGCGGCGCCGCGGCCGCCGGCCGGGCCCGTGGCGGTGAAGATCGCCGGCGAGGACGCGCTGGTCGGCAAGTCGCTGTTCCTGAAGGGCACGCGCGGCAAGCTCGTGATCGAGCGCAAGGACAAGACGTCCCTGGCCGCCACCGTGATCGCGTCCGGCGACAAGATCTCCAAGCCGACCGAAGCCTGCGGCATCGATCTGGGCGGGGGACGGCCGATCGACCTGAAGCCGGCCGGGCGGCCGGACGGGGTGCTGCGCTACACGCTGGATTTCCCGGCCTGCCCGCTCACCTTCGACATGCTGGACGGCGCGGTGCTGGTGACCAGCGCGTCGCCGAGCTGCACCTTCACGGAAGCCGATTGCCGGGTGGAGCCCCGCGGCATGTGGGGCCCGGCCCCCAGCGCGATCGAGGCGGTAGGCGGCATCGAGAGCGACCGCGGGCGCGCCGACAAGGCGGTGCGGGACAACTTCAAGGCGCTGCTCAGCCGCACCAAGGGCAAGGCCGAGATCAAGCAGGTGGCGGCCGAGCAGGCCGGCTTCACGTCCGAGCGCGAAACCATCTGCGGCGGCTACGCCCGCGAGGCCGCGCACGGCTATTGCGCATCGCGCTACACGGAATGGCGGGCCGCCAGCCTCGCGGCGCGCCTGAACCGGCTCGACGGCAAGCCCGAGAACGCCATCGTGGCCGCCAAGCCGGCGCCCAAGCCGAAGCCCAAGCCGGCCACCGATGGCGGCCTGATGAGCTCGGCCCCGGCCGAGGCGCTGCCGACCCGGCCCGCGACCGCCCCGCCGCCTCCACCGGCGACCAAGTCGATCTTCGATATCTTCCGGTAGGCGGGCCGCGCCGCCAATCAGGCGGCGGTCTGCCCGGCCTCCCAGCCCAGCATCGCCTGCTTGCGGGTGATGCCCCAGTGGTAGCCGGTGAGCGCGCCCGAGCGGCCGAGCACGCGGTGGCACGGCACCACGAAGGAGATCGGGTTGCGGCCTACCGCGGCCCCGACGGCGCGCGCCGCCTTGGGCGCGCCGATGTGGCGGGCGATGTCCGAATAGGTGGTGGCGCGGCCCATCGGGATGCGCAGCAGCGTTTGCCACACCCGCACCTCGAAATCCGAGCCGATCAGCACGACGCGCAGCGGCGTGTCGGAGCGCCAGCATTCCGGATCGAACGCGCGCTGGGCCAGCGCCTGCGTGGCGGCCGGGTCCTCGCGGAACTGCGCCCGCGGCCAGCGCCGCACCATGTCGGCCAGCGCCGATTCGCGGTCGCCGTCATCCACGAAGCCCACACCTGCGAGACCGCGTGCGGTCGCGACCACGATGGCCTCGCCGAAGGGCGAAGGGTGGAAGCCATACGCCATCGCGACGCCGGCGCCCGCCGCCTTCCACTCGCCCGGGCTCATGGCCTCGTGCGTGACGAAGAGATCGTGCAACCGGCTCGGGCCCGAGAGGCCGACCTCATAGGCGGCGTCCAGCACGCTGGCCGAGTCGCGCAAAAGCGCGCGGGCGCTGTCGAGCGTCAGGGCCTGCAGGAAGGCCTTGGGGGTCAGCCCCGCCCAGCGCCGGAAGATATGGTGCAGGTGCGAGGACGAGACGCCTGCCTGCGCGGCGACCTCGTCCAGCGAGGGCTGGCGGCGCCAGTGTTCCGTCATGAAGGCCAGCGCCTTGCGGACGCGGTCATAATCCTCCAGCGGTCCGGGCTGAAGGTCGGCGACCCCCACGGGGGCGAATTCGGCGGTGGATTGCAACATCGTGGCTCTCCGTGTCGACCGCCACACTAGGCGGTCGCCGAAAGGCCCGACACCCGAAAGCTGCGAGGCCGCCTGATCAGGATGGCGAATAGGGATTGTAGATCACGCCCTGCCGGGCCTCGGCCAGCGCGGCCGAGAGCGCGTCGCCGAAATTGGCCTTTTCGTCCGGCGACAGAAACGCCGCGAGACCCACCATCTGGCCGCGGGAAACCAGCGCGAGGCGCTGGACGCCGAATTCCTCGTGCTCCTCGCGATGCAGGCGCGTCCAGGCCGGGTTGAACCGCCATTCGGCCGAAGGGCCCTTCACGGGGTTCTTGCGCAGGAACACCTCCAGGGCGCTGACCCGCACCTCCTCGGAGGAGCGCGCTTCCGCGAGGCTGGCGCGCAGGGCGAAAAACAGCAGCACCACGTCGAGGCCATAGAACCCCGCCACCGGCCAGAAGCCGAGCACGATGAACGGGATGCTGGCGACGCAGCTCGCCAGCGCGACCAGCACCATCACAAGCCGGACGCCGCGCAGGTTCAGCGAGCGGTGCGGATGCAGCACCGCGGAGAAAACGGGTGGCGCCTCTTCGGGGGACATTGGAGGTTGCCTGCCTTGGTTTGAGCTTGCCGCCCTTCCATTTGGAAAATTATATGTCAGCCATGCCGCCGAGAAAGCCCGTCGCCGATCAACTCTCCACGAGGCCAATCGCCGCGGATGCCGCGCGCGGGAAGGTTGCGGCGAAGCCCAGCCCCAAGCCGAAGACCTCGGCCGGCGCCAAGTCGGTCGCGAAGGGTAAGCCGGCCGCGAAGGCGAAGCCGGCAAATCCGGTGAAGAAGGCCAGGGCGCCGAAAGCCCCGAAGCCGCTGGAGCCGCCGCTGGTGCGCGAGCTCTTCACGCGCTTCCGCGAGGCCGATCCGGAACCCAAGGGGGAGCTGGAGCACAGCAACCCGTTCACGCTGCTGGTCGCCGTGGTGTTGTCCGCGCAGGCGACCGACAAGGGCGTCAACATTGCGACGCGGCCGCTCTTTGCGGTCGCGGATACGCCGCAGAAGATGCTGGCGCTGGGCGAGGACGCGGTGCGGGAGGCGATCAAGACGATCGGGCTCTTCCGCAACAAGGCCAAGAACGTGATCGCGCTGTCGCGCAAGCTGATCGACGAGTTCGGCGGCGAGGTGCCGGACAGCCGCGAGGCGCTGGAAACGCTGCCGGGGGTCGGCCGCAAAACCGCGAACGTGGTGCTGAACACCGCCTTCGGCCGGCCCACCATCGCGGTGGATACGCATCTTTACCGCGTCTCGCACCGGCTGCCGCTGGCGCCCGGCAAGACGCCGCTGGACGTGGAGCTGGGGCTCGAGAAGGTGATCCCGGAGGAATTCCGCCTCCACGCCCACCACTGGCTCATCCTGCACGGCCGCTACGTCTGCAAGGCCCGCAAGCCGGATTGCCCCCGCTGCATCGTCAGCGACATCTGCCGCTTCGAACCGAAGACCCTGCCCGGCCAGAGCCCGCCGCCCGGCGCGGACCCGGAGGATGCGCCGCTGCCGGAGTAACGATCGGCGTCGGATTGCTGGAAAGAGGCTACACCCTCGCCGTCATCCCCGGCCGGAGCGGCGAAGCCGCGGAGGGGAAGGGGATCCAGGGGCCATTGGCCTGCGTCTGAGCCCAGTCTCCTGGATCCCCTTCCCGCGCCACCGGCGCGCCGGGGATGACGGTGGAGAGTTGGCGTGAAGCAGGTGGGGCTTACCCGTAAACCCACAGCCCGGCTAGGCCGGCCGCGCCGACGAGGATGCGCCACCAGGCGAACACCGCGAAGCCGTGCTTGGTGACGTAGGTGAGAAGGCCCTTCACCACCAGCAGGCCGGCGATCAGCGCCGCCACGAAGCCGACGCTGATTATGCCGACATGGCTGGTGTCCAGCGTCTTGTAATTCTTCAGCAGGTCATACGCGAAGGCGCCCGCCATGGTGGGCATGGCGAGAAAGAACGAGAATTCGGCCGCCGCCCGCTTGTCGGCCCCCATCAGCATCGCGCCCACGATGGTGGCGCCGGAGCGCGACACGCCCGGGATCATCGCCAGGCACTGGGCGAAGCCGATCTTGATGTACATCGACAGCGGGAACGTGGTGGCGTCGTGGTAGCGCGGCGCGGGCGCGCGCTCGTCGATCACGAGCAGCACCAGGCCGCCGACGATCAGCGCGATGCAGACCACCAGCGGGTTGAACAGCACGCCCTTGATGAAGCCATGCAGGATCGCGCCGATCACGGCGGCGGGCAGAAAGGCGGCGAGAACGCCGATCACGAAGTTGCGCGCCTTCGGGTCGCTCGGCAGCGCGAAGGCGATCTGCAGCAGCTTGCGCAGGTAGACGCCCAGGATGGCTAGGATCGAGCCGAGCTGGATCAGCACCGCGAAGGTCTTGTCGAACTGCTCGTCGCCGAAGTTCAGGCCGAGGAAATGCTCGGCCAGGAGCAGGTGGCCGGTGGAGGAGACGGGCAGGAATTCGGTGAAGCCCTCCAGGATCCCGAGCACGATGGCTTTGAGGGCGAGCGCGAGATCCATGCGAAATTCCTCTGGAGAAGGCCGGCGCGAGGCAGGGCGCGCCGGATGGGCTTGTGCGCAGGGGGACGATTCGGGTTGTCCCAAACGCGTGGCGGTTTTATACGCTGCCCTCGCGCGGCGCCACCCTGAGCGTTCCGCCTGGCGGGCTTTCGATCCCCTCGCCTCCTTCAGGCCTGCATTTTTCGGAGTCGAAGCCGCAGATGGCGACGCTCTATCACCACCCGCTTTGCCCCCATTCGCGTTTCGTCCGGCTCGTGCTGGGCGAGTTCGGCATCGATGTCGCGCTCGTGGAGGAACGCGCCTTCGAGCGGCGCACCGAGTTCCTCGTCATGAACCCGGCCGGAACCACGCCGGTGTTCGTGGAGGACCCGAGCGGCGCCGTGCCGGGCGCGGCCGTGATCGCCGAATATCTCGACGAGACGCGCGGGCTCGCGCTGGGCGAGCGGCGGCTGCTGCCCTCCGACCCGATGGGCCGGGTGGAGGTGCGCCGCCTCGTCGAGTGGTTCAACGGCAAGATGTATGACGAGGTCACGGGCTATCTCGTGACCGAGAAGGTGTTCAAGCGCTTCATGCCGGCCGAACTGGGCGGCGGCGCGCCCGACATGGCGGCCATCCGGGCGGCGCGATCCAACATCCGCTATCATCTGTCCTATATCGGCTTCTTGATGGGGAGCCGGAACTGGCTGGCCGGCGACCGGCTGAGCTGGGCCGACCTCGCGGCCGCCGCGCAGTTGTCGGCGGCGGATTACCTGGGCGACGTGCCGTGGAACGAGAACGAGACAGCCAAGCACTGGTACGCGCGGGTGAAGTCCCGGCCGTCGTTCCGGCCGCTTCTCGCCGACCGGGTGCTCGGGATGGAGCCGTCGGAGCACTACGGCGACCTGGACTTCTGACCGGCGACCGCCTCAAGGCGAAGCTCGTCGCGGACGCGACCCGGGAAGGATTCGACGTCGTCAGGGTGACGACGCCGGACGCCATTCCGCAGGCCCGGGCCCAACTCCTGGCCGCGCTGGCGGACGGCCACCATGGCGACATGGACTGGCTGGCCGACGAGCCCGCGAAGCGCGCAGATCCGCGGACGTTGTGGCCGGACACCCGCAGCGTCGTGATGCTGGCGGCCAGCTATGCGCCCGCCGAGGATCCACTCGCCACGCTGGCGCGCCGCGACCGGGCCGCCATCTCGGTCTACGCCCGGGCTCGCGACTACCACGAGGTCCTGAAGGGCCGGCTGAAGCAGATCGCGAGCCGGCTCAAATCCGCGTCCGGCGCCGACGTGAAGGTGTTCGTCGACACCGCGCCCGTGATGGAAAAGCCGCTGGCCGCCGCGGCCGGCGTCGGCTGGCAGGGCAAGCACAGCGTGCTGGTGTCGCGCCAGCACGGGTCCTGGCTGTTTCTGGGCGCGATCTACACGGCCGCCGACCTGCCGGCGGATGCGCCCGAGCCCGACCATTGCGGCTCCTGCACGCGCTGCCTCGACATCTGCCCGACGGACGCGTTTCCGGCCCCCTATCGGCTGGATGCGCGGCGCTGCATCTCCTACCTGACGATCGAGCACCGGGGGCCGATCCCCCGCGACCTGCGCGCCGGGATCGGCAACCGCGTGTTCGGCTGCGACGACTGCCTGGCGGTGTGCCCCTGGAACAAGTTCGCGGCGGCGGGGCGCGACGCCAAGCTGCAGGCGCGGGCCGATCTGGACGCGCTGCCGCTCGCCGAACTGGCGCGACTGGACGACGCGGCGTTCCGGGTGAAATTCGCCGGAACGCCTGTCAAACGCACCGGCCGGGAGCGTTTCGTGCGCAATGTGCTGGTCGCGATCGGCAATTCGGGCGATCCTGCGCTGGCGCCCGACGCCGAAGCGCTGCTCGCGGACGCCTCGCCGCTGGTGCGCGGAGCCGCTATATGGGCGTTGGGACGGCTCGCGCCGGAGAGGTTGGCGCGAGCGCGGGCGGCTTTCGCGCCGCACGAAACCGATGCCGACGTTCTGGCCGAATGGAGCAGCCCCCCGTGAATCTCCTCGTCTTCGGCTACGGCTACACCAGCCGCGCTTTCGTGAGCGCGCAGCGAGACGCATTCTCGGACGTCGCCGCCACGGTTCGCTCGCCCGAAAAGGCCGCCGCGCTGGCGCAGGAGGGCGTGCGCGGGCTGGTGTTCAACGCCACTGGCTGGGATGCGGCGCTTCCGGCCGCGCTCGACGCCGCGGACGCGCTGCTGGTGTCCATTCCGCCCGACAACGAGGGCGACCCGGTGCTGCGCGTCTTCGCGGACCGCATCGGCGCGGCCTCGAACCTGCGCTGGATCGGCTACCTTTCCACCGTCGGGGTCTATGGCGACCATGGCGGCGCCTGGGTGAGCGAAGCCACGCCGCCGCGGCCGATCAGCGAACGCTCCGCCCGCCGGGTTCACGCCGAGGAGGGCTGGCTGGCGCTGGGCCGGCAGACCCGCAAGCCCGTTCACATCTTCCGCCTGTCGGGGATCTACGGTCCCGGCCAGAACGCGCTCGTGAACCTGCAGAACGGCACGGCGCGCCGCCTGGTGAAGCCCGGGCAGGTGTTCAACCGCATCCATGTCGACGACATCGCGGGCGTGCTGGCCGCCTCGCTGCGCAAGCCCGACGGCGGGATCTACAACGTCACGGACGACGAGCCCGCGCCGCCGCAGGACGTCGTGACCTACGCGGCCGGGCTCATGGGCGTCGAACCGCCGCCCGAGTTCGCCTTCGAAACCGCCGAGCTTTCCCCCATGGCGCGCAGCTTCTACGGGGAAAACAAGCGCGTCTCCAACCGCCGGGTGCGCGACGAGCTCGGCTATGCGTTCCGGTACCCGACCTATCGCGAAGCCCTGCAGGCGCTGGCCGAGGCGGGCGAAGGCCGGGATGGGGGCGGGGCTGGCGGGTCGGAGTAGGGCCCAGGCCCGGCTACCAGCAGCAATCAGCCAGCCTCCCCGACACCCCTCATCCTGAGGAGCAGGCCCGCTTAGGCCTGCGGCTCGAAGAGCGAGGGGCAATAGGAGGCGCAATCATCGTGCGATCTGGAGTCCCTCGTCCTTCGAGACGCATCGCCGAGGGGCGATGCTCCTCAGGATGAGGGTCGTATGGGGAGGCTGACGGCTACAAATGTCGGTGCATGCAGCGTTTCAGGCCGCGTGGCGCTCCGCGTCGGCGCCGAAGTGGCCGATGTAGCGGGGGCTGATGGCCGTCACGGGCAGCACCACCAGCACGTCCGTGGTGCCAAACTGGCTGTCCACCACCGCGCCGTCACCGAATGTGGCGCCGACGCGCAGGTAGCCCTTGATCAGCGGCGGGAGGCTGTGGAGCGCCGCCTTGGGGTTGATCGCCGCCTTGTCGATCACGTCCATGGGCACGTGGCGGCCTGGCAGCGCCCGGGCGCGCCATTCGGCCGGGGCCATGGCGTGGTGATGCAGGAAGCTGAGCGGCAGGGCTAGGCGGGCCGGATCGGTCCCCTCCAGGCTGGCGCAGCCGAACATCACGTCCATGCGGTGGCGGCGCACATAGGTCCACACGCCGTGCCAGAGCAGCTCCACGGTGCGCTTGTCGCGATAGGGCGCGAGCACGCAGGAGCGGCCGAGCTCCAGGAAACGCTGGCCCGGATGGCTGCGCAGGATGGGGCCGATGTCGAACTCGCCCGCCGAATAGAAGCCGCCATGCCGTTCGGCGACTTCCTGGCGCAACAGCCGGTAGGTGCCGACCACCTTGGGCTTGCGCTTGCGCTTGTGCGGCTTGCCGAAGAACTCGGCCGGGGCTTCGTGGTCGATCACCAGCAGGTGGTCGCAGATGAGGTCGTAGGCGTCTATGTCCCGCCGCTTCAGCCGCGACAGCATGTCGGGGACGGCCGCCATCTCCTCGTAGAAGACGCGGTAGCGCAGCTTCTGGGCGCGCTTCACGTCCTTTTTGGTCTGGGCGAGGCGCACCTCAAGCGAGCCGATGCGGCCGAGCGTTCCGGCGAGCCCTTCGGGCGCGGGATCGGGGCGGAGCTTGGCGCGGGTCAGGAAGCCGGCGGATTGGCGGTGAAAGTTCACGATGACCCGGGACGTGAGCGAGGCGGCGGTGTGCGAGGCTGGTTCGGCGGCTTGCATCGGTTGCCACATTGGCGAAGACCCCCAACGCCGGAGGCGACGCCAGCGCCGGCTCGCAAGGGTGACGCGTCGCCCTGACGCACCCTCTTCATCATAGTCGGCTGACGCGTTTGTGACAAATCCGACGGTTGCGTGAACGCCGCGCTCAAGCCGGCTCGATCATCCCGTCCGGGCGAGCTTTTCCAGGCCGATCGCGCGCGTCAACGCGGCCGGATCCAGCGGCTTCGCCACCGTGGCGTCCATGCCGGAGGCCAACGCGAGGCCGCGATCCTCCTCGAACGCATTGGCGGTCAGCGCGACGATGCGCACGCGCGCCGATCCGTGGCGGCCTTCCAACTCGCGGATCTGGCGGGCGGCTTCGTGCCCGTCGAGCTCCGGCATGCGGACGTCCATGAGCACGAGGTCGTAGCGCTCGCCGGCCTGCAGCGACGCCTCGTAGCGGGCGACGGCCTCGCGGCCGTTTTTAGCCCAGTCCACGCTAGCGCCCATGCGTTGCATCAGCTTGGTGGCCAGCAGCGCGTTGATGTCGTTGTCCTCGGCCAGCAGCACGCGCATGCCCTGTGCGGCCGGGCCGGCGGGCTTTGGAGCGTCAGCCTGCGCGCCGCCGATGTCGACGACCACGGGAGCCGGCGCGGCCTCGCCCTCCGGCTCCAGCCGCGACGCCAGCGCGCGGGCCCGCACGGGCTTCACCAGATAGCCGTCATAGCCGGCCGCGGAGGGCGGGCCGAAGGAGCGGCGCTCGAAAGGCGACAGCAGCACGAGGCGGCGCACCACGCCGCAGCGCTTGGCCAGCGCCGCCACCATGCGGGCGTCGTCCTCGCCCACCGCGCCGTCGATCACCAGGAGGTCCGGCGTGAAGCCGCCCTCGTTGAGGCGCACCACGGCGCTCTGCGTGGTGGTCACGCCATGGGCGCGGACGCCGAGCTCCTGCAGGCGGCGCAGCATGAACGGGCCCTCGAAGGGCGATCGCGACACAACCAGGGCGGTCATGCCCGCAAAGGACGGCGCGGGAGGCGCGCTTCCGGCGTCCGGCCCGGCGTCGGCCGCCTCGAATGCGAGCGAGAACGAGAACACCGAGCCGCGGCCGGGCTCGCTCGTCACCGTCAGCTCGCCGCCCATGCCGGCCACCAGGCGGCGCGAGATCGTCAGGCCGAGCCCGGTGCCGCCGTGGCGGCTGGATGCCGAACCGTCGACCTGCTCGAACTCCTCGAAAATGCGCGCCAGCCGGTCCGCCGGGATGCCGACGCCCGTGTCCGACACGCTGAACGCGATGCGGCCGGAGGCGTCCCGCTCCACCAGCACGCCGACGCCGCCCTCGTCGGTGAACTTCACGGCGTTGCCGGCCAGATTGGTGAGCACCTGGCGCAGGCGCGCGGCGTCGCCCACCACCATCCGGCGAGCGTTCGCGGCCACGAAGCCGGCGATCTCGATGCCCTTGCCCTGTGCGCGCGGCGCGAGCAGCTCCACCGCGCCCTCCACCAGGGCGGCGAGGTCGAACGGCTCGGCGGAGAGCTCCAGCTTGCCGGCCTCGATCTTCGAGAAATCGAGGATCTCATCGATGATCGACAGCAGCGCCTCGCCGGAGGTCTTCACGGCGCGCACATAGGTGTGCTGCTCGGGGTCGATCTTGGTGCCCATCAGCAAGTCGGCCATGCCGAGCACGCCGTTGAGCGGCGTGCGGATCTCGTGGCTGACGGTGGCGAGGAAGCGGCTCTTGGCCTCGTTGGCGGCCTGCGCCTTGGCGCGCTCGGCCGCGAGCGCCGCCTCGGCCTCGCGGCGATCCGTGATGTCGCGGCCCACGGCCTGGATCTCGGTCTCGCCGCGCGCGCTGCGCACCGGGCTTTCGAGCCAGGAGATCCAGCGCTGCCCCTTCTCGGTCGCGATCGCCTGGTCGTAGCTGCGCGATCCGTCATCGCCCTGCCGTTCGTCGCTGGTCTCGAGGGCAGGGATCTGGAACTCGGCCCCGAGCAATTGCTCGCGCGGCGCCCCCGCGAGGGTCACGAAGGCCTCGTTCACATAGGTGAGCCGCCCGGCCTGGTCGCGCCGGAGAATGAGGTCGTCCTGCCCCTCGATCAGGCTGCGATAGCGGTCCTCGCTCTCGCGCAGCTCCCAGATGTGATCCTGCAGCTTCTCGTTCTTGGCTTCCAGCGCGGTGGCGCGCGCCTCGATGCGGAAATAGTCGCGCAGCAGCAGCGCGGCCGCGATCAGCGCCAGGGCCGACAACGAGCCGAAAACCAGAAGCGAGAGCCATCCCGCGGTGCTGAACTGAAGCGCGCCCATTCCATCCTCTGCGGCCAGCATGCACGAGAGGCATTGAGAAATGGTTGGTTCGAGCGCGGTCGCGGCGAGGGCTTGCAACCCAGGATCGCGCTAATCCACGTTGTATTTTGTGTTTTTTCCGATCACACACACCGTTTGACATACCGAACGGTTGAACCTATAAACGGAACACGCGCCGATTTGAGCGAGCAGCTTGCTGGGCGCGCCGGGACGAGGGATCAGCCTCTCGGGCCCGACAAATGCAGCTAAAGCGCCGCGGGTGGACATCCCTCCTCCCACGACCGCAACGGGAGGGAACCATGTTCACGATCAACCGCCGCCATACGCTCGCGCTGGCCGCCGCCCTTTGCCTGACGGGCGGATTGGCCCAGGTCGCCTCCGCGCAGGTCAAGGAAATCCGGATCGACTGGGCGACCTACAACCCCGTCAGCCTCGTGCTGAAGGACAAGGGCCTGCTCGAGGAGGAGTTCAAGAAGGACGGCATCACGATCCGCTGGGTGCAGTCGCTCGGCTCCAACAAGGCGCTCGAGTTCCTGAACGCCGGGTCGCTGGATCTGGGCTCCACGGCCGGCTCCGCCGCGCTGGTGGCCAAGATCAACGGCAACCCGATCAAATCCGTCTACGTCTACTCGCGCCCGGAATGGACCGCGCTGGTCACCAAGGGCGACGCCATCAAGACGGTGGCCGACCTCAAGGGCAAGCGCGTTGCCGTGACGCGCGGCACCGATCCGCACATCTTCCTGGTGCGGGCGCTGGCGGACGCCAAGCTCACCGAGAAGGACGTGAAGCTCGTCCTGCTGCAGCATCCGGACGGCCGCGCCGCCCTGGAGCGCGGCGACGTGGAAGCCTGGGCCGGGCTAGACCCGCTGATGGCGGCCTCCGAGGTGGAGGGCGGCGCCAAGCTGTTCTTCCGCAACGCCGCCGCCAACACCTGGGGCATCCTCAACGTGCGGGAGGAGTTCGCGCAGAAGAATCCCGAGCTCGTCTCCCGCGTCCTGAAGGTCTACGAGCAGGCCCGCCAGTGGTCGCTCGCCAACCCGAAGGACCTTTCCGCCACGCTGGTGGCCGCCACCAAGCTGCCGGACGCCGTGATCGCCAAGCAGCTCGAGCGCACCGAACTGACGCACGGTCCCATCGGCCAGCCCCAGGCCGACACCATCCTGGCGGCCGGCCTCGCCCTGCAGCAGGCAGGCGTGATCGACGCCAGCGTGGACGTGAAAGCCACCGTGAACGCCCTGATCGAGCCGAAGTATCTCGCTTCCAAGACGCAGACCCAGTAAGGCTCCGCGGAGTTTCACCGGGCTCACAATTTTGGACGCCTCCAGTCTCTCTTCGCAGCCGTCGACCTCCCTCCCGACGGATGCAACCAACGCGGCGCCGTCCCTGACGACGCCGCGTTCGGCTGTCCGGGCCAGGCGGACGGCCCGGCCCTGGATGCTCGGCTTCGTGCTGCCCGTCGGTCTCGCGCTCGGCTGGGAACTTGCGGTTCGGCTCGGGCTCGCGCAGGGCCGGCTGATGCCGCCGCCGTCTAAAATCCTGGACGCGTTCTGGTCGCTGGCCCGCACGGGCGAGCTTTGGGTCCATGTCGGCGCCACGCTCGGGCGCGTGCTGGCCGGCTTCGCGTTCGGCGCCCTGTTCGGCACGCTGCTGGGCGCCTTCGCGGGCGCGTCCGAGCGCTTCCGCTGGATCTTCGATCCCACCCTGCAGGCGCTGCGCGCCGTGCCCTCGATCGCGTGGGTGCCGCTGTTCCTGCTGTGGTTCGGCATCTTCGAGACGTCCAAGATCATCCTGATCGCGGTCGGGGTGTTCTTTCCGGTGTATCTCGGCGTCGCGGGCGCGATCGCGGGCATCGACCGCAAGCTGCTGGAGGTCGGGCGCGTGTTTCGGCTGTCGCCCTTCGCCACCGTGCGACGTGTGATGCTGCCGGCCGTGCTGCCCGAATGGATCATTGCGATCCGCTCGGGCCTCGGGCTCGGCTTCATGTTCGTCGTTGCGGCCGAGCTGATGGGCGCGTCCGAGGGCCTCGGTTACCTGCTGCTCGACGGGCAGCAGATGGGCCGGCCGGACCAGATCCTGGCCGCCATCATCGCGTTCGCGCTGCTCGGCAAGATTTGCGACGGCATCGTGGTGGCGGCGACCGCGCCGCTCACCGCCTGGCAGGATCTGCGGCGAGGGCGGCTCTGATGTTCGTCGTCCAGGGCCTCTCGAAAACCTACGCGGACGGCACGCACGCGCTGCAGGGCATCAACCTCGCGGTGGAAGCCGGCGAGATCCTCGCCGTGGTGGGCGGCTCGGGCTGCGGCAAGACCACGCTGCTGCGGCTCGTCGCCGGGCTCGACACGGCCTCGGCGGGCGCCATCACGGTGGATGGCGAGCCCATTCTCGGGCCGCACCCCGCCGTCGGCATCGCGTTCCAGGAGCCGCGGCTGCTGCCCTGGCTGAGCGTCGCTGACAATGTCGGCTTCGGCATCATGGACCTGCCCCGCGCCGAGCGCGAAGCACGCGTCGGGGAGGCGATCGAGCGGGTCGGCCTCGCCGAGCACGCCCGGCGCTGGCCGCGCGAACTCTCGGGCGGGCAGCAGCAGCGCGTCTCTATCGCGCGCGCGCTGGTCGCCCGGCCCAAGGTGCTGCTGCTGGACGAGCCGTTCTCGGCGCTGGACGCCTTCACGCGCGCCAGCCTGCATGAGCATTTGCTGACGCTCTGGGCCGCGAGCCGCCCGACGGTGGTGATCGTCACCCACGACGTCGAGGAGGCCGTGTCGCTGGCCGACCGCGTGGTGGTGATGCGCCCGCGTCCCGGCCGGGTGTTCGAGACGATCTCGGTGCGCGCCGGCCGGCCGCGCGACAAGCTCGCGCCCGGGTTCGACAAGGCCAAGCGGCGCGTGTTGAATGCGCTCGACCGGTCGCTGAAGAGCGCCGAGGACCATCAAACGCCATCCGCCGGCGGCGCCGAGCTGTGGTGGTGAACCAGACCCGCAGGGAGCAAACCATGTCCGACACGATCGACGCCACCGCGCTGCGCGCCATGCAGGCGCCCATCAAGGCCAAGTACAAGGACGCGCCGGACGCGGCCGTGATCACCCTGAAGGCTTCCGGCGAGATCGACGAAGCCAAGATCGCCTGCAAGGTCGAGACCGGCCGCGCCATCGCGATGGCGGGGCTGCACCCGGCCACGGGCGGTTCGGGCGCCGAGCTCTGCTCCGGCGACATGCTGCTGGAGGCGCTGGTCGCCTGCGCGGGCGTGACCCTGAAGGCCGTCGCGACCGCCCTCGAGGTGCCGTTGCGCAAGGGCGTGGTGCGGGCCGAGGGCGACCTCGATTTCCGCGGCACGCTGGGCGTCGACCGCGACGCGCCGGTGGGCTTCCGCGCCATCCGGCTCGCCTTCGATCTCGACACGGACGCCCCGCAGGAGAAGATCGACTCGCTGATCAAGCTCACCGAGCGCTATTGCGTGGTGTTCCAGACCATCAACACCAAGCCGCAGCTCAGCGTGCAGGTGAACCGGGGCTGAGGTGAACCGGGGCTGAGAAGCTGCCCACCAGGGGCTGCGCCCGCCCTCAGGGCAGGCGCAGCATGCCGGCGTCCGTGAGGCGGCGAAGCCTGCGGTCGACGGCCGTGCGGTCCGCGCAGGTGTGGAACCGGCCCTCGCAACTCTCCATCAGCTCACGCAGCTCCAGCTGCGTCGGGTCGAGCGCGATACCGGCCGCGTCGAGCGCAACCATTGGCACATAGCCGAGATCCAGGATCGGGTAGGCCGGAAGCGGCCGCTTCGGTTCGAGGTTGAGCAGCTCCACCGCATAATAGGTCTCGTAGGCCGGGGAGCCGAAGTCGTTCAGCAACGCGGTCCGTTGCTCGATCGGCAGGTGGTTCAGCGTGACGATGGGCTGGTGGTCGCCGAAATTGATCAGCACCGCTCCCCGCCCCCGCGTGTCCTGCCGCACCGCATCCGCGAAGGCGCGGAATTCCGCCCGCGATGAGGCGACCCGGCGCAGATATTCGAGCACGGACGGGTCCTCCGTCACGGCCCGGACCGGCGCCGCCGCCGACCCCGGGAACGCGAAGTCATAGGGCGCGTGCGCCTCCATGGTCATCACGAACACGAAGAGCGGCCCGCCTCCCGCGGCGCGTCGCTCCCGCATCACCCGCAGCGCGGCGGCGTAGTAGAAGCTGTCCGGCTCCTGGGTGGTGGGCGCGCCGATCGCCACGGAGTCCAGCACCTCGTCGAAGCCGAGCGACGACAGAAGCGGACCCTCGTCGTAGTTCTTGTATTTGAGCGGCGACACCGCGATCGTCCGGTAGCCGCAGGCTTTGAGGCGCGCCGGGAGCGCGTTGGTGGTGGCTCCTTGCATGAACCGCGCCGCATAGGGGCGCATCCAGCCGAGATCGGCCATCGACATGCCGCTCAGCACCTGCGCCTCGCTAACCCAGGTCGCCCCCGCGAAGGTCTCGACCCTGGCGCGGTGGGCCCGGCCGTCAAAAGAGCGGAAGCTGCGGTCCACGGCGTCCTGTCCGGCCGCCCAGCCCCATTCGGGGATCTGGGCCGGCATCACGGTGGACTCGCTGAGCACCATCACGACGTCGGGCGCGCTGGCGTCGACTGAGCAGGTCCACGCCGGATAGGGCGCGCCCGGCTCCTGCGCGGCGACGCGGTCCGCGAGCGGGCTTGGATGGAGCATCCGGATCAGATCCGGAGCGGAGCCGAGCACCGACGAGGCGAAGTGGCTGCGGCCCGTGTAGTAGGTCACGGACCCGGACGCGGCCGGCAATGTGACGACGGTCGCTCCGAAGCAGGCGAGCGACGCAACGAGCCCTACCTTGCGCGGCGTCGCGCTTGGCCGCTCGGAGATGAAGGCCGCGGTGAGCCAGGCGCCCGCCAGCAGGATGAGCGCCGCGACGCCGCTCACCGGCGCGGCGAACTCGCCCAGCAGGAACTCGATCGTGGATGTGTCCCGGAAATAGAACACGAGGTCATAGGTCGTCGCATTCACGGCCGTGAAGCGGTACTTGGCCGCCGACACCACCGTCACCAGCGCGATCAGGGCGACGCCGGCCTGGGCGGATGCAAGCGGGCGGCGGCTCAGGGCGTAAGCGAGGCCGATCAGCCCCAATGTGACGGCGGCCAGAAAGGGAAGCGAGGCCCAGTCCTGCTCGGCCCATAGCAAAGCGGGGAATCCGCCGAACACCGCGCCGAACTGGAGTTTCTGCCAGAGCGACGTCGCTGCCGGACGTCGGGGCGTGCTTCCGGCTGCAATCAGGGCTTGGGTGGTCAAGGCGCCGTCCTCTCGGGTGACGGCGTATCCTAACTACGGGTGAGTTTGCATTTGACTATTGTTTATCTCGGAAACTTCAGCTCCGGCCGACCTTGTCTTCGATGCACTCCCAGATCGAGACCGCGAGATCGGGGCCGCCGAGGCGCTTGATGGCGCGCAGGCCGGTGGGCGACGTCACGTTGATCTCCGTGAGGTTGCCGGCGATCACGTCGATGCCGACGAAGAGCAGCCCCATCTTGCGCAGATGCGGCCCAATCGTCTCGCAGATCTCGCGCTCGCGGTCGGACAGCATCGTGGTTTCGGCCGCGCCGCCGCGGACCATGTTGGAGCGGATGTCGTTTTCGGCCGGCACGCGGTTCACCGCGCCGAGCGGCTCGCCGTCCACCAGGATGATGCGCTTGTCGCCCTCGCTGACCTGCGGCAGGAACTGCTGCACCACCCAGGGCTCGCGGAACGTCACCGAGAACAGGTCGAACAGCGAGCCGAAATTTGGGTCCTTCTCGGCCACCTTGAACACCGCCGCGCCGCCATTGCCGTAGAGCGGCTTCATCACGATCGCGCCGTGCTCGGCCCGGAAAGCGTTGATGGCGTCCTTGTCGCGCGTGATCAGGGTCGGCGGCATCAGCTGCGGGAATTCGAGCACGAAGATCTTCTCGGGCGCGTTGCGCACCTGCGCGGGGTCGTTCACCACCAGCGTGTTGGGGTGGATGCGCTCCAGGAGATGGGTCGACGTGATGTAGGCGAGATCGAAGGGCGGGTCCTGGCGCAGCAGCACGACGTCCATCTGGCCGACGTCGCGGGTCTCCGCCTCCCCCAGCGTGACATGGTCGCCCTTCACGTCGCGCACCTGCACGGACTGCATCGGGGCCGTGACGGCGCCGTCGCGCATCGAGAGCTTGTCGGGCGTGTAGTAGAACAGCTTGTGGCCGCGCGCCTGGGCTTCCAACATGAGCGCGAAGGTGGAATCCCCGGCGATGTTGATGCGCTCGATGGGGTCCATCTGGACGGCCACGGTCAACGACATGGGGATCTCCTGGCAAGGCTGGCCGACGCGGCCGGCCGCACCTTCCACCGCTTCCCCGTGCGGCGCAACCCGGGGCGCGCTTGCGTGTTTGCAAGCCTAGAAGGTCAGCGGAAACGCATCAGGCACATGGCGGGGCCAGCGCCAGGGCGCGAGCAGCACCGCGTCGCAGCGCCAGGTGAGCGACGCCGCCCAGGCGTTGCGGACGATCCAGTGCCGCGCGGCGCGCACGAAGCGCCGCTGCTTGGTGGGACCGATGGCCCAGCCCGCGGCGTCCAGATCGCCCCGGGCCTTCACCTCCACGAACACGATGGCGTCGCCGCGCCGGCAGATGATGTCGATCTCGCCGCCGCCGCCGCTATAACGCCAGGCCAGCACCCTGTAGCCTTTCGCGAGCATGTACCCCGCTGCTGCAATCTCAGCGTGCATGCCTCGCCGCAGCGCCGCCCGACGGTCGGACGGAGCGCGGCGGCCGGCCACCTATTCCTTCACCAGCGCGACTGCGCGGGCGTAGACGCGCTTGCGCGGCATGCCGGTGTCCTGCGCGACGATCGCGACCGCGTCCTTCACGGAGAGCTTGGCGAGCGCTTCGCGCAGCTTGGCGTCGATTGCGTCGTCGCCCTGCGCCTGCGTTTCGGCCGCGTGCTGGGTCGGCGGACCGATCAGCACCACGATCTCGCCCTTGGGGGCATCCTCGGCGGCGTAGCGCTCGGCGAGCTCGCCCAGCGTGCCCCGGCGGACGTTCTCGAAATACTTGGTGAGCTCGCGCGCCACCGCGGCGTCGCGGTCGCCCAGCACGTCGCGGGCGTCGGCCAGCATGTCGGCGACGCGGCGCGGCGATTCGAAGAAGACCAGCGTGCCGGGCACGGGCCGCAGCGCTTCGAGCCGCTCACGCCGGCCGGCGCTCTTGGCGGGCAGGAAGCCCTCGAAGAAGAAGCGGTCGGTCGGCAGCCCGGCGACCACGAGCGCGGCCAGCACGGCGGACGGGCCCGGAACGCCCGTCACCGGAATGCCCTCCGCGACGGCCGCCTGCACGAGCTTGAAGCCGGGATCCGACACCAGCGGGGTGCCGGCGTCGGACACCAGCGCTAGCGATTCGCCCGCCTTGAGGCGCGCCAGGATGCGCGGCCGCATCTCCTCGGCGTTGTGCTCGTGATAGGGCGTCAGCGGCGTCGTGATGCCGTAATGGGCCAGCAACGTCTTGGTGACGCGCGTGTCCTCGGCCAGCACCGTGGCGGCGGCCGCCAGCGTGCCCAGCGCCCGGAACGAGACGTCGCCGAGATTGCCGATGGGCGTCGCGACCACGTGCAGGCCCGGCCGCAAGGTGGTGGCTTCGGCGCGCATGCCGAAAGCCGTGAAGCTGGATGAGCGCTCGCCCGGCGCGTGAGGGTGTTGCGTCATTGCCTCGATTCCCGTCCGGGCGACCATGGCACGCCCGCTTGCCCTTCGCAAAAGCCACGACGGCAGGTAAACACAAGCTGGAGCTGAAGCCGTCAGGCAGCCAGACCGCGTCGCGAGCGCGGCGCAGGCAGGACGGTGTTTCGCCGTCACGCCGCCGGAGGTTGCGCCCGTGTCCCATTCGACGAAAAACGCCAACGGGACATCGCGCGCAGGCGCGTTGCGCAACATCCTGGCCGCCCTCGTGCTCGGCTCCCTCGCCTCGGGATGCGCCGGCAACATGCCCGGCGTGGGCGGCGGCTTCGGCGCCGCGCCCGAGCCGGCCCCTGCGCCGGCCGCGCCCGCCATCGAGGCCGGGAAGCTGCGCGTCGGCCTCGTGCTGCCGCTCACCGGAGCGGGCAACGCCGCCGTGGCGGCCAGCTCGCTGCGCAACGCCGCCGACATGGCGGTGGCGGAGTTCTCCAACTCCAACGTCGCCCTGCTGGTGAAGGACGACCGCGGCTCGCCGGACGGCGCGCGCGAGGCGACCCAGCAGGCGCTCGGCGAGGGTGCGGAGGTCATCGTCGGCCCCCTCTTCGCCTCCTCCGTGCAGGCGGCCGGGCAGGTCGCCCGGCAGGCCGGCAAGCCCGTGATCGCGTTCTCGACCGACGCCAGCGCGGCCAGCCGGGGCGTCTACCTGCTCAGCTTCATGCCCGAATCCGAGGTGGACCGGATCGTCGAGTTCGCGGCCGCGCGCGGCAAGCGCTCCATCGCGGCCATGATCCCCAACACGGCCTACGGGACGGTGGTGACCGCCGCCTTCCAGGAAGCCGCGTCCCGCCGCGGCGTGCGCGTGGCGGCGCTGGAGCGCTACAACCAGGACAAGGCCTCCATCGACGTCACCGCCAAGCGCATCGCGGCCTTGGGCGACCAGGCGGACGCGCTGCTGATCCCGGATGGCGGCGAGGGCCTGGCGCTGGTCGGCCCGGCGCTGGCCGCCAACGGCGTCACGAATGCGCGCATGCAGTTCGTGGGCACGGGCCTGTGGGACGATCCGCGCGTGTTCGGCGCCAAGACGCTGCAGGGCGGTTGGTACGCCGCGCCCGACAAGGCCGGGTTCAACAATTTCGCCGCGCGCTACCGGGCGCGCTTCGGCAGCGACCCGACGCGCCTCGCCACCCTGGCGTATGACGCCGTGTTCCTCGTGAACGCGCTGAACGCCAAATACGGCGCGCAGGCCTTCAACGAGCCCACGCTCACCAATCCGGACGGCATCATCGGCACGGACGGGCTGTTTCGCTTCCGGCAGGACGGCGTGAACCAGCGCGGGCTGGCGGTGTTGCAGGTCGGAACCGGCTCTTCCAGCGTGATCAGCGCGGCCCCGCGGACCTTCGCGCCGGGCAGCTAACCTGCCTGCGCTGAAGCACGTTCGGCTCGTCGCTCTTGATTTTCACGGCGCGCAGGCTGATATCCCGGCCATCCCCAGTGAAAATGCGTGAACAAGCGACGCCATGACCCAACCTGATCCGCAGACCGAGACTCCCGTCGAAACCGGCGTTCCCGGTCCCGAGGCCTCGGCCGGCGATGCGCCCGGCGCCGAGGGCGAGCGCGACATCCATTCGGTGATCGAGGCGCTCAACGCCGAGAACACCAGCCTCAAGGACAAGGTGCTGCGCACCCTGGCCGAGATGGAGAACCTGCGCCGCCGCACCGAGAAGGAAGTGGCCGACGCCCGCACCTACGCGACCACCAACTTCGCCAAGGACATGGTGAACGTGGCCGACAACATGCGCCGCGCGCTGGAGAGCCTGCCCCCCGAGGCCGCCGCCGCCGCCGAAGGCGCGCTGAAGGCCGTGATCGAGGGCGTGGAGCTCACGGAGCGCGACCTGCTGAAGACGCTGGAGCGCCACGGCATCCGCAAGATCGACCCCAAGGGCGAGAAGTTCGACCCCAATTTCCACCAGGCCATGTTCGAAGTGCCGGACCCGTCCGTGCCGAACGGCACCGTGCGCGAGGTGGTTCAGTCCGGCTTCGTGATCGGCGACCGCGTCCTGCGCCCCGCGCTGGTGGGCGTCGCCAAGGGCGGCCCCAAGCCCGGCGCGGCCGGCGAGGGTGTCGACCGGCAGGTCTGAGGCGGGGACGGGAGAGGCTGGGCTACCCCCCCCTCCGCCTCCCCTCATTGCCCTCATCCTGAGGAGCAGGCCCCCTTGGGCCTGCGTCTCGAAGGACGAGGGGATCCAGGAAGCTCAACCACCGGGATCTCTGGAGGCCCTCCTCCTTCGAGACGCATCGCCAAGGGGCGATGCTCCTCAGGATGAGGTATTGGTGCGGTTAAAGAGATTAGGGTGGCCAGCCGCCCCCGTCCCGCATCGCTCCATCCCGCATCCCGCGGTGGAGCCGCCCGCCGGCGTCGTGCTAAGCACGGCGTTCCTGTCGCGGGGAGCGGCACACGAGCCGATCTGCCATGAATCCCATTCTTGCCGACCTGCCCACCACGGTTTTCGAGGTCATGTCGCGCCTCGCGCGCGAGACCGGGGCGATCAATCTGGGCCAGGGCTTTCCTGATTCGCCTGGCCCCGAGGACGTGCGCCGCGCCGCCGCCGAGGCGGTGATGACGGGTTGGAACCAATATCCGCCCATGATGGGCCTGCCCGAGCTCCGGCAGGCGGTGGCGACCCACTATGCGCACCACCAGGGCGTCACGCTCGACGCCGAACGCGAAGTCATGATCACCTCGGGAGCGACCGAGGCGCTGGCCGGCGCGCTGATGGCGATCATTGAGCCCGGCGACGAGGTGGTGCTGTTCCAGCCGCTCTACGACGCCTATCTGCCGCTCGTGCTGCGCGCCGGGGGCGTGCCGCGCTTCGTCCGGCTGCAGCCGCCGCACTGGCGCTTCACCGAGGCCATGCTCGCCGAGGTGTTCTCGCCGAAGACCAAGGCCGTGCTGTTCAACAACCCGTTGAACCCGGCCGGCGTCGTGTATTCGGCCGAGGATCTCGCCCTGCTGGCGAGGTTCTGCGTCCAGCATGACGCGGTGGCGATCTGCGACGAGGTCTGGGAGCACGTGGTGTTCGACGGGCTTCGCCACGCCACCATGCTGAACGCGCCCGGCATGCGCGAGCGGACGATCAAGATCGGCTCGGCCGGCAAGATCTTCTCGCTCACGGGCTGGAAAGTCGGCTTCGTGTGCGCCGCGCCCGAGATTCTACGCGTGCTCGCCAAGGCGCATCAGTTCCTCACCTTTACGACCCCGCCCAACCTGCAGGCCGCAGTCGCGTATGGGCTCGGCAAGGACGACAGCTATTTCACCGGCATGCGCGCCGACTTGCAGCGCAGCCGCGACCGTTTCGCGGCGGGCCTCGCGGAGCGCGGCTTTACGGTGCTGCCGAGCGCGGGCACGTATTTCCTGAACGTCGACATCGCGCCGCTCGGCGAGACGGACGACGTGGCGTTTTGCGAGCGTCTGGTGCGACAGCACGGCGTCGCCGCTATCCCGGTTTCGGCGTTCTACGCGCAGGACGCCATCCGCAGCGCCGTGCGCTTCTGCTTCGCCAAGGGAGACGCCGTGCTGGACGGCGCGCTGGACCGGCTGGACGGCGTCGCCCGGAAGGCCGCATGAGGGGCGCGGGGCGGCTCTTTCTTCACGCGCTCGCGCTCGTGCTGGCGGCCGGCTGCCTGGCGCCGTCGGCCCGGGCCGCCTCGCCGGCGAAAACCATCGCGATCTTCTCCTGGCCCGACTACTTCGACGTCGCCGTGCTGGACCGCTTCACCCGCGAGACCGGGATTTCGGTCGCGGTCGATCCCTATGACAGCGCCGACGCGGCCGAGCAGCGCGCGGGAGGCGGGCGCTATGACGTGGCGGTGTTGTCCGGTCCGGCCGTCTCGCGTCTCACCGCCAGAAACCTGCTGGCCCGGCTGGACCGGCTGCGGCTGCCGAACGCCAAGGGGCTTTCGCCCGAGATCGCCGAGAAGCTCCGCGTTTTCGACCCGACCGGAGCGACCGCGATCCCGTATGTGTGGGGGTCTTTCGGCATCGGGACGAATGTCCGCAAGGTGCGGGAGCGCCTCGGCGACAAAGCGTCGGGCGGCTGGGACATGGCGCTGCGGGCCGAGAACGGCCGCCTCAAGGATTGCGGCGTGGTTCTGGCCGACGCGCCGGACGATATCTACCCTTCCGCGCTGCGCATGCTCGGGCTGCCGCAGGACAGCCGCCGCATCGGCGATCTCGACCGGGTCACGGACGTGCTGTTCAGGGCGCGCGGGCAGATCGACAAGTTCGGAACGGCCGAAGCCGCAAACGGGCTGGCGAGCGGGGAGGCCTGCGTGGCGGCGGCCAGTTCGGCCGATATCCTGCTGGCGCGGCGTCGCGCCCGCGAGGCCGACAACGGCGTCGAGATCGCCTACACGATCCCGCGCGAAGGCGCGCCGATCTGGATCGACAGCCTCGTGATCCCGGCCGATGCGCCCAACCGCGACGCCGCCTACGCGTTCGTGGATTTCGTGCTCCGGCCCGAGATCGCGGCCCGCAACGCCGACGCGCTCGGCCTCGCGAGCGCCGTGCAGGGCGCGCGGGCGCTGATGAAGCCCGAGATCGCCAACGACCCGGCGGTCTACCCGCCGGCAGACGCGATGCGACGCCTGTTCGCGAGCCCGCCTTTCGACGAGCGGACGCAAAAGCAGGTCGCCCGGGGCTGGCAGAAGGTGAAGACCGGGAAGTGAGCCGTTTATTTGATCCGCTTCGGCTTGCGGCGCAGGCGCGAGGGCCAGAACGGCCGCCGCGGATCCAGCAGAAACGTCCCGAAGATCGGCCGCGTCGGCCCCTTGGTGCGCCAGCCCTCGAAACAGTGCAGTCGCCGCCCGTCGTGGCCCAGCGCGTCGAGCGCGTCCACGTAGGATCCGTGCCGCTCCACGGCGTCCCGCAGCGTGGCGGCGTCGGCCCCCACATGCTCGGCCATGAGCGTGTCGCGCACCCTCGCGATGGCGTCGCGATGCGCCGGGCGCATGCCCTCGATGGCGAGGTCGCACTCCGTGTCGAGCGCGATGGAGCGGTTGTTCAGGTTCGACGAGCCGATCCGCATGAACACGTCGTCGACGATAATGACCTTGGCGTGCACCATCACGTGCTGCTCTTCGCCCTTCCGGTCGGTCACGATCGGGAAGCAGACACGAAGCCGGCCATGATGGTCCGAGCGCTTGAGGCGGCGGATCAGCCGGTCGCGGTTGCTGCCCATGGCGTAATGCTCGACGAAGCCGCGCGACGCGCGGGTCATCACCACCACCACCTCGGGTCCGTCCGGCTTGGCCAGGAGCCGGATCAACGCCCGGCCGATGGCGGGCGTCGTCAGGTACTGCGCCTCGATATAGACGATGCGCTGGGCGGCGAGCAGCGCGTCCGTGTTGAGGGTCGCGACCTCGGTCACCTCCGCCCGTCCCGCATAGCCCGGCATGGTGCGGGCGACGCCCACGAAGGCGTCGCGGAAATCGGGCGCGACGTGATCCGGCCAGGGATCGTGCGACACCACCTCGGGGCGGGAGGTCTCGCCCGTCGCCACCGTCCAGCGCGCGCGGAACAATTCGGCGACCGCGCGGGCGGCGTCGCCGTCCACCGCCATTTGCACGTCGTGCACGGGGTCGTAGCGCTCGCCGTCGGGGTCGAGGCGTGCGGGATCCTCGGGCGCGTGCGGGTCGCGGTCCCAGCGGCCCACCGTGAGGTCGATGCCGCCCACGAAGGCGAGCTTGTCGTCCACGCAGACGATCTTCTGGTGATGCGCGGCGTAGAGCGGCTGTGTGTTGTCGAGCTTCAGCGTGATGCGCGGGTGCTTCAGCCATTCGCGGCCGATCAGCAGCTCGGTCGGCGCGCTGGGCGCGTGCACGACGGCGACCGACCACACGAGGATGCGCACCTCGAGCTGCGGGTTCGCCTCCACGAGCTGGAGCAGGAACTCGCCAAGCTGGGGCGACTCGCTCTCGGGGGCGTCCTGGCGCAGCCGGATGCGGCTGTCGAAATCCCAGCCGGCGATCAGCACGGAGCGGCGCGCCTTGCGCAGCGTCGCCTCCAGAGCGCCGAAATAGGCGGCGCCGTCCACCAGCACGGCGGCGCGGGGCGCAGCCTCGACGCGCCAGCAATTGCGGCCGGGCTGCAGGATCGGCTCGCGCCGGGCGGGAGCGTCGCTCTCGATGAGGTCGGCGTAGGCTTCGTCGATTTTCAGCACGGGCTCACGGGGCAAAGACGCGACGGGAAACTCTCGTGGCGGAAACTCTCTTTTTGCGGCCACGGTTCCGTCGGCGTCGCCCCGGTCAGGTCGGCGGCGTTCCGTTGGCGGCCAAAACCTCCCCCGCCAGATAGAGCGAGCCGCAGATCAGAACGCGCGGCGGGCTCGGCCAGGTGACCGCGCCGATGCGCGTCAACGCGGCCTCGATGCTGTCGGCCTGTTCGGCCTCCAGGCCCGACGCGCGCGCGATGGCGGCCACTTCGGCGGCCGGGCGCGCGGCCGTCTGGCTCGGCATCGGGATCGCGGTGACGGACTGCGCCAGCCCGGCGAAGGGTTCCAGGAAACCAGCAGAATCCTTGGTGCCCAGCATGGCGACCACCATCACGAGCGGACGCGGCCGACGCTCCTCGAATTCCGCCATGGCGGCGGCCAGCGCCCGGCCGCCATCCGGATTGTGGCCGCCATCCAGCCAGAGCTCCGCATCCGGCGGCAAAAGTGCGGCGAGCCGCCCCTTGGCGAGCCGCTGCAGGCGGGCGGGCCACTCGGCCCCTCCGATGCCGGCCTCGAACGCCTTCGGGGACAGCCGGCCGAAGCCCGCGGCCCGCAACGCCGCGATGGCGGTTCCGGCGTTGACGTGCTGGTGGCGTCCCGGCAGGCGCGGCAGCGGCAGGTCGAGCAGCCCGTCGTCATCCTGGTAGATCAGCCGGCCATTCTCCTCGCCCACATGGAAATCCTGCCCGCCGATCCATGTCCGCGCGCCGGTGCGGGCCGCCGCGCGCTCCAGCACCGCGAGCGCGTCGTCATGGTCCTGCGGGGCGATCACGCAAGGCGCGCCGCGCTTGAAGATGCCGGCCTTCTCGGCCGCGATCTTGGCGATGCTGTCGCCCAGATATTCCGAATGGTCCTGTGAAACCGGCGTCACTACGGCGGCCAGCGGCCGGTCCACCACGTTGGTGGCGTCGAGCCGCCCGCCAAGGCCGGTTTCCAGCAGCAGCACGTGGGCGGGCTGCTCGGAGAACAGCAAGAAGGCGGCCGCCGTGGTGATCTCGAAGATTGTGATGGGCGCGCCCTCGTTCGCGGCCTCGCAGCGGCGGAAGGCGTCCACCAGCAGCGCTTCCGGCACGAGCCGGCCGCCGCCGGGCGCGCCGATGCGGATGCGCTCGTGGAAACGCACGAGATGCGGCGACGTGTAGACATGCACGGCGAGGCCGGCCTCCTCCAGCACGGCGCGCATGAACGCAATGGTCGAGCCCTTGCCGTTGGTGCCCGCCACGTGGATCACGGGCGGCAGGCGCTTCTGCGGCTCGCCCAGCGCCAGCAGCAGCCGTTGCAGGCGGCCGAGCGACAGGTCGATCAGCTTGGGATGAAGCGCGAGGAAGCGCGCCAGAATCGCGTCCGAGGGCTCCATCCGGGCTCCTGCTGGGTGATGACCGTCGGCGAGGCGCCGTCGCCGGACCACTAGCGCCGCGCTCGGGGCGACGCAACCTCGCGCCCGACCACGTCTGGCCGAAACCGGCCGCGGCGGCGCAGCCGGTTGCCCTCCCGCCGGCGCGGGGCTACGAACAACCAAAGGGCCGCCGTGGCGGCACAACAGCGGAGCGCCTCCATGTCGTCGGAGACCGACTATCTCGTCGACCGTCGTCGCCTCAAGCGGCGGGTCACCTTCTGGCGCGTTCTGGCGTTCGTGGCCGTATTCCTGGCCGTGGTGGGCGCCGCCGTCGCTGTGGCGGGTCGCCAGATGGGCGTGGCCGGAGCGCCGCAGCTCGCGCGGGTCGAGATCTCGGGGCTGATCACGGGCGACCGCAAGACGCTGGATCTCCTGAAGCGGGTGCAGAAGTCGGACGCCGTGAAGGGCGTGCTGCTGAACATCAACAGCCCCGGCGGCACCGTTTCGGGCTCCGAGGAGCTCTATGACGCAATCCGCGAGCTCGCGGCCGCCAAGCCCACCGTCGCGGTGGTGAATGGCATGGCGGCCTCGGGCGCCTATATCGCGGCGCTCGCGACCGACCGCATCGTGGCCCGGCAGACCGCCATGGTGGGCTCCATCGGCGTGCTGTTCCAGTTCCCCAACGTCGTGAAGCTGCTCGACAACATCGGGGTCAAGATGGAGACCATCAAGTCCGCGCCCCTGAAGGCCGCGCCGAGCCCCTTCGAGCCGCCGACGCCAGCTTCGCAGGCCGCCGTGGAGGCGCTGATCGCCGACACCTACGGGTGGTTCAAGGGGCTGGTCGCCGAACGCCGCGGCATCGACGGCGGCGGCCTCGCGACCGTGTCTGACGGCCGGGTGTTCACGGGCCGGCAGGCGCTGCCGCTCAAGCTGATCGACGAGATCGGCGGCGAGAAGCAGGCGGTGAGCTGGCTCGAGAACGAGAAGAAGCTCAGCAAGGATCTGCCGATCCGCGACTGGAAGCCCAAGGACGGCAGCCCGCTCGGCCTGTGGAGCGCGGCCGGAGCCGTCGCGGGGGCTTTCGGGCTCGATACCGCGGCCAATCTGCTGCGCGCCGTGGAGCAGTCTGCGCAGTCGCCCGTCCTTGACGGGCTGCTGGTCGTCTGGCAACCTCGCGGATGATATAATTTCGAAGTTTTTTCAATCAAATAGTCGGTAAATGACGTTTGGCGGGCAACCAGGGAAGAACCGATGATCAAGTCGGAACTCGTGCAGAAAATCGCCGAGCGCTATCCCGAGCTGTACCAGCGGGACGCCGAGAACGTCGTGAATGCGATCCTGGAGGAAATCGTCCAGGCGCTGACGCGGGGTGATCGGGTCGAAATCCGCGGCTTCGGGGCGTTCTCGGTCAAGAAGCGGGACGCGCGGCTGGGCCGCAACCCCCGCACGGGGGAGCACGTTCCCGTTTCCGAGAAGTTCGTGCCGGTGTTCAAGGCGGGCAAGGAAATGCGCGTCCGCCTGAACCGCGAGCCCACGCCGGCGCGCGCCGCCGCGCCCCGCAAGGTGAGCGTCGGCTGACCTGACGATGACGCGGCCGTTCGGCGACCCAATGGGGTCGCGCACGGTCTGAAGCTTTGTTGACGGATGCGATGAAAACATTTCTGAAAGCGCTCGTGCTCGTGCCCCTGGCGCTCCTGCTCACCGTCTTCGCGGTGGCCAACAAGACGCCCGTGGCGCTCCAGCTCGATCCGCTGGGCTGGTCCGACCAGAACTGGACGTTGAACCCGCCCTTGTTCCTGGTGCTGCTCGTCACGCTGGCGATCGGCGTGCTGGTCGGCGGGATGGGCGTCTGGTTCGGCCAGATGCGCTATCGCAGGGCCGCACGGGTTCACGCCCGCGAGGCGGCCCGCACCCGCGCCGAACTCGAACGCGTCCGCGAGGAGGCGCCCGCATCGCGCGCCCTTCCGGCCGTATCGGCGATCCACTAGAAGCCTCCCCTCCTCCTTCCGCCGGAACCGCCATGCAATTCGTGTCCGCCGACGAGGTCGATCGCGTCCTCGATCCCTCATCGGTGGCGGACGTGCTCGCGGAGGCGTTCCGCTCCGACATCGTCGCGCCGGTTCGTCACCACCACGAGGTCGAGCGCCACGGAGGCTCCGGCACGCTCTTGCTGATGCCGGCCTGGACCGGGCCGTCCGCGGCCGAGCCTTTTCTGGGCGCGAAGATCGTCACGGTGTTTCCGCAAAACGGCGTGCGCGGCATGCCTGCCGTGCTGGGCTCTTACATGCTGATGGACGGCGCGACGGGCGAACCGCGCGCCATCATCGACGGGACGCGCCTGACCGCCTGGCGCACGGCCGCGGCCTCCGCGCTGGCGGTGCGCAGCCTCGCGCGCCGGGACGCCATCCGCATGGTGATGGTGGGCTCCGGGGCGCTGGCGCCGTTCTTCATCCGCGCCCATGCGGCCGAGCGGGGCCTCACCGACATCGTGCTTTGGAATCATCGCCCGGGCCGGGCCGAAGCCATGGCGCGCGAGCTTGCGGCCGAAGGCCTGCCGGTGCGCGCCGTCACGGATCTCGAAGCCGCCGTGCGGGAGGCCGACATCGTCTCCTGCGCGACGCTCAGCGAAACCGCGCTGGTGCACGGCGCCTGGCTGAAGCCCGGCGCGCATGTGGATTGCGCCGGCGCGTTCAAACCTTCCATGCGCGAAACCGACGACGAGGTCGTTCGCCGGGCCACCCTGTTCTGCGACACGCGCGGCGGCGCGCTGAAGGAGGGCGGCGACCTCGCCCAACCGATCGCGGCCGGCGTGATCACGGCCGCCGACATCAAGGCCGACCTGCACGACCTCGCGTCGGGCCGGCATGCCGGCCGGACGCGCGACGACGAGATCACGTTCTTCAAATCCGTCGGCGCTTCGCTGGAAGACCTCGCGGCCGCCATCCTGGTGTGGAAACGCGTCGGCGCGGCCTGAGCGCCGTGAGGGGCTAGATGCCGGCCTGTTTGCGGAGCGCGTCGTTGATGCGCTCCTGCCAGCCGGGCCCGTCCTCCTGGTAATGGGCGAGAACATCGCCGTCGAGCCGCAGCGACACCGTCTCCTTGGCGCGCGGCGCCACGGGCTTGGCGACCGGCGCAGGCGCGGCCTCGGCGTCCTTGGGCTTGAACACCGCATTGGCGGCCTTGAAGGGATCAACGCCGCGGCGAGGACGATCGATCATGGTTCTCCGAACCCTTTGTTCGCGTGGAAGCGCCCCGCCCTGATCGCGACGCAAATTGCAGGCTGCAAGCCGTATAGTCCCACCAAGCGGCCAGTGAGCGCAACGCACCTTCAGAGTCGGACTTTCTGGACTACTCACGTTCGTTGAGAGACGGCTCGAGCCATGGATGTCTGCCCGGCAGAGCCACGGTCTGCCGAATGCGTCTTGGGCCACACCGTTCGCAACCAGGCGCCCAGCTTTCGACGCAACGGCTCATCGTAGAACCGCAGCGCGATCCAGGCTGCGGCGGGGGTGAGAACGCAGATCGCGACAGCCTCGATCGCGAAATCGCGGACGCCGATTACGTGCTGGTATCCACCGTTGAGCCACACGAAAATCGGGTAGTGCAGGGCGTAGATCGGGTAGGAAAGCTCACCCAATACGATGCCCAGCTTTCGCAGGCGCCCGGTCAGATCCGTATTCGAAAGCGCGAGCACCAGCAGTGGGGCGATCACGGATGTCCAGGCGACGCACACGGCAGGCGATAAGGTCTGCGGGTAGTAGAAGGTGACGCCCGTGAGGAGCACGAGGACCGGAACAGCCCACCGCCAACGCGGGTCTTGCAGAACTGGCCATCTTCGCTGCGCATGGAAGACCGCGACGCCAGCGTAAAAACCGCCGAGCACGCGCGGAAAACCGGACCAGAAGCTATCCCCGGTGTCCCCTCCCAGCCCCATCACGGACGCGCCTGCATATCCGGCAATCGTCAGGACGAGCGCCAGCGCCAATCCGTCAACACGCCTCAGTGCAACCCACACGAGGTTGACGGCGAGTTCCAGAAACAGGCTGAATTGCGGGCCGTTGAGCGGAAAGACCTGCGGGCCGCCGAGTTCCTTCGGAGCGCCGAAGAGCGGCGCCATGAAAAGCCCCATGACGATCGACAGCGCGAGCCAATCGAAACTGACTGCATGATCCAGCAGCAGAACACGTGCGCCGATATAGGCGCCGCTGACGAGCGTGCCGAGAACGATCAGAGGGGCTAGCCGAACAATCCGGATGGCCATGAACTCCGCAACGCTCAGCCCCGCGGCGAGCCGTTGCCGGTACGCAACCGATAGAACATAGCCGCTCAGGCAAAAGAACAAGTCTACAGCGAGGAAGCTATTCGCAGCCAGCCATGACTGATCAAACCAATGTCCTAGATGATAAAGGAGGACGGAGAGCGCAGCAAAGCCCCGAAGGGCATCCAGAGCCACATAGTGCTGAAAAGATCTATGCATGAATACGCTGTGTCACTCGATCATCAGGCGCAACGACGGTGCATGACCTTCGTTAATGGAATGTTCCAGAATGCCGCGCTTTTCTGCGCTTTAAGCTATACGCGGCCATTAGGAAAGGCGGCGGCTGACTCTGGAGGCATCACCGGAGCGCAAGCCAATGTCCGGCGACCGAATTCCGTCAGTTCGGCAGCGCCCAAAACCCGTGGAATGGTGAACGGATCGACGAAGGGATGCCCACAGGTGCAAGTCAGCGGAGCCAGTGAGCTCATCCACCAGGTTTCCCAGTGGGCAGGCGGCCCGGATCAGACCGTTGGAATGAAATGAACAGTGGCGGAGGGAGCGGGAGCCTTCTGGCGCGGATTTCTCTGCAATTCCAAGCTCCTGCCCAAAACTAAATTATTTCTACCAACGCTTCTACCAACGCGCTTTTAGAGCACCGCTGACGCGATCCGCTGGCAGAAGCCAATCTCGATTGGGCCGAATCGCCCTTTCTCGACCATCGCCCGAACAATATGGCCGAGCGTCGGCGCGGCTTCATTGTCGCGCATATAGCGAACCAACTCCAGCGCATGTTCTCGGCCGGTCGCATTGTCGGCCGCGGTGTCGCCTGTCTCCTGGACCGCCCAGAGATCCTTATGGGTGCCTTCGACACTGACGAAGGGAAGCATGGCAATGTTCATTGGCTCGTTCTCCGTTTTTCACAGACTAACGAAAACACAAAACTTGCGTGCCGACAAGTTTTTGTTTTTCAACTACTTATGTATTTCTCAACTAGACGTTTAATTTAAAGATGAGATGCCCTGATACGCGCTGAGACAGCGCACTTGAATCGACGTTTTTCTTTGTATCTGCTACCGTGCCCATGCAACAGAGCGGAGTAAGCACTATGAAAAAGGTCCAGAAAGTCAGAATCACCGTCTCGTCAATTGAGCCCAGCTTCCAAGTTCGCGGGTTGACGATGAAGGAGGTTGCGGAATGCCTTGCGCCCTTCGCTGAAGACCTGGCGCCCTTGATGGAGATCGTTGGCCAGAGCGGAGCGGAAGCGCCCGCGTTTGATGAGAAGTTCACCGGGTTCATTATCGGGCGACTGCTTAGGAACCTCCCCGCGCTTTCTGCCAAAGCCATCGCCATCGCTGCGGATGAGCCCGATGAGATAGCGGCGGCCGGGGATCTTCCCCTTGGGACTGCGGTCGCGGCGCTGGACGCCATTGCGCGGCTGACGCTTGCGGCGGGTCATGACGCCAGCGTTAGGGACATCATCGCGCAGATTGGAGCCGCGACGCAGGCCGCCGCGAAGAACCTGCCCAAGGGCCATCACTAACCATTCACATTGGAGGGTTGGCCATGGCCAGCAAGGATGTTGAACTCGTCATCAAGGCGCGTAACGAAGCATCGCGCGCGATCGACGCCGTTTCGAGCGCGTTGAAGGATCTCGCGGGCACGCAAGACAGCACCGGGAAAAGCGCCGGCAAAGTTGACGGTCTACTCGGCAAATTAGGGGAGGAGTTCCGCAACCTCACGCGGGAGGCTGCGGCATTGGGGGCGGTGGGCAAAGCCGCAGTCCAAATCGACATCGCCGGCGCGGCTGTCTTGCGGATCGAGGCCGACACGGTCAAAGCCGCCCAAGAGATCAAGCGCCTTTCCGACGAGACGGGTAGCGCATCGGAAAGGACTGCGCGGCTCAGGGCAGAGTCCGAAGCCGCAGCTTCAGCGATCGATGCGCAGCGGCGCGCAACGGCGGCAGCGAGGGCCGAGCAGACCAGCGCGAACCGGGAATTGCGCGCTGCCGAGACCGCACTTGCGCGGCTGGAGCGACGTTCGGGAGCGAACCCGGCAGGAGCCTCGGCCGATATTGCGGACCAACGGTTAACCGTGGCCGACCTTCGCGGCCGGCAGGGTGAAGCTGCCGCGCGTTATCAGGCGCAAAAGGCCGCCCAAGACGAGCTTCGCAAAAGCCTCGACAGCCTCAACACGCAAGTTGCGGCATCCGTACGGGACGAAGCGAACCTGCGCACGGCCGTTGCTACCGCCTCCGCAGCCCTCTCGGATCAGCGGGAAGCCCTTTCTGGTGCGAAGGGAAACTTGGCCGAGATGGGCGAGGCGGCTGAAAAAGCCGCGGCTGGACTAGGCATTCTGTCGGCCGGTCAAACGCAAGTCGCTGAGGCTTCCGCCCGCACTGGCGCTCAACTGGCGCAAACGAAGGCTCGTATCGAGGCGCTTCAAAACGCGCCGAAGGTCGGCGCCGCGGGAAGCGATCCGCTCAACATGGCCGCTCAGCGCCGCGTGTTGCTGGAGGCCAAGCGCGATTGGGTAGAGGCCGAAGCCGAGGTAAAGCGCCTTGCTCAGGCCATGCGAGGCGTCGCCGCGCCAACGGCCGAGATGGGTGCGGCTCTCGGCCGTGCGCAAGGCCAAGCCCGAGGGTTGAAAGACGAGTACCTGGCACAGCGGGAGGCGTTGGGGCGCCTCGGTGGAACCGTTCAGTCCACCTTCGCGCAGTTCAGTCACAGCGCTTCGGCTATGCGCGCGGCTGGCAGCGCCGCACAAGCCACGGGCTCCGCATTGGGGAGCGCCGCGTTTGGAGCGAGCTCGTTCGCGAGCGGACTGGCCAAGTCGGCTGCGGAAGCCGGCGCGGGCTCTGGCGTATTCGGGCAGCTGCGCAACCAGGTGCTCGGCCTAGCCTCGGCCTACGTCGGCCTTCAGGCCGCATTCGGCCAAATCGGTGGCGTCATCAAATCCTATCAGACGCTTGAAGCGGCACAGAGCCGCCTCGGCGCCGTGTTCAACCAGGATACCGACAAGGTCGCGGCGGAACTCGACTTCTTGAAGCGCCAAGCGGCTCGGCTCGGCATCAGCTTCGCGACGCTCGCGGACGAATATGGAAAGTTCACTGTCGCGGCGAGCGCAGCCAATTTCACAAGCGAAGCCACACGTAAGGTGTTCCTGTCCGTCGCCGAAGCTGGACGGGTGAACAAGCTCTCGGCCGATCAAATGTCAGGCGTGTTCCTCGCGCTGACTCAGATGATCAGCAAGGGAAAGGTGCAAGCCGAGGAGTTGCGCGGCCAGTTGGGCGAACGCCTTCCTGGCGCTTTCAACATCTTCGCCGATGCGCTCGGCATCACGACGGAGAAGCTGGACGAAATGCTTCAGGCGGGCCAAGTGCTCGCTACTCAAGGCACACTGCTCAAGTTCGCCGATGCGCTCAACGTGCGCTTCGGTCCGCAGCTTGCGGCTTCGCTGAAAACCACGACAACCGAAATCGGGCGCTTCCAGAACGAGTTGTTCAACGCGCACCTCCGGGTGGCGAACGGCGGCTTTGTCGACGGCTTGAACAAGGCCTTGGCGAGTCTGAACGATTGGTTCGCCAGCATTGATGGGCAGGCGTTCTTCCAGAGCCTCGGTGCGGCTCTTGGAAGGTTCGCATCGGCCCTTGCCGTCGTGCCGAGGTACTTCAACGAGATCAAAACGGCCGTGCTCGCAGTTGTGGGCCTCAAGCTTGGCGGCTGGCTGGCAGGGGTCGCCGGATCGCTTGGCGCAACGACGAATGCGGCGAAAGCCCTTTCCGCCGAGCTCGCGTTCATTGGTCCACCCACGCAGGCCCTCACGCTGACGCAGCGGACGCTCATGAGCGGTTTTGCGCAGACGGTCAGTGCGATCGACGCTTACCGCGCCTCTCTGCTCTCCTCAACCAGCAGCATTGCCCTGGCGCGTGCCGGCGCGCTCTCGCTCGCCGCCACCTTGAACGGCGTGCGAGCAACCATCATTGGCGTTGCCGCTGTCGCGCGCGGCTTGTGGGCGGCCGTAGGCGGCTTGCCGGGACTGATCCTCACCGGCATCACCTTCGCGCTTGGCTCGTGGCTCACGAGCGTCGACAAGGCGTCCACGGCCCTTGAGGAACATAAGCGCCTCATCGGCGATGTCGTGGACGCTTACGGCCGGGCAACGGACAAGGCCGGCGACTTTGCAAAAGAGGTGAAGGGCGCATCGTCTGCCCAGATCAAGCTTCGGATTGGCGACGCCGAAAGCGTGCTCGACAAGCTGCGCAAGAGCGTTCAGGCGCCGGCCGACGCTTTTGGCGTCGACACGAAGGGCACGGTGGCAGCGCTGAAAGCAGCGGTGGACGGCTTCCGAACTGGCGAGAAATCAGCGGCCGATTTTAAGGCCGCGGTGAACGCCATCGCGGAAGCTGATCCGAAGCTAGATCGCGGATTGGTCGACAGTATGCTCAAGACGGCAGACCAGGCCCGCGACAGTGAGCAGACGCTTGCAAAGCTGCGGGCCACTCTGGCGCTCGTGGAGGGCAACGCGACGGACTCGCAAAAAGCCCTGCTCGGCCTCAAGGGTGCGGCAACTGACGCCCTGACTCCGGGCAAGTTCAGCCTGGACGCTTACACTGACGCGATTGACACCCTTAAGGGCAAAATCCCGGAACTCGCCGCTCAAATGAAGCTGCTCAAGTCGCTCTTGGAGGTGGACGCCGCTGGCGTGAAAGCCTTCGCCGAAGCGGTGCGCTCAGGCGACTTCGGCAAGGTCCGCGACGCACTGAACGTCTACGGCGCTGCTCGGGCTTCCGTTCAATCGGAAGGCGAAGCAGCGATCATGAAGGAGATTGCCGGCAATTCGAAGATCACGGCTCAGACGCTCGGGCTGATCAAGAACGAGGAAGGACTTCGCCTCTCCGCCTACAAGGACGAGGGCGGGACGCCAACGATCGCTTACGGGTCGACCACCTTCAAGGGCCAGCCCGTCACGATGGGCATGGAGATCTCGAAGGAGGAGGCCTATCAGCAGCTAGTCCGCGACGTGGCCATGTTCGCCGCGCAGGTAGACAAGCTCGTCAAAGTCCCGATTACCGACGCCATGCGGGACGCGCTCACAAGCCTCGCCTACAACACCGGCAAGATACCGCAAGCGCTCCTGGACAAGCTCAACGCGGGCGACTACGCGGGTGCCCAGGCCGCAATTCGCAGTGGCGTGAACACCGTCAACGGTCGGCCCAACTCGGTCCTTACGGCTCGTCGTAGCCGCGAAGCGGACCTGTTCGGGAGCCAAGGCCTCAACTCGCCTGAGATCGCCGCCAAGGCTGCGGAGACGGAGCAAAAGCGGCTAGAAACCCTCAAGGAGTACAACACGGCTTTCAAAGAGCGGATTTCTGACGCCGAATTTGAGACGCGTATCCTGTCGCTGTCGAAACGCGAGCAGGAAATCCAGAAAAAGCTTCGGGACGAGAACAACGCGGCCGTGAAGGCTGGCACGGAACTCACGGCCGCTCAGGTCGCGCAAATCCGCTCGGCGACCGGCGCCCTGTATGATCAGCAGCACGCCGAAGATGCGGCAAAGGAGAAGAAGAAGGAGGCGGAGGAAGCCGAGAAGCGCGTCAACGATCTCTACGCCACCCGCCAACAGTTGTTGGAGCAGCAGAAGCTCTTTCAGGATCAGGGCGACACGACGAAGGCCGAGGCAACGCGCCTGGCGATCGAGCAAATCAACGCCCAGCTGCGCTCCGGTATCGAGGCTGCTATTGCGCTCTGGCAGGCCATCGGGGGCGCGGAAGCCGACAAGGCGATAGCGAAGCTCCAAACCACCGGCTTGAACATTCAGAAGCTTCCGACAGTGCTCCTTACGGCAGAGCGCGCAAACGACATGCTCGCAACCGGGCTTACGTCGACGTTCAGCGAAGGGCTTAAGGGTTTCGGTGAGGCGATTGCCGGCGCGAAGTCGTTTGGCGATGCGATCCGAGGGGCGGGCCTGGCCTTCGTAAAGTTCGCGGCCAACTTCCTCCAGCAGATCGGCGAAATGATCATCAAACAAACGATCCTGAACGCCCTTCAGAGCGTCATGGGATCGGCCGGCAGCGGTGGTGCTGGCGGCGCCCTAGCGGGCTTCGTGAACAGCCTCGTGCGCCACGATGGGGGCTTGGCGCTGGCAGGCGTTGGGCAGCAGCGGCGAGTCCCTGTCGCGGCTTTCAGGAACGCTGTGCGCTACCATGAGGGGGGCTTGGCCGGCTTCAAGCCAAACGAGGTTCCCGCCATTCTGGAGAGGAACGAGGAGGTGCTTACAGCCGACGATCCGCGTAACCGGCTCAACGGCGGGCTCAGTGGCAGTCAGGGCGGCGCGCAGAGCATTCGCAATGTGCTCCTGTTCGACAGTGAGGAAATCCCAAACGCCATGGCCAATTCGTCAGGCGAACGCGTCATCCTCAATGTTATAAAGAAGAACCAAGCGACGGTTCGGAACCTGATTTCATGATTGCCGATCTGCACGCCTGATGAGTAGATCCGAGCTAGCCCGCGCCACGGTAGGACCACGCAGTCTTAGGATCATGCCCGAACTCTGGGCACAATCTGAGCGCCCGTGGAGCGCAGCTCCAGCCTAGGTCTTACGATAAGGTCCTTTCTAGCATTTTTCAATGCGTCGCCAGCCGCTACATATTGGTGCTGGACCCCTTCGACCACCTGCATCTAGACCAGAGTTTTTAGTCGGCTATAATCCACAGCGCCCAGTTTCAATTTTTCGGCGGTTTCCTATAATCTGCGACTCCCAGTTTATAGCGGGCTATCATGGACGCTTCCGATTTCTCGGCCGCCTCGCCAGGCACTCTGGTCCCGACCATCAACCGACAAAGCGCGTTCGTTCCCGCACCGCTGCCGCCGACCATTGACTTGGGCGCAATTGCGATCGGCCTTGCCGAAGCGATGCAGGCCATTGGGGAATTGAAGGGAGCGTGCAGACGTCTGCAAAATCCCTACATCTTAGTCCGCCCCCTTCAGCGGAGAGAGGCGCTCACATCCTCTGCCATGGAAGGGACATACACCACCGCAGATAATTTGCTGCTCGCTGAAGCGGGTTTGGGTGTCGAAGACGGAGACGATACCAAGGAAGTGGTCAACTATCTCAGCGCTTTGAATGAATGCTTGAAGATGTTGGAGACGCTTCCTATCTCGCACAGGGTAATCAAGCGGGCCCACGAGATCTTGTTGTCGGGCCTCAGCCTGTCGAGAGGCGCACAAAAGCGGCCTGGCCAATATAAAACGGACCAAAATTGGATAGGTGGGCGCACCATTGAAGCCGCTCGTTTCATTCCCCCTCCTCCCGCTGCCACCCAAAAGTGCATGGATGAGCTGGAGAGCTACATCAACCGCCCTGACCAGACGTTCCCTATCCCTTTGGTGGATCTCGCGTTAGTCCACTACCAACTCGAAACAATTCATCCGTTTGCTGACGGAAACGGGCGAGTCGGCCGCATGCTGATCTCACTGATGGCTGTCCATAACGGCCTTCTGAACATGCCAATTCTTTATATTAGTCCAGTGATGGAGCGCTACAAAGACGAATACATTGACTTGATGTACGGGGTTTCGGTTTATGGGAAATGGACAGATTGGTTGAATTTCTTTTTTTCGCGAATTGTTGAGAGTAGCAGGGAGACGATATCTACGATTGATCGGTTAATCGATCTTCAAATAACTTACCGAGGGATTGCGGGTAGCCTGGGCCGATCGGCTACCGCAATGCATCTAGTCGATTATCTTTTCGAGCACCCAGCAATCACTGTCACACAAGCCGGTCAGAAACTGGACGTGACATACCCAGCTGCCAAAAGCGCAATCGATAAATTAGTCGAACATGGGATACTCCGGGAATATGCCGGAACGTACCCCAAGGTTTACTATGCTCCAGCAATCTTAGCCGCATCCCGGCCGCCCGAGAGGCCGCCGGCTGACGATGATAACGGCGGGCAGCAGCTTACAGAGGGGGCCGCAGTAGAGCGCGAATGATCTGTGGGACATTGGGGTGAAGGTGAATACCCACCCAGCCGTGCGAGCACCCACCTGCGTCGGTTTTCATGATCAGGTACGGCCTGAGCCCGGCCGATTACCGCGCCAAGTGGGAGTTGCCCAGCGACTACCCGACGGTCGCGCCGAACTACGCTGCATCCCGATCGGAGTTCGCTAAGGCGGCTGGACTTAGCTCCAAGTGCCGCTTGCCTCCCGAGCCGGCCAAGGCGCCGGCAAAGCGTGGTCGGCCGAAACAAGCTAAGGCTGCGGCCTGACATGCAATAGCGTGTCTGCCCCGATTTTTCTCGAAATCGGGCAAGTGCTGCCGGCCAACGCTAGGGCGGTGGCCATCTGACATGACGGTCTCGACAGCCTGTATCAGGAAGCGCGGCTTTGCGGTGCTGTGGTGGAGCGCTCGAAGCATCAGCAAATCTGGCTGTAGATTTTCGTGTTGCCGCTGCATCGGCTCGCGCATAATCCGAGGCTATTTTTGTAAAGTTCTGCTACGCTGCAAGCCGGAGATTCGGTAGGGGAAACAAATGGCGCTGCCGCTGGAGCACTACGTTCAACAGGTTTTGCTTGAGAACGGCCGTGCTGGCCTCATTTTTGAGGCAGTGTCTCGGGCTTGGAATGCGGTCAGCACGAAGTACCCGGAGCGATCGCGATGGCAGAGGCGGTCGACGTTTCGCAATTTGGTTTGGGAGGAGGCAATCCGCGAACTCGGATCGATCTCCTTCTCAGATCCAGGTTTTCGCGTTGTTTTCCACAGGGACACGGTTTCGTTTGTGCTTGAAGACGCCGTGCTAATGCGTTTCAAACATGCTGATGTGAGCCTCACTACGGCGAATTTTCCAACGGGCGAAGCAGTGGATTTCGACGATCACGACGTCGACTTGTACGGCTTCAAGGGGCTGCAGCGGGTCAACCTCGTTTACGTCCCAAACGAGTTCGAGACGGACCTGTTGTGGGTCGGAATCAGCGCGCGATCGAAAGGCAGCCAGCTTTGGAAACTTGAGCTCTCGACAGCCGGTCTCGCTGCGACAGCGCGGCTGCCCTTCCTAGAGCCGGAGGTAGACCCGTCAAGGATCGCTAAGATCAAACAGCATCCCAACGTCGACAAGAAGAAGAATAACCGTTGAGTTCAGTCATGAGCCTGAATCCTGAGCTGTTGCTTCTTGCGCGGCAGTACCGCGGTCTGAGCCAAGCCGACGTTGCCCAAGCTGCGGGCCTCGATCAAGGGCATTATTCACGCCTCGAACGGGGTTTTCTAAACGGCACCCCTACTGACCCGACGATTTCAGCCATCTCAGGCGCACTACGATTTCCGATCTCGTTTTTTAAGCAGACCGACGAAATGGCTGGGCTCCCGCTAAGCGTGCACGACGTGGCTTGGAGAAAGCGAGCGTCAGTTTCTGCAACTGATCTAAAACGGCTTCACGCAGAGCTGAACCTTCGTATTATGAATCTCAGGAGATTGCTCGACCCGATCGAAATAGCCGCTGAACTTCCACTTCCACGTTTAGACGCGGACGAAGTCGGTGGAGCTGCTGAGGTTGCCCGGCTCATTAGGCGAGCATGGATGGTGTCGGACGGCCCAATCAGGAATCTGACTACGTTATGCGAAAGGGCCGGCATCCTGGTCGTGGCGTGCGAGTTTGGTGAACGGGTCGACGGTTTGACGATGCGCTTACGAGACGTTCCACCCGTCATCTTTCTAAATTCTAGGGCTCCTGCTGACCGAATGCGGCATTCATTGGCCCACGAGTTGGGTCATCTGATCATGCACAGTATCCCGTCAGATGAGATGGAAGAGGAGGCCGACACCTTTGCAGGCGAGCTTCTTGCTCCCTTGAATCAGCTTAGATCCGATCTGATAGGCGGACGTATGACGTTGGAGCGTTTGGTCCAATTAAAACGATACTGGCGTGTGTCGGTAGCCTCGCTTCTATTTCGTTCAGGCCGGCATGGCCTGATTTCCAAAAATCAGTCTGATTACCTGTGGCGCCAACTCAGTGCCCGAGGCTGGCGCAAGACGGAGCCTGCCGAGACCCAGTTCGATCGCGAACCTATTCGGCTGTTCAAACATGTTCTAGATTTGCATCTAGATGAGCTTGGTTACTCGCCAGAAGAATTGTCCCAACTCTTGAATATCGATGAAGAAGATCTTTTCACGCTCTACGGTGTAAGAGCTTCAAAGGACAAGAAGGCTGTGTTGCGCTTAGTGAAGTGACGCCACTAAATCCTGAGATCCTGGATTCGCGAGCTTGTCCCCACGACCTCACGCGAGGCGCGGAGGCCATCGGGACCTTCCAGACTGCTTACAGTCTAAGGACATCAGTATTTTTCGTGATATGGGTCCTCACTTTGGAAGGGCTCGACCGTACCGAAGCTGACCTGGAGAGGCGTTCGGGCCACTTCGATTTCGGCGTGTTCGTAGCCCTCTTCAGGGTTACGAAGAACCGTGATTGCTAAATTCATACTCACTCGCTTTGTGACCTCGACCTCTTCACTGCCAAGGCTAACGTAATCACGGTCCATGCCGTCTCGAACGCTAAACGAGAAGGATGCCTGAAAATTAGCGTCGACTTCGATAGATGTTGTAAAAGTTACAGTGTCGTCGTCAGCCGCGATCACTACCGGGTCGGTCGCGGAGTCCCAATGAACAAAGCTCAGCACAGACTCGATCGGTTCGGCTTCGAACTCCACGCTCGACCATCCATCGGCATAGAAGTCTGTCTCAGCCAACCGCTCTTGAATCGCATCTTCAACTAGAGGGGGTAGATCATCGGCTGCGCTGCGGAGCTTGGCTACAATTAAATCTGCCACAACACGGCCGGATTTATTGAACAGCGAAAGTGCTGCTTCGAGATCTCCCATACAAACAAGATGCTCAGATTTGGCGCAATACGCGGCCCAGCCTTTGTCGGTGCTGACACAAATGACCGTCGTATTTGCCTGCCGCGCGTACGACTCGAGAGACAAAAGGGCGAATGCATCCGGGAACTCGTGCTTTTTCGCCTCCTTCCGTTCAAACGGAACTTTGCCAGAAAAATAAAGGTCTAGGATTTCGCTTGTCCGGTCGTGTTGGCCGAGTGCCGCTATTCGTTGGGCACCGGTGCTGCGAACGAAGACTTCGACTTGGATAGCAGCCGCGATTTGGGGATCATCATCGATACAATAGGTAGCTGGGGCCGCCATGTCATTTTTGTCGATCCGCCAGCGACGACCTTGTTCCCTGAGAGCTTTCTTCAGCGCCTTCTGGGTCTCCGCCGCTTCCTCGCTGATGTGCCGCAGGACCTCACGCTCAACAATTTCCGACAGAAGGAGCGAAGTGGCTCCATTAGCGAATTGGTCTAGTCGCCGCAGCACCGGAAAGCTCAGGTTGCAGCCGTACCGGTCGAACACGTTCGTGTCAGGCGCGATAGCTTTGATCGCGCCTTTGGCAATCATTCGGCTGATCTCGTCATCAGGATAAACCGGCATTCTACAGCTCCAACCAGAACCAACGCGAGCGGCCTGTAAATAGGGGATCTTAGGTGCCTCGACCGCGGAGTCTCTCTGCGTTGCCAAGCTCCTCGCCAAGACGCCGAAGTAGTTCCTTCTCGGCCTGTTCGGCGGCCATCTTCAGTGACTCGGCCCCACCTGCGCACGCAAAGCCCGCAGGCGTGTCACCCTTGCCGCGACCATCAACCGTCTTGCCGAAGAGCCGGCCACTTGGGCCGTCCACAATCACCGCGGCCGAGATGTCGACCTCGCTGACAATGTTGGCGCTCCAGAACCCTGGCACGACGCGCAACCGGCTCTGAATGGTTTCACCCCGGATCGTGATCGTGCCGCGAGCCCCTTGCGACTTGGCGCGGTCGCCGGGCACCTGCTCCTCGGCGTCGATCGGCCGCTCAATGACATTGGCGAGCGTCTGACGGACCGCAGAAGAGAACGACGTCGAGAAGTCGAGGGGGAAGGTGTGCGCGCTGCACTGGAAATCCGACGAGCGGACGTTCTCGGTCAGCCTGGACCCGTCTGCGTAAAGCAGCCACGAACCAGGCACCTTTTGCGAAAACGACGTCACTACGTTCAGCGCGGGGGTGGCGATCGGCTCCGCCTTGTAGGCGCAACCGGAAGTGGCCAGCGCGATAAGCGCCAGCATGGAACCCGTTCTCGACTTCATTATCAACGCCCCGGCGGTAGATCACCCCGCTTAGATCCAACGGCGCCGGTCCTGCCAGGGCAATCAACTCGTCTATCCGGAGAGCGATTGTACACAGACGATTTCGTTGTCCGAGGACAGGCTCATTCAGCTGCTTCTAAGTCGCGCCGATCGGCCGGCGACAAAGCTTCGGCGAGTAGGGCGTCGAGAAGGCGGCGACGGGTGGCGACAGTGGCGGTGAGGCTTGCCTCAAGTTGGTCGCAGAGCGCCATCAGCACATCGACCTTGGCGACGATGCGGTGTTGCTCGGCGAGCGGCGGTAGGGGAAAGACCCTTTTTTCGTAATCACTCATTGCAAAGTGCCCATGAGTTGACTGAGTAAGCCCTTCGATAAACTGATTCATATTCTTGACGAGTAGGTACTCAAATTTGCTCGACAAAACGGCACCGAAGGAACGGATGCGCCACATGTTTTGATTGAGGAGCGCCGGAAGTATCGACTCATCAACAATAGTCGTCTTTCCGATTGTGCCGCCAACCATCACCATTATGATTTCACCTGGCTCGATCAAGAAGCCAGACATTTTTGAGTCAATCTGTTCTGTTGGAAAAAACACTACGTCGGACAGATCAAATGAGCCCTCTCGATTGAAATTGGTGACCCGAAAGACAAGTGTTCCCTTGTCAACGTAAGTCGAGCTTTTAAATGCGAAGCCAGTTCGAATTGCAAATACGTTTCCCATTCTAACCCAGTGCCAGCTTGCGGGCGCATCGAATGTCTTTTCTGCGTCTTCAATTTCCGGAAGAAACTTGTTTCGACCTGTTGACCTAGCCTTCTCTTTCGCGATCCGCTTCAGCAGTTCCGACGCTGGTTCGTCGTTGGGGTCTTGCAACACGAGTTTGCCGCGCACGGCGAGGTTAAGGATGGCTTGGCGCAGGCGCTTAATCTGGTCGGGGCGCGTGGTGAGGGCGGGCAGCGCGTCGAGGGCGAAGCGGGCGTCGGACTGGAAGGTTTCGGGATCGGGCGCGTTGAGTCGTGCAAGACTGGCCGCCGCCAGCCGGTCGCGTACCCCTTCGCGGCCCGCCCGCGCCGCCTCGAGCCGGTCGCACAGGCCCATCAATTCATCGACTTTGGCGACGATGCGGTGCTGCTCGGCGAGGGGTGGGAGGGGAAAGGGTGCGACTATCGCGTCGGGCGTCCGAAGGCGTGGCATCTTGGTGCCGCGTCCCAATCGTTCGACGTAGGCCACGAAATCGGGCCGACGAAAAGCGAGGGCGCAATAGTCCGGGCACAGCCGCATGAACGGCCGAATTGCGACGATTTCGGTTGTCGAATATCCGGGCTCATCAGCGACCACCACCTTGTTCAGATAGGGGCGCAGTTTGCCGTAAAGGATGTCACCGGGTTCAAACTCGGATTTCGTGCTCTGCGAGTCTCGATCGCTGACACGCAGCCTTTCGACGATCCTTGACGTGTCCTTCTCGATGTCCTCAAGCTCTAGAAGCCATCGCGATTGATCTAGTTCCTTCGGATCGCGCTTTGTCCCTGCATCATAGTCGAAGGTTTCACCGACACGCACCCATGCCCAAGTCCTCGGCAAAGCGTAAAGCACTTCGGCATCGGTGATCGGCTCAAGGGATGGCGGCTTACGTATCTCGCCCGCCTTCAACAGCCGCGCCTTTTCCTTCGCGATCCGCTTCAGCAGTTCCGTTGCCGGTTCGTCGTTCGCATCCTGCGGCACGAGCTTGCCGCGCACGGCCAGATTGAGAATGAAGTGGCGGAGGTGGGCGATCGCGTCGGGCGCATCGGCGACCGTCTCGTAGTGCGCCAGCAGGCGTTCGGCGTTCATCGGGCGAGCGCCTCGGCGAGGTTCGCCTTCAACTGATCGCGTATGCCCGCCGTCTCAGCTTCGGCGCGGGCGAGGTCCTTCAGCAGCATTTCCGGGTCGCCCTGATCGTCCGCCATGGCGTGCGGGTTCTTGATGTCGAGATTGTAGCCGCGCGCCTTGATTTCCTCGCCGCTCACCTTCCATGCCTGCAGCGTCTCCTCACGGCCTTTCCGCTCCTTGCCGCCCCACCAGTTGATACAGCCTTGAAAATGCTCCAGCCGAATTGGCCTGGTCATCGAATAGGCTTTCTGGCCGTCTGGCACACGGTGCTCGTAAAACCAGATGTCTCTCGTGGGGGCGCCTTTTTCGAAGAACAGCAGGTTGGTACCGATTGAAGCATAGGGCTTGAACACCGAATTGGGCAGGCGAACAATGGTGTGGAGGTTGCACTCCTCCATCAGATGTTCCTTCAGCCGTGTCTTCACGCCTTCGCCGAACAGTGTGCCATCGGGCAGCACCACGGCGGCGCGGCCATCTTTTTTGAGCAGGCGCACGATCAGCGCCAGGAATAGATCGGCGGTTTCGCGGGTGCGGAAATGGGCGGGGAAGTTGCTTTCAATGCCGTCTTCCTCGCGCCCGCCGAAGGGCGGATTGGTAACGACGACATCCACCCGGTCGGATTGCGAGTAGCTGATATAGGGCCGGGCCAGCGTGTTGTCGTGACGCACGAAGCTCGGGTCCTCGATGCCGTGCAACAGCATGTTGGTGACGCAGAGCATGTGGGGGAGCTGCTTCTTCTCCACCGCGCGTAAGCCGTTCTGCAATGCCCATTCGTCCGTGGTTTTGTTCACATAGCGGTCGCGCATGTGGCGGATGGAACAGGTGAGAAAGCCGCCCGTGCCGCAGGCGGGATCGAACAGTATTTCGCCCGGATGCGGGTCGATGCGGTCCACCATGAAGGCCGTGACGGCGCGGGGCGTATAGTATTCGCCCGCATTGCCAGCCGATTGCAGATCGGTGAGGATTCGCTCGTAGATATCGCCGAAATGCTGGCGCTCGGCCAAAATATTGAAATCGACCTGCGCAATCTTGTTGATGACCTGGCGCATGAGCTGGCCGGATTTCATGTAGTTGTAGGCGTCCTCAAACACGTCGCGCACTACGCGGCGCCGATCGCCCGGCTTGCCCGTGAGCTGCAGGCCCTTCAGCGCCGGGAACAGCTCGCCGTTGATGAAGCCGACAAGCGCCTCGCCGGTCATCCCTTCCGGGTCCGCCGCCCAGTTGCGCCATTGAAGCTTTTCGGGGATTGGCGAGCGATAGCCGGTTTGCGTAATTTCGAGTTCCTGATCCTGATCGTCGATGATCTTGAGGAAAAACATCCAGCACAATTGGCTGATGCGCTGCGCATCGCCATCGACGCCGGTATCCTGACGCATGATGTCTTGGATTGATTTGACGAGGGTGCGGACGGACATGGGCTAGGCGGCCTTCTTATCGAGTTTCTTTTTGATGTAGTCGGCAATCGCAAGTAGCAGGTCGCGATGCTCGGCTGGATAGAGAGCAGCATCGGGGGAAGGCGGATAGTTGCTGCTGCTCCAAAAGGTCTTCGGATTAAACCGAAACTTCGCGATCAGACGCCTTCCGAAGTCCATCTCGTAGTAACTGTAGTGCGAATGCTGCCCAAAGTCGCTGATCTCGGGATACTCTCCCAAGAGGTAGCCCTCTTGTATATGAGGCCGAGCAGCATCAGGTGGGCAGGCACTCGAAAGGCGAATAACTTGCAGACCGGCTTCGGAACTGGCGGTCACAGCTCCGCTCAAATTCGGCACTCCAAATGCGAACAAGAATGCGCTCTCCGAACTGTTTCGATTGGAGGCGAATGAAGCCGCGATCCGCAGCGAGTGGGTAACGTCCAAAAGCGGCGTGGCGCAAATTTCGTAGTGTTGAAGGATCGCCCACCGGATGATCCGCTGACGCTTTAGACGCTCGAAGCCGAGCAATCTCTCGGTCGCGTATTGCTCAACCAATTGGTCTTCAGCCTCCCGCAGGCGGGCAAACCGATCTTCTAGTTGAACCCTCGTTGAAAATTTTCCTCCTTCAAGCCGAAAAATGCTCGACTTGAGCATGCTGTTGTTCTTTGTCGTTCGATAGTCCTGTCCCTGCCCGCGAAATAGAAGCACATGCTCGCGGTTGCGAAATTGAAGTTCAGCAACTTTTTTTGCGAGATGGAAATAGGTCGCTACCTCATGTCCGTCACCGGCCCGAATGGCCTGATTGCTGGCGGCGCGAGCATTCGGTTGACTATCGAAGTAAGACCAAATCTTTTGATTGCCGATTTTCTCCATCGGTCAGGCCACGCCTTCGTATAGTGCGTCCTGCAACTCATGAACGGCTTTCTGGAAACCCTCCTTGCCGCCGAACGCCTTGATGAGTTGAACGACGCTGCCCATCGCGCTGAAGGGCGCGATCTTCAGCACGTTGGCATCGTCGAGATTGAGCACGCCCTCGTCGCGATACTTATCCAGCAGCGCATCGAGCACGGCGCGGGCTTGTGGCCCGTATTTGGTGAACACGTCGCGCTTCTTGACGTTCTCGGCTCGCTCGCGGCGGGAGAGCGGCTTCTTGTCGAAAGCGACATGGCAGATCAGATCGAAGGGATCTAGATTCTTCCCGAGTTCGTCCGCGATGGCATCAAGCGCCAAGCCCTCGGCTCCCAGTTCCTCAATGATCGCCTGCTTGCGCCCCGCCGATCTCCAGCGCTTGAGGAAATCGTCAAGACTGGCGAAGCGCTTTTTCAGCACCGTCTTGGTGAAATCGCGCAAGCTTTCCGTGACGAGCCTGCCGTTCTCGTCGAGATATTCGACACGCTCGGCCAGAATGCGCGCACCGACACCATCGACATAGATTTTGCGGATCGGATCGCCGGGCGGGAACGGCAAGCTCGGCTGATCGACCAGGGCTTCATCCGCGCCGGGTGTGGGCGGCGTGTCCGCCCCTTCCGGCACATCATCAGGCGGCGTGATCGCGTCGCCTTCGCCGGGTTCGTATATCTGCACCGGATCGCCATCGAAATCGGGGTCGGCAAAATGGCTTGTCGCGCCTCGAAAGTCGATCAGCGTGAAATAGAACTTCTTGGTATCCTCGTGAACGCGGGTGCCGCGCCCTACAATCTGCTTGAACTCGGTCATTGAGCCTACGGCGCGGTCGAGCACGATCAGGCGACATGTCTGCGCGTCGACTCCGGTTGAAAGCAGCCGCGAGGTCGTGACCAGCACGGGATATTTCGATTCCGGATCGATGAAATTGCCAAGCTGTTCCTGGCCTTCCTTGTCGCTGCCGGTGATGCGCATGACGTAGCGGGCGTTTTCCGCGACCAGGTCAGCGTTCTCGTTGATGAGCGCCTGCCGCATCCGCGCTGCGTGTTCCTCATCGACACAGAAGACAATGGTCTTCTGGAAGCGATCGCCACTTTCCTTCAGGAACTCCGTGACCTTCTTAGCCGTAAGCTTAGTGCGGTCATCGAGCACGATGTTCCGGTCGAAATCCTTGGTGTTGTAAATCCGGTCCTCGATCGCGTTGCCGTCGCGATCTAGCTGGCCGAGTTCCGGGCGATAGCCCTCCACGTCGCGGTCGATATGGACCTTGACGACCTTGTAAGGCGCCAGGAATCCGTCGCTGATGCCCTGCCGCAAGGAATAGGTAAAAACGGGCTCGCCGAAATAGTCGGTGTTGGAGACGTACTCGGTTTCCTTCGGCGTGGCCGTGAGGCCAATCTGCGTAGCACCCGAGAAATGATCAAGAATTTCGCGCCAGGCCGAGTCCGCCGCCGCGCTGCCGCGGTGACACTCGTCGATCACGATCAGGTCAAAGAAGCCGGCCGAAAACTCGCGATAGAGTTTTTGCCGGTCTTCAGGCCCGGTGATGGCCTGGTACAGCCCGAGGTAAATTTCAAAGGCGGTGTCGATGCGACGCTTGGTGTCGAGCGCCAGAGTTAGATCAACCGCGCTGCCGTCCTGCCGCTCGATCGTCTTGGCGCTGGTGGAAAGCTTCGCCATCGCTGCGCCGAACGGGCGGAAATCATTGACCATCGTCTGGTCGATCAGCACGTTGCGGTCGGCCAGGAACAAGATGCGCTTCTTGCGGCCGGCTTTCCACAAACGCCAGATAATCTGAAACGCTGTGTAGGTTTTCCCCGTGCCGGTCGCCATGACCAGCAACACCCGGTCTTGCCCTTTTGCGATGGCCTCGATCGCCGCATTGACAGCATTGACCTGATAGTAGCGGGGGGCCTTGCCACTTCCGTCGTCGAAATAGTCTTGGAGCACGATCTGTTCGGCCTGTCCGTCGAGGCCCTTCCAGAGGCAATAGCGTGCCCACAGGTCCGCAGGAGACGGGAAGGCATCCAGCGCGAGGTTAACCTCAATCGCGGCGCTCTGGCCGGTGCGGTCGTGGAACACGAAGCCGTCCCCATTTGAGGAGAACACGAAGGGGATGCCCAGCGTCGCTGCATAGTCGAGGCCTTGTTGCATGCCGTCCCCTACTGAGTGCTTGTTGTCCTTGGCCTCGATCAGCGCGATCGGGATGTTCGGCTTAAAATAGAGGACGAAGTCGGCCTTCTTCGCCTTTCCGCGCGTCACCAGTTTGCCGCGCACTATAATGCGGCCCTTGGTGAAATAGACCTCCTCGCGTACCTGCAACATCTCATCCCAGCCCGCACGCTTGACGGCGGGCAGGATGAATTTCGTGCAGATGTCCCGTTCGGTGAGGCTTCGCTTATCCATCGCGCAAGGCGGCTCCCGCAATCTCAATTTTCGAAAGCCACCTAGTCAGCCCGCTTTCACCATTTCTCGCCGAATCGCCGCCAGGCCGCAAGGCTTAGGCTTGGATCAGCGTTCGTTTGACCTCGGATGCTGCAAAGTTCGTCAATCAGCGGTTGATTGGCTTACCGTGGGCGTGCTCCGAGATGGTCGATTCGGGGATCAATTTGAGGTTGAGAATGACTCGGCTCTACAAGCTCGCTAACGACGCGCTAGTCCCTGTCCCAGCTGGTCGCCTAGCCACTGAGGACATGATCGAGAGGTGGGTTGCCGAGCAGCCCTCACTCCTTGGCCTCAACGTGTTGGTCATTGGCCGCCAGGTCGTGACCGACTTTGGCGGGCGCATCGATCTCCTCGGCATCGACGCAGATGGGAGTCTCGCAATCGTCGAATTGAAGCGGGATCGTACACCGAGAGAGATTGTTGCCCAGGTGCTCGACTATGCGAGCTGGGTACAGTCGCTGAGCACCCCGCAAATTTACGAGCGCGCACAGACCTATTTGGGCAAACGTTTCGAGACCGCCTTCATAGAGCGGTTCGGTACGAGCCCGCCAGATCGACTAAACCAGAACCATACGATGGTCATCGTCGCCAGTGCTTTGGATTCCTCATCCCAGCGCATTGTCCGGTATCTTTCAGAAACCCACGGCGTGTCGATCAACACTGCGTTTTTCACCGTGTTTCAAGAAGGCTCACAAACACTCCTGACAACCGACTGGCTCCTCGACCGACAAGAGGTGGCAGTTCGGTCTGAGAATAAGGTTCAAGCGCCTTGGCAGGGCATCTGGTACGTGAATGCAGGCGACGGCGAGAGCCGAGCTTGGGAGGACATGCGCCGATACGGCTTTATCGCGGCCGGCGGAGGCGAGACGTGGTCGGCACCGCTGAGCAGGTTGAGCGTTGGTGATTCGATTGTGGTCTACCAAAAAGGCGCTGGGTACGTCGGGTACGGGAAAGTGGCCTCACTTCCAGTGATGGCGCGTGATTTTGAAACTGGAGACGGCCCGATACTCGCCCTACCGCTCTCCCAGCCCAATCTGGCTCATGATCGTGACGACCCTGACGTGGCAGAATATTTGGTCGGCGTAGACTGGGTCAAAACGCTTCCGATCGCTGACGCCATCAGGTTTGAGGGCATGTTCGCCAATCAGAATATCGTCTGCAAATTGCGCGAGCCCAGAACGCTTGAGGTGCTCCGTGAACGTCTCGGCGTTGTGACAGAATCCTGAAATCGCTTAATGACGGAGAACGAGGTTGCGAAGGCATCTCATGATCGCGGTCGACTGGTTTGGTCCCTACAGCTCCATTGAAGCCGCACGAAAGGCGGCGCGGGCAGATTACGCGGAAGCGCTGTATGTATGCCTGGGCAAAACATCTGGCAAACAGCCACGCTCCGCAATGCAGTATGTGGGGATCGGGCAAGACGTTCAACATCGTTTGACTGAACGACATCACGCGCTAAGCAAGGTGAAACAGATATCTGCGATCTGGCTTGGAGAAATAGCGACCGCAGAGCCATCCGGGCGACGACTGAAAGTGACCCAGGCAACGTTGGATTATTCTGAATGGATGCATTCGAACTTCTTGGATCTTCCGCTTAATCAGCGCAAGAGGCGGTACCCTGATCGCAGTGTCACGGTCTTAAACCGATGGTGGAAAACCGACTACGAAACGATCCGCCGCAACAGGCCGCATCCTGATTGGCCGGACCTGATTGACTACCCGGGCCCAGACCTCCCTGCGCGCTTGGTCTGGTTCGGGGGGAGACAGAGGCTGATCCCTGCCATTTCAGACGACTAGCCGCGAGCCCGCAGCGAGGAGCCTTTCCGCGTTCGGAACCTGATCAAGCCTAGGTTGATTGAATTTGCATTGGCCAAGTCGGCGGCACCAGAGCAGTTCGCCCAGTCAACCGGAGGTTGATCGAGCTTAACGGCAGCTGCGTTCGTGGGTTTGGTCAACGCGCGGTTGACTGCGGCTCAGCGCATTCTGGAATGATTGGCTTCGGGTCCCATCTGGCAATTCCGAGTGACGCGGGTGCGCGGAGCACCCGGCATTCGGGAGTTTTCCGAACAAAATCCGGTTTGATCTTGTGGAACATTCAACCTGTACGCACCTGTACACCCCACCTGTACGCCCCTAAGTCTTTGATTTGTTTGTTTAAGTGACAGGGTGTACAGGGTGTACAGCTATCTAAAAACACCGTCATTCCGAGAAGCGGAGAGCGTAAGCTCCCACTGGCAACAGAGCGCGCAACACGGGGCAGTGTTGGAAACACCTGTTCACCTGTACACCCTGTGACTTACACCGGGAAATCAATGACTTACCGCGTACGGGGTGTACAGGGTGTACAGCCTCAATCGGCGAAAAGCTTCGGTTCTACGCGCAGATAGACTCTCTGGCGTCCGTATGGAGGTATGCTTTCGGCAACAGTAAGTGGTTTCCAACCTGGCACTCGCCGCATTGCGCGTCCAATTATCTGCGCATGGTGCGGGCCATAACTGCCCTTGTCATGCCTCAGGCATTCCGTCCAAATCTGAACGCAGCATGTTCGATCCAGCGGCTTAGGATCTTCGTCTTCAAAACTGCCGTGAGGACGATCAAGCCAAGCTGCAATTTGTCCCGTCAAGGCATCTTCCGCCGTCTCGATCCGGCGACTCTCTTGTAGCCTCTCGGCTTCCTTCCGCGCATCGGGATCAGTGATGAACAGCGGCAGTTGGCCCCTTGGTTGGGCCTTCCGCATCTCGTGGTAGAGGTACACGGCTTCCGCCCAAATTTGATCAACCTGCGATCTCAGCCGATCCGTGTTGATCTCATCTACGTTGCACATCACCGGCCAGAAACGCCGCCCGCCCGTGGCATCGCGCAGGTATTCTGACTCATTGGTCGAGCCCATGAAAATGCACTGCCGCGGGAAGGCTTTCGCCCTTCTATCGTAGGCCAATCGATCCTTGTCTGTTTTACCTGAAACAAAGCCCTTGATCTCCTGAACCTCGGCTCTGCTGAAGCCCTGAAGCTCAGGGATTTCCAGAATCCACGCTCCCTGCATTTTTTCGATCATGCGCTTTCGATCGCTGAAGTCGCCCTGCAACTCTGCGAACCAATGACGCGCCAGAATTTCGATGAACGTGGATTTGCGCTTACCCTGGAGGCCTTCAAGGATTGGGACGAAGTCGAACTTGTGGCCCGGCTCGAAGATTCTGACGACCGCGCCCAACAGCGTGTTCCGAGCGACGTGTCGACTATATGGGCTGTCGGCAGCTCCTAGGTAGTCGATGAACAGCCTCTCGGCCCGTGGCGTCCCGTCCCAGGTCGTCGCTTGCAGGTAGTCCCGAACGGGATGGAAGGCGTTTTGTCGGGCGGCAAGGTTCACGCCTCCGCGCAAATCTCTGTCGCTAACCTTGAGCCCATAACCGGGCTTACCTTTGCCGAACGGAGCCTCTAGAAGCGCGCGGATAGCTTCGTCGTGATGGTCCTGCCAAAGGTCTCCGTTGATTTCGTCGCGGATCTTGAACCGCGGCACAACGGCGAGATTGCAGCGCAAGGGCTGACGGCTGACCACCTCGCCGGTGAACTGGTTCAGCTGCATGGACGCGGAAAGGCGATGATCATTTTGGAGGATCGTCGCAACGTTCGTGAGCGTTGGCTTGATCCCTCCCCTTGCATCGAGCTCAAGCGTTCGCCGCCATTGGCCGTCATCCTCACGGGCTTCTAGGTCGTCCAAATCTTCAAATGCGATCTCGGCGGCGCGGTGCGCTCGGGCTTCGGCTTCCAGCGTTCGCATGGTCACAGGCTGGCTCGCAGCCTGTTTGCCGAACGACTTCCAGACGCGTCGCTGATCCTTTTTGTCGAACTTGTCGGGGGACTGCGCAGCGAATCGGCACCACGCGTCAAAGCCTGCGTCCGAGCCGCCTGTCTCGTGGTGGAGCGCCATGCCGACCGTCAGCCAACCGTCGCGATCGTCACACCAATCGGCTAGTTGCAACGCGTCCAGCGTGGCTCTGATTTCAGCGATGGAGCGGCCGAGCGGCTCCCCGCCGCTTTTGTTGGTTCGGTCGCCGCTTACGAGCTCCCCCAGCAAACCAGCAGCAAGGAAGGGCGCAACTCCAAGCTCTATCTCGTCAAGGTCAAAGCGCCTCTCCCATCGGTACGGGAGTCCCGTGTCGGGATGGATCGAGGGCGGAAGCGCAACTTGTTTGCCGGTTCCGAAAAGCTCGATCTCCCATGTCCAGGAGCCACTATCGGGCATCTTCTCGCTGCTGCGCGCCAGCTTCTTGGACGGGAACGGGTAGTCGGTCAGGATATAGTAGTGGCGGCTCTCGCCGCCTGATCCGGACACGACCGACGCAACGATACGTGCTGAAAGGTCCGGCAGCAGATTGTGCAATGCCTCGCGCGCTTCCTCAGATGCCTCCGGATCGCGAATGTCCAAGTCTATGGCGTGAAGGTAGCCGCCTCCCACCTTGGACCACTTCCCGAGCCGCACGCCGACGTTGCAACCGTCAGAGTAGGTTTGCTGCAGCATCTCCCATGACGCAACCGGCTTCGTAGACCAGTCGTCGCCCACAGGCCGCTTGGATCTTGGGTGAAGCCAATGGAGCGCGAGTCCACGTCGGCGTAGCGAGCCCGCTTGCTTCAGCGCGGCCTGTGATGTACTGTTCATTTGCTTGCTTTACATCTTCGTTGCCGCGAAGGCCCCGGCTCTCTCGTCAAGAGCCGGGGTTTTGCTTTTCAATGTCGTTCCATGATTAGTATGTCGCCGTCAGAGCGCATGAGCTCGAAACGATAACGACGGCCCTCAAGCTTCCACGATGAAGCAGCTTCAAGGGCCACGGTCAGGCCTTCCCGCTTGGCGATGTCAGAACGAACGCGAGCCTCCCGGCTGGCAGTGAACCGGGCCACCTTCATCGGTACGCCGCGCGCCGCCATGTCGATGACGCGCCGATCACGCCATTTGGACCAACGAGGGGTCAGCATGGTTCACCGCCCGCCAACTTCATGGATACGATCGAACCTGCCGCTCGCCTGGAGGGCTCGTTCAGCACGGGAGAAGTCACTAGTGCTCTCGCCGCCGGCCGAGGTGCCCTTCTCCTCGGGAAGGCTGGCCAAGAAGGACTGTGCTTCCAACTGGCCCATCTCAGTGCTGACGATCGCGGCGAGCGCTGCCCTGGGGCGTACCTTGGCGGCCGGCGAGTCGATGATACCTTGGCAACGTTTGCGGTAGTCCTGTCGACCCTGCTCGACTCCCTCCTTGTGGCCCTTGTCGTAATCGCTTGCGCCTTGGCGAACTCGTCGCGCATCACGGTCATGTTCACTCTCCATGTTGGGTGAAGGAAAGGCGCGGCAGCACGCGGCGCCTTGATCTCGGGTCAGCCGAGAACGTCTTCAGCGACTTCGGAAATCTCGCGTTCGAACGCTTCCAAAGCCTCCGCATAGCCGGGGAACTCGCGCCGCGGGATCGTCCGCAGCCAAGCCGGCCGGTAGGGCGCATCGCTGTCTATGGAGCCGAGAACGGACAGCAAGCGTTCGCCCTCGCGCAGGCGCGACGAACTGATGTGCGGCTCGGCCATTTGCTGAAATGCGAGGTATTTGGCAATCAGGGGCGCTAGTCCCTCAAAGAAGGCCGCTACCCGTTTCTCCAAGTCGGGAACATGCGCGAATGCCAATTGCGCCTTGGCGAAGCTGTGGCGTTTCTCGGCCCCGCCCACCTGCTCGTCCGTCTCTCGGGAGTCGTGCGCTAGGCTCTTTCGAGCGTCGGCCGCGAGCCTTGCGCTAGCGCGACGCTTTTCGACGTTCTCCGCTAGCGCCTTGAGTTCGGCTTGGCCGGGAGCAGCATTGAACGGCGCTCCAGAACGCAAGGCCTCAACCTGGCGGGTGTGCAAGTCGGAAGTCAGCCGGTCGAGATCGGCCGTCGCCCGGTCAAACTCGGCTGCGGTTGCCTCAAGGCCTTCCGCGCGGGCTCTGAGCGTGTCCCTGATCCCTTGCAGCGCCTTCAGAGCGCGCACCGTGATGGAGACCCGCTCGCGGGCCTCCTCGATCGAAAGTGGTCGCGTCCTGGACACTGCGGGCGGCAAGGGAGCGGGCGGGGGCGGTTCGGTGGCTCTGACGCGCTGGACGTTCGGAAGCAGTGTCCGGCCGTCTTGGGTGAGTAGATGGCGAGAGCTTGGATCGGCCGGGTTTCGGACGATCAACAGCGATGCGCCAGTTGCTAGAAGTTCGTCTCGCAGTTTTGACGAGCTACGCGTTCCGGGTATTCCGTTATGGCTCAGCTTCGACGCGGGATTATCTACGGGATACTGGCCATCCATTGTCGCGGTATTGACAACGTTGCCGTTGGCGATTTCGCGCTTGCCGAGAGCCATCACCGCTTCAAAGTGCTCAGTCATTGCCGCGCCCTCCAGTGGAGGGGGTGAGCCGGTCGGCAATTACGGCGTCCAGCCAAGGCTTCGGAATGCCACTGGCACGCTTCCCAAGCTTCGCGATGGGCGGGAGACGACCTTGATTGATCATCCGATACACGGCCGAAGTCGAAACACCGATGTACTCGGCGGCAGTCTCAGGCCTCATGAGAGGGCCCGTAGCAGGGATACCTTCCCAAGGAGCCTTTTTCAGCAGGACGCTCATTGGCGATCTCCTCTAAAACAACGCTCCCTTCTGAAGCGTTGTGCGAGGAAACCTTGATTGCTATGCGCTCGCAATCATCGAGAAATGCAGGCTTGCACGAAATCAGCCATCCAGATTTTCGATCACTAGTGAATTGTTATAGCGTCTCTCGATTGAGTCGAGCCTCTCTTTCAGCTTCTTCATCCCTAACTCGCTGTCTTCAAATCCCCATCTATCAGTTTTTCCCGGCAACCTCGCATACCTATACGTTGTTAATCTAGGATTCGCGTCATGCGCTTCGCTCCGGTAGTCGGCCCATATTTCGTCATCCAGCTTAGGGGCGCTCTCTATCGCAGATCGTTTTCCTTTCACTGCAAAAACCACAATTTCAGTTACAATCTTCGTTTTAATTCCATTTTCAGATAGTATTTTAGCGCAAGTCATTATGTCTCGCACAAATGCAGAAACGCTTAGGCTGCTTTCTTGATCAGATAATTGGTATAGCTTTGCGACTTCGACAGCGACGGAGCGGCCATATTCCATGCGGAAATGTTCGAGTTTTTGCTCTCTCTTATAGTGAACCATCACCTTGTGCTCACGTTCTGGATATCTACTTTTCCGCTCGTTTCGACTTCGCTAAGAAAATTCGCCCAATGAACCATCATGCGCCTGCGCTCGGGTAGGTGTTGAGCGGAGTTGTAGGCACCACGGATCTTGTTGCGCTCGTCATGCGCTAGCTGGCGTTCTATCCAATCGGGTGGGAAGCCCATTTCGTTCAGCACGGTCGACGCCAAGCCTCGAAATCCATGAACCGTGGCGCGGCCGTGGTAGCCCATGCGGTAGAGCCCGAAGAGCATGGTATTGTTGCTCATGAACCGTTCAGCGCCCTTAGACGGGAACACGAATGGACTCTCGCCGGCCAAGGCCTTGAGCTCGCGCAGGACGCCCACCGCTTGAGGTGCAAGCGGCACGAGGTGTTCCGTTTTCATCTTCATGCGCTCGGCGGGGATGCGCCACAAAGGAGCCTTGCCGTCCAGGTGCTCGAACTCGGACCATCGCGCCGCGCGAAGCTCCGTCGTCCGTACGAAGGTCAGGACAGCCATTCGAAGAGCCAAAGCGGTTTGCTGTTCGCCATCGTAAGAGGCCAGCTGGCGCAGGAACCCCGGCAGGTCAGCTTGCGACATTGCGCGGTGGTGGACTTGCCGAGGCCGAGCCTTGAGCGCTCCTCGCAAGTCGGCCGATGGGTCACGCGTTCCGCGACCCGTGACAATAGCGTATCGGAAGATTTGGCCACATACAGCAAGCGTGCGACGAGCAATCTCCTGCGCGCCTCGTGCCTCGATTTTGCGGATGGCCTCCAGAAGCTCTGGCGGTTCGATTTCCGCAATCGGTCGCTTGCCGAGCAAGGGAAAGATGTCGCCCTTTAGGCGCGTCAGAACGTGGTCCGCATACCCCTCGGCCCAAGCGGGCTTTTGCTGCTCGTGCCACTCGCAGGCTATCGCTTCGAAGCCGTGTTCGGTCTTAGCACGCTTCGCCTCCTTCGCCTCCACTTTCGCCTTGGACGGATCGACGCCAACGGCAATAAGCTCCTTGGCTTCATCGCGGCGTCGACGCGCCAGCGCTAGCGACACCTCCGGAAAGCGCCCAACCGCAAGGGTCTTCTGTTTTCTGTCCAGCCGGTATGCGAAGCGCCAGAGCTTTCCGCCTGTAGGCTGGACCAAAAGGAAAAGCCCGCCTCCGTCGCTCACTTTCAGCGGCTTCGGACCGGGCTTTAGGTTTCGGCAAGCGATGTCTGTGAGCGGCATGTTGGTATTTCGAGGCTCGCGGTTGGTCAGTGCGAGCAATCCTACCAACGGATTTGAGCGCTGTCTTGCCTCGGCATGCGACGCAAGAAGGCGCTTTACGTGACCCGGAGGGCTACAAAACTCAACGATGTGAGTACGTTAAGCCCTGTTTTGCAACGTACTGCGACAGGGTCAGTGGCGGAGGGAGCGGGATTCGAACCCGCGATACGGTTTCCCGTATACACACTTTCCAGGCGTGCGCCTTCAACCACTCGGCCACCCCTCCGTGCGCATCGCTGCGCAGGGGAGGCTCGTAGATCATCGTGGGCCCGGATGCAAGGCGCTTGGGCCGGCGAGGGGAACCCGGGGGGCCCTGTCCCGGGTTGCATCGGGGGCCGGCGGCTTGTAGCCCTTCGGAGTAGCCCATTCGCGGCGGCCGGGCTGGCGAGGAGCCTTCGCATGATTCGCTTTCTGATCCGCGTGCTCGGATACCTTGCGCTGGCCGGAGCCTTCGTGAGCGCCGCCGTGGACGGAACGCGCTCCATCGCGTCCTCGGCGCTGACGCTGACCTCCATCGGGGCCGCGCTGGACCGCTTCGCGCCGGCAGCGCAGGGCTGGCTGCAAGGCCTGCTGGGTCGGGTTCAGCCCGCCTTGTGGGACAATGGCGGCGCGATGCTGATGCGGGCGCCTCTCACCCTCGCGTTGTTGTGCGTCGGGCTGCTGTTTGTCTGGCTGGCGCTGGAGCCCGAGCAGCCGATCGGCTACGACGCGCGCGCCTGATCTGACGTTTTCGCGACCGCCCTCGCGTTTTCGGGGGCGGAACCCCACATTGGGGGCTGATCGCAATCGGAGCGAGGTTCCCCCATGTTCGCATTCCGCAAGAAGACGGCCCTGCCCACCGCCGCCGAGGCGCTGCCCGGGCGGGCGACGCCGCTGCGCACCGCGGAGACCCATTTCGTCAACGGGAACCCGCTGAAAGGCCCTTATCCGGCCGGTTTCGAAACCGCGATCTTCGCGCTGGGCTGCTTCTGGGGCGCGGAGCGCAAGTTCTGGCAGTTGCCCGGCGTCTGGGTGACGGCGGTCGGCTATGTGGGCGGCGTCACCCCAAACCCGACCTATGAGGAAACCTGCACGGGAATGACCGGCCATACCGAGGCGGTGCTGGTGGTTTACGACCCGGCCGTGATCAGCTTCGAAACGCTGCTGCAGACGTTCTGGGAAAGCCACGACCCGACGCAGGGCATGCGGCAGGGCAACGACGTGGGCACGCAGTACCGCTCCGGCGTGTACCCGACCACCCCCGCGCAGCAAGCCGCCGCGGAGGCCTCCAAGCTTGCCTATGGGCGCGTGCTGTCGCAGAACGGCTGTGGGCCGATCACGAGCGAGATCGTGGATGGCGGCCCGTTCTATTTCGCCGAGGACTATCACCAGCAATATCTGGCGAAGAACCCGATGGGCTATTGCGGCCTGGGCGGAACGGGCGTCGCGTGCCCGATCGGCACGGGCGTGACGGCGGCCTGAGCGACGGCGGATTTCACACGGCGGGCGCGTTTGGCGCTCGCCGCCAATCGAGGGGGCGGGGTTGGTCGAGCGGCTTTTGGAGCGTTTCCTGTTTGCGAGCCGGTGGATGCTCGCGCCCTTCTATGTCGCGCTGGTGTTCAGCCTCGCGGCGTTGCTGGTCAAGACGCTCCAGGAAATCTGGCACTTCGTGCTGCACATCCCGTCGTCCTCCGAGTCGGACGTCATCCTGGGCGTCCTGGCGCTGATCGACCTCACCTTCACGGGCTCGCTGATCGTTATCGTGATCTTTTCGGGCTACGAGAACTTCGTGTCCAAGATCGACGCCTCCGCGCATGCGGACTGGCCGGACTGGATGAGCAAGATCGACTTCACGGGGCTCAAGCTGAAGCTCCTGTCGTCGATCGTCGCCATCTCGGCAATCCAGCTGCTCAAGGCCTTCATGAACGTCAAGAACATCAGCGATCGCGAGCTGATGTGGTACGTGATCATTCACCTCGTCTTCGTCGGCTCGGGTATCGTCCTGGCCTTGACGGACAAGATCGCGGGCGACTCCAAGGGGCATTGACCCCCGCCGGGGTCAAGGCGCGTTCAGCACCGCCCGGCAGGCGTTCGGCAGCGCCGACATCTCCATCGGCGGCTTGGGCTTGCCGCCCGGGCGCGGGTGCAGCACGGCGTCCGAGAACCAGTAGTCAAGCTCCTTGCCGCAGCCCTCGCCCGCCGGAACGGGATCCTGCGACTGGCAGTCCGCCTCCCCGGCCGGGCACGCCATGCGGATGTGCATGTGCCAGTTGTGGCCGTACATGGGCCGGACCCGCTGGAGCCAGCTGCGGTCGCCGGTCGCTTCCCGGCACAGCGCCTTCTTGATCGCCGCATTCACGAAGATGCGCTCCACCTGAGGCTTCTGCGCTGCGGCCTTGATCAGGGCGTGCTGGCCCTTGGTCCAGTTCTGCGACACGTCGAGCTTGTCGTCGCGCACCATGTCGGACGCCGCCAGGTCCTCGCGCTCCTTGGCGCTCAGCACGCGCCCCGGCATGGGCGTCAGCCAGACGTCGGCGTCGAGGCCGATCTGGTGCGAGGCGTGGCCGGTCTTCATCGGCCCGCCGCGCGGTTGGGCGATGTCGCCGACGAGGATGCCCGGCCAGCCGTTGATGCGCGGGACCTCGCGGGCGAACTTCTCCAGGAAGCTGATCAGCGCCGGGTGACCCCAGGCGCGGTTGCGCGACAGGCGCATCACCTGCCAGGCCGGGCCGTCCACCGGCAGCGCCTCGGCCCCGGCGAGGCACCCTTTGGCGTAGAAGCCGATCACCCGGGAGGGCAAGTCCGCCGGGCGGGTCACCGCGCCGAAGAGCTCCTTGGCGGGCGGCTCGGCGTGGGCGGGGAATGAGAGGGGCAGCAGGGAAACGCTTGCGGCGATCAGAACGAGCAGGCGCATGGGTTCGCTCCAAAGGCCTGTTTGGCCGTTCAGGGCGCGGCTACCCGGAAGACGCGGACCACGCCGCGCGTTTCGAGAGGCTGCAGCCCGTCAACCGCTTCGCCGCGTACGAGTCGGCTGTGCAGTCCATTCGGGGCCATGCTGGCATAGAGCGAATTCTGAGGCGAGCTTGAGCAGAGCGCAAAGAAACGAACGCCGCGCACCCGAAGCAGCGACACCGCCTCCTGCGGAGGCGCCGCCAGGATTCGGTGTCCATCCAGAATGCCGGTCGACTGGCGGTGATAGGGCGCCGACAGCACGGCATGGGGCGTCGCCGCCAGGATGAACGGACCCATGTCGAGCGTGCTCAGAACCAGGCTGGCCGGCTCACGGGCGAGTTCGGCGTATTCACGCAAGTCCATGCAGGCGCGGGAGCGTTCCTCGCTTTCGGCTAGGGCCGCTTTAGCAGGCGCCGCCGGCAGGACCAAAATGGCCAAGAGTACGGCGGTGAAATTGTTGGTGGCCAACAAAGCCGCCGCGACCACCAACGTGGCGGAACGGCCAGTGTCGGCAGCCATCCGACATAGCAACGCGATGGCGGCGCTGATGAGCGGTATCGCGAACATGTTGGCGTAGAACAGGGTCCGGATCTGAAAGCAGCCGATTGCGAACGAGGCCGCAAACGACGCGACATAAGCCCAGAACGCCGGGCTGCGCCGCAGTTCCGGCCGCCGAAGCAGAAGCGGGATGGAGATCAAAGCGAGCACAGGCCCGGAGAGCATGGCCGTCAACGACGGCAGGTGTGATCCAAGCGCTTTCCAGACGCTTTTCATTTCTTCGACATGGTCCAGCCAAATCGGCCACAAGCGCGGGTCTACCTGGCCAAACGGCCCACGAAGGCAGGCCGGCTCGATCCAGCCGAAGGCGGTCACCGAAACGGCGGCGACGCCGACCATCCACGGCCAGCGATGGCGCCGGTCGACAGACGCCGCGAGCGCAAGACCGCCGCCGCCCAAGACGGCGAGAGCGGCATAATTGGCTGAAAGCGAGTCGCACACGCCGACCTGCCAGAATGCCGGCGGCACGGTTGCGAGCATCAGACCAACGCAGCCGACCGCAAGAGTGGTCCCGAACGCCCTCACCCAAGCGCGCGATTGCGGCTCCATCAGACAGCGATACACCGCCGCCAGACTCGCACTGGCCAGCAGCAGGATCGTTTCCAGCCCCACGGCCAGCATCAGGGCGCACCCGAGCCCCGCGACGGCGCCGGCCTTGCGTGACGGGCCAAAAACGGCCGAGAACATGGCCAGTGACAGGACGACCTGAACATTGTGGTGATCGATCCGTCCGGGGTCGAACTGCCAAAGCACCGACAACCCAAAGGCCAGCAGCAACACGGCAGGCGCGCTCGCAAGTACGCCGCCGATCCGCACCGCGACGGACCAGACGGCCGCCACCGCGCCAAGCAGGACGATCAAGGGCCAGACCGTCATCGCCAGACGCTCGGCCGACGCCACATCCGTGAAACGCTCGAACAGCAGGATTAGCAACGCGATCGGCGCGTCGATGAGGCGCGACCAATGCATCGGAACCGGGAAGGCGGGATCCAGCCTGTGCTGGACGAGATCGAACCATCCCTGGCCGTTGAGGAGATCCCGGACCTGGGTCAGACGGCTCGCATCGTCAGTGTCGTTGAAGCGGATGCCGACATGGTCCACCGAGCCGAAGCGCATCGCCACGGCGAGCGCCCAGCCAAACAAAACCATCACGGCCTTGTTCCCAAGCACGCTTTCCAATGACCGCTGAGGAGCGGCATGGCTGAGGTCGGTCATTGGAATGTCCTGCGGAAAACTCCTCTACGTCTACCAGGTCTGAATTTCATCTCCGTTAAGCGCATGCGCTTGCACAATCAAAGTGACGCAGGAACGCGCGCGTCCGTTTACCGAAAATTCCAAGCTTGCGATCTAGAACGGTCGGCAATGGGTCCTTGGACCACTGCCGGGCCAAGAAGGGCGTCTGCATGCAGGAAGCAACAGCACTGGCGCGTACTTCCATCGCACTTGGCGCCGCGAAGCCGCGCGAGACGCTCGCCAGCCGGTTTATCGGGCCGCGCCTGAGCGCCATTCTGGCTCATCCGATCCCGCAGGCTTTCGCCAGATTCCTGAGCGTCGGCGTGGTCGGCCTCGCGGTCGACGCTTCGATCTTTTCGGTGCTGGACCATTCGCACGTGGCCCCCGAGCTATCCCGCGCGCTGTCGCTGCTGGTCGCCACGACCGTGACCTGGCGCCTCAACCGCAGCGTCACGTTCGCGGCGAGCGGGCGTCGGCAGATCGCCGAGGCGATGCGCTACGCCACCGTGGCGCTGCTGGCCCAGGGCTTCAGCTATGCGGTGTTCCTCTCGATCGTCTACTCGGCCCCGACGCTGCCGCGGCTGTTCGCCCTGCTGGCCGGCGCCGGGCTCGCGGCCTTCGCGGGCTTCGCCGGCCACCGCTTTTTTGCATTCAGGCCCGTTGGGGCGCGTTCGTGAGTTCCGAGGTTTTCCCCATGCCGCAGCACAGCGAAGTCCTGATCGTGGGCGCCGGCCCGGCCGGCCTCACGGCCTCCTACCTCCTCACCAAGGAGGGCCGTAGCGTCACCGTGCTGGAGCGCGATCCCACCATGGTGGGCGGCATCAGCCGGACGGTGAACTACAAGGGCTTCCTGTTCGACATCGGCGGCCACCGCTTCTTCTCCAAGGCGAAGGAAGTGGTCGATCTCTGGAAGGAGATCCTGCCGGACGACTTCATCGAGCGGCCGCGCATTTCGCGCATCTACTACAAGGGCAAGCTCTATTCCTATCCGCTGAAGGCCTTCGAGGCCTTGTGGAACCTCGGCGTGTTCCAGAGCGCGCTGTGCATGGCGAGCTACGGGCTGGCCAAGCTGCGGCCGATCGAGAACCCGCGCACGTTCCACCAGTGGGTGCGCAACGCCTTTGGCGAGCGGCTGTTCTCGATCTTCTTCAAGACCTACACCGAGAAGGTGTGGGGCATGTCCTGCGACGAGATCTCGGCCGACTGGGCGGCCCAGCGCATCAAGGGCCTGAGCCTCGGCTCGGCGGTCATGAACGCGCTCACTCGCACGTTCCGGGGCAAGCCGAAGCAAAAGGACGGCGAGGTCATCAAGACGCTGATCGAGTCCTTCCAGTATCCCCGCAAGGGTCCCGGCATGATGTGGGACGCGGCGGCGCGCAAGACGCGCGAGCAGGGCGGCGAGATCCTGATGGATCGCTCACTCGCCTCCATGGAGTGGGACGAGGGCGCCCGGCGCTGGACCGTCACGGCCAAGCGCGGCGACGGCTCGGTTGAAACCTTCACGGCCGACCACGTGATCTCGTCTGCGCCCATCACCGAACTCACCAACGCGATCAAGCCGACGCCGATCTCGCTGTTCAGCGCGCGGGCGCTGCGCTACCGGGACTTCCTCACCGTGGCGCTGATCACGACGCGCCAGGACCTGTTCCCGGACAACTGGATCTACATCCACGACCCGTCCGTGAAGGTCGGCCGCATCCAGAACTTCCGCTCCTGGTCGCCCGAGATGGTGCCCGACCCGAACCTCGCCTGCCTCGGCCTCGAATATTTCTGTTTCGAGGGCGACGGCGTGTGGTCGGCGCCGGACGAGGATCTGATCGCGCTCGCCAAGGCCGAGATCGCCAAGATCGGGCTGGTGCGCGAGGACGAGGTGGTGGACGCCTGCGTGGTGCGGCAGGCCAAGGCCTATCCGGTCTATGACGACGACTACAAGGAGCATGTCGGCCTGGTGCGGCTCGATCTCGAGACCCGCTTCCCGACGCTGCACCTCGTGGGCCGCAACGGCATGCACAAGTACAACAACCAGGACCACGCGATGATGACCGCCATGCTGACGGTCCGCAACATCCTGGCCGGCGAGCGCCTCTACGACATCTGGGACGTCAACGAGGACGCCGAGTACCACGAGTCCGGCGAGTCCGGCGCGCAGCAGGCGCTGGCCTCCGAGCGGCTGGTGCCCCGCAAGGTCGCCTAAGCCGCCTCAGGCGGCTAGGTCCGCCACAATGGCGTCGAGCACCGGGAAGCCCTCCGGGGTGACCCGGATGCGGCCCTCGGCCGTCCGCTCCACGAGGTTGTCGCGGGCGAGGTCCTCGACGCGGCGCGGGTCCAGCCCGCGCCCGGCGAGCGCCGCGTAGCGCGCCGGATCGACGCCTTCCACGAGCCGCAGGCCCATCAGCAGGAACTCGTCGCCCTGGGCCTCGGCCGACAGCCGCTCCACCTCGGTGACGCCGTGGCCCTCGCTCTCCACGCGGGCGAGCCAGGATTCCGGCACGAGCTCGGTGGACAGCGCCAGCCGGCCGGTGGCCGTGCTCAGGCGGCCATGCGCGCCGGGGCCGACGCCCGCATATTCGCCGTAGCGCCAATAGACGAGGTTGTGGCGGCATTCCGCGCCCGGGCGGGCGTGGTTGGAAATCTCGTAGGCCGGCAGGCCATGCTGTTCGCACACCTCGCGGGTGGTCTCGTAGAGCGCGCGGGCCGCGTCGGCGTCCGGAACCACGAGCTTGCCGGCGTCACGCAGGCGCTCGAACATCGTGCCAGGCTCGATGGTGAGCTGGTACAGCGACAGGTGCTCGGCGGCGCGGCCGATGGCCTCCTTCAGCTCGGCCGCCCAGGCGGCCGGCGTCTGGTCCGGGCGGGCGTAGATGAGGTCGAACGAATAGCGGTCGAACACGCTCGCGGCGACGTCCACGGCCGCCATGGCCTCCTCGGCCGAATGGAGCCGGCCGAGCGCCACGAGGTCGCGGTTGTTCATGGCCTGCACGCCGAGCGACACGCGGTTCACGCCGGCGGCCCGGTAGCCTCGGAGGCGCGTCGCCTCGACGCTGGTGGGGTTGGCCTCCAGCGTCACCTCGACGTCCGGCGCGACGGCCCAGTTGGCCGCGACCGAGTCCAGGATCGCCCCCACGGTGGCGGGCTGCATGAGAGAAGGCGTGCCGCCGCCCAGGAAGATCGTCGAGACCGTGCGGCCCGGCGCCAGCGCGGCCTGATGGGCGATCTCCCGCGCGAAGGCCGCGACATAGCGCGCCTCGTCCACGGGTGCGTGGCGAACGTGGCTGTTGAAGTCGCAATACGGGCATTTCGACGCGCAGAACGGCCAGTGAATATACACTCCGAAGCCGGCGTCGAAAGGAAGCTGAGCGGTCATCGGGCTGATGTGCGGCTTTGCGGTCGCGAAGGCAAGCGGGATGGCGAAACCGGCAGCCCTGCGCGCCCGTAATGGTTTATGCTGCGCCTTTCCGTTTGGCGCTTTTTTCGACGGAGCCGCCCCATGCTTCTCGACCGCCGCACTCTCATCGCCGCGCTCGCGTTCGCGCCCGCCGGCCGCGCGCTGGCTCAATCCGCCGCGCCGGCGATGAGCGGCCGCACCGCCTCGAGCTTCACGTTCGACAAGCTGGACGGCGGCGAGCTGCGCCTGTCGGCCTTTGCGCCCCGCCCCATCCTGGTGGTGAACACCGCCTCGTTCTGCGGCTTTTCCTCGCAGCTGGGCGGCCTGCAGGCGCTGTACGCCGAGCTGAAGCCGCGCGGGCTCACGGTGGTGGGCGTTCCGTCGAATGACTTCGGCGGGCAGGAGCCCGGCCCCTCGGCCGAGACGGCCGGGATCGCCCGCCAGCACGGCGTGACGTTTCCGATGGCCGCGAAGGCGAAGGTGCTGGGCGCGGACGCCCACCCGTTCTTTCGCTGGGCGCTCGCCGAAAAGCCGCGCGACCCGCCGCGCTGGAACTTCCATAAATACCTGGTCGGCGTCGACGGCCACGTGGCGGCCGTGTTCCCCACCAGCGTGGAGCCCGGTGACCCGGCCGTGCGCGCCGCAATCGAGCGGGAGTTGGCGAAGACGGCGTGAAGGCGTGGCGGGCATGCGGGGCTTTCTCGGCGTTGTGAATAGGAGGCGCTGAGACTCCCCCCGCCGTCATCCCCTTCTCCCCCCGGGAGAAGGTGTCAGCGAAGCTGACGGATGAGGGTCTAGCCGAACGAGTTCTTGGCTCGGGTTGAGCTTCGCTGGACTCCCTCTAGTCCCTCATCCGGCCCTTCGGGCCACCTTCTCCCGGGGGGAGAAGGGGCGCACGTTAAACGGCGCGCGTCTGCGTTCTCCGCCAAGGCGGAGGTGAGGCAATCGGTGGAGGGGCGCCGCGAGGCGTCGGTCCATCAATGGTTTTACGCGTAGGTTCGGACGGACCGACGCCCCGCGACCGGCGATTTTGAACCTTTCCGACCCGCGCTCCTTCCTCGTGGCCGCTCCTTGTGGGCAGCAACCGCGAGGGTGTTAAGGTGGCCGCGTCCACGGCCCCACCGTAGTGTGGGGCGGGCGGGCTGACTGCCTGACCTGAGGCTTTGACGAGGCTTTCACCCCATTGAGCCCTCGGCCCGGCCGCTCCGGAAAGGCCTCCCGGGAGGGTGGGTCCGGTATACCCACCCGCGCAGGCGCCGCGCCCCGACCCCGCAACGGACCGCTCCGGAAGCGCCCCCTCCCTGGGTCGAGAGTAGGCGCAGGGTGCGGGAAACAGGGCGGAATGTCAAGGATTATTTTCTTATTGTGTCCGCGCCACCATGCCCCTGCTCGACCACCATGCCCCTCATCCTGAGGAGCATCGCCCCTTGGCGATGCGTCTCGAAGGACGAGGGGGTCCAGAAGGCTGCACGGTGGAGCGCACTGGAGTCCCTCGTCCTTCGAGACGCAGGCCCAAGCGGGCCTGCTCCTCAGGATGAGGGGCTTGGAGGGGCTGGCAATGACGGTGGAGAGGTCGCACTGCCGAAACGCCCTCACCCCTGCCCCTCTCCCGCAGACGTGAGAGGGACGCGCACCACGATGGATCGCCTCGCCGTCATTGCGAGCGAAGCGAAGCAATCCAGGTGATTGGGAGCAGCCCCGGCGCCGGGCAGAGCGCCCGGCATCAGCTGGATTGCTTCGCTGGCGCTCGCAATGACGGATGCAGGCGTCCCCGGCGCCCTCACCCCTGCCCCTCTCCCGCAGGCGGGAGAGGGACGCGCACGACGATGGAGCGCCTCGCCGTCATTGCGAGCGCAGCGAAGCAATCCAGGTGGTTAGGGTTAGCCTAGGCGCCGGGCGTCGCGCCCGGCCTCTAGACTGGATTGCTTCCCCTCCGGCTCGCAATGACGGCGAGGCGGTGGGGCCAGGTGCGCATTCCCGCGCCCCCCTTCCCGTCGTGGACAGTTTCGGTCCGGCGTGGCAAGGACACGGCCCATGAGCACGCTGGTGAAAATCTGCGGTTTGCGGACGCCCGAGACGATCGAGGCGGCGATTGCGGCCGGGGCCGACATGGTCGGGCTGGTGTTCTATCCGCGCTCGCCGCGGAACGTCTCGATCGCGGAAGCGAAGGCGCTGCGGGAGCAGGTTGGTGGGCGGGCGCTCGTGGCGGCGCTGACAGTGGACGCCGACGACGCCCTGCTGGACGCCATCCGGGACGAGGTGCGGCCGGACATCGTCCAGTTGCACGGCCACGAGACGCCGGTGCGCACGGCCGCGACCAAGGCGCGCACGGGGCTGCCTGTCATGAAGGCGATCGGCGTGTCGGAGGCGGGCGATCTCGCCCAGGTTCCGGCCTATGCGGCCGTTTCCGACCGCATCCTGTTCGACGCCAAGCCGCCGCGCGGGGCCGTTTTGCCGGGCGGCAACGGCGTGGCGTTCGACTGGCGGCTGCTGGCGGGCCTTGACCTACGGAAGCCCTTCATGTTGTCAGGGGGGCTGGAGCCCGGAAACGTCGCCGAGGCCCTGAGGATCACGGGCGCGCCGGGCGTGGACGTGTCCTCCGGGGTGGAGCGCGCGCCCGGCGACAAGGACCCCGAGCGGATCGCGGCTTTCGTGAAGGCCGCCCGCGGGGCGTGAGATGTCCGGCTGCGGCCGAGCGAGGATAAGAGCGTGAGCGCACCCACCCTGAACTCGTTCCGAACGGGCCCGGACGAGACCGGCCATTTCGGCCTTTTCGGCGGACGTTTCGTCGCCGAGACCCTGATGCCGCTGATCCTCGAGCTGGAGGCCGCATACGAGGCCGCCAAGGTCGACCCGTCCTTCATCAACGACATGGCCGACTACCTCGCCCATTACGTCGGCCGGCCGAGCCCGCTCTACTTCGCCGAGCGGCTCACCGAGCATTGCGGCGGGGCCAAGATCTACCTCAAGCGCGACGAGCTGAACCACACCGGCGCGCACAAGGTGAACAACGTGCTCGGCCAGATCCTGCTGGCGCGCCGCATGGGCAAGACCCGCATCATCGCCGAGACCGGCGCCGGCCAGCATGGCGTCGCCACCGCCACGCTGTGCGCGCGCTTCGGCCTGCAGTGCATCGTCTACATGGGCGCGGTGGACGTGGAGCGGCAAAAGCCCAACGTGTTCCGCATGAAGATGCTGGGCGCCGAAGTGGTGCCGGTCCAGTCCGGGTCCAAGACCCTGAAGGACGCCATGAACGAGGCGCTCCGGGACTGGGTCACGAATGTCGAGAACACCTTCTACTGCATCGGCACCGTCGCGGGGCCGCACCCCTACCCGGCCATGGTGCGCGACTTCCAGTGCGTGATCGGCCGCGAGGCGCGCGAGCAGATGCTGGAGCGCGAAGGCCGGCTGCCGAACTCGCTGATCGCCGCCATCGGCGGGGGATCGAACGCGATCGGGCTGTTCCACCCCTTCCTGGACGATCCCGGCATCGAGATCTATGGCGTCGAGGCGGCCGGCCACGGCCTGTCGTCGGGCCTGCATGCGGCCTCGCTGACGGGCGGGCGCCCGGGCGTGCTCCATGGCAACCGCACCTACCTGCTGATGAACGACGACGGCCAGATCACGGACGCGCACTCGATCTCGGCCGGGCTCGATTATCCGGGCATCGGGCCCGAGCACTCCTGGCTGCACGATGTCGGCCGGGTGAACTACATCTCGGCCACCGACGAGGAGGCGCTGAACGCCTTCCAGATGATGTCGCGCCTCGAGGGCATCATCCCGGCGCTGGAGCCCGCGCACGCCATCGCGAAGGCGGTGGAGATCGCGGCCAAGAAGCCGAAGGACCACCTCATGATCGTCAACCTCTGCGGGCGCGGCGACAAGGACATCTTCACGGTGGCCGAGCATCTCGGGGGCATGGAATGACTGAGGCGACAACCACCCGCATCGACCGCCGCTTCGCGGCCGTGCGGGCGCAGAACCGCGCGGCGCTCGTCACCTTCGTGATGGCGGGCGATCCCGATCCCGAGACGTCGCTCGCCATCGTCAAGGCGCTGCCGGCCGCCGGCGCGGACGTGATCGAGCTCGGCATGCCGTTCACGGACCCGATGGCGGACGGACCCTCCATCCAGGCGGCGGGCCTGCGGGCGCTGGGCGCCGGCATGAGCCTGCGCAAGACGATCGCGCTCGTGAAGGCCTTCCGCGAGACGGATGCCGACACGCCGATCATCCTGATGGGCTACTACAACCCCATCTACATCTACGGCGTCGACCGCTTCCTCTTGGACGCGCGCGCGGCCGGGGTGGACGGGCTGATCGTCGTGGACCTGCCGCCCGAGGAGGACGAGGAGCTCTGCGTGCCGGCGATCACGGCCGGGCTGAACTTCATCCGGCTGGCGACGCCGACCACGGACGAGAAGCGGCTGCCGAAGGTGCTCACCAACACGTCCGGTTTCGTGTACTACGTGGCGGTGACCGGCATCACGGGTTCGGCGATCGGCGACTACGCCAAGATCGGCGACGCGGTTGCGCGCATCAAGGGCCATACCCATCTGCCGGTCGCGGTGGGGTTCGGCGTGAAGAACGCCGACTCGGCCGAGACCATCGCGCGCAGCGCCGACGGCGTGGTGGTGGGCACCGCGCTGGTGGACGCGCTGCGGGGCTCGCTGGACGTTTCCGGCAAGGCCACGGCCGGCACCGTCGAGGCGGTCGCCGCCAAGGTGCGGGAGGTCGCGTCGGGCGTCCGGCGCGTGGCGAAGGCGGCGGCCTGATCCGGAACTGGAGACTGCATGGACACGAGCCCGATGAACTGGATCTCGAACGTGGTGCGGCCGAAGATCCGGTCGATCCTGCGGCGGGACACGCCCGAGAACCTGTGGATCAAGTGCCCGGATTCCGGCCAGCTCGTGTTCCACAAGGACGTCGAGGCCAACCAGTTCGTGATCCCGGGCTCGAACTACCACATGCGGATGTCCGCCGTGGCGCGCCTGAAGGCGATGTTCGACGACGCGCAGTACGAGGACATCGCGCTGCCGGAGGTCCCGGTCGACCCGCTGAAGTTCCGCGACGAGAAGCGCTATGTCGACCGCCTGAAGGACGCCCGGACCAAGACCGGCGCGGTTGACGCCGTGAAGGTGGGCGTCGGGCAGGTCGAGGCGTCGCCGCTGACCATCGCCGTGCAGGATTTCGACTTCATGGGCGGCTCGCTCGGCATGGCGGCCGGCGAGGCCGTGATCAAGGGCATGGAAACCGCCGTGGAGCGGCGCACGCCCTTCGTGCTGTTCGCGGCCTCGGGCGGCGCGCGCATGCAGGAAGGCATGTTCTCGCTGATGCAGATGCCGCGCACCACCGTGGCGGTGCAGCGCCTGCGCCGGGCCAAGCTGCCCTATATCGTGGTGCTCACCAACCCGACCACGGGCGGCGTGACGGCCTCCTACGCGATGCTGGGCGACATCCACATCGCCGAGCCGGGCGCGCTGATCGGCTTCGCGGGCCCGCGCGTGATCGAGCAGACCATCCGCGAAAAGCTGCCCGAGGGCTTCCAGCGCGCCGACTTCCTGCGCGCCCACGGGATGGTGGACGTGGTGGTGCACCGGCACGAGCTGAAGGCCACCATCGCGCGGCTGTGCCGGGTACTGACCCGCGCCGAGCCCAAGGTGGTAGGCGCGCCGGCGAACGACGAGATCATCGCCGAGGCGGCGCAGTAGGAGCGCGGGACCGCGAGCCTCCGGCTCGCTTGGCGGCGATGCGAGCCGGAGGCTCGCGGTCCAGTAAGCCGGAGTCTCGCCGTCCGACGCCATTGCCCCATCGCTAACGACCCCTTAATCCGCCGCATTTAGCGTCGATGTGCTGCAAGGCGGATCGTGAACGGCAGAAGGCCGTCGCGCGCCGCTCGCGCGAGCAGGGGCGCTACGAGGGTATGACGGACCGGCGGGACCGATCGGGGGAGAGACGCGAACCGGTGCTGGGCGGCAAGCCCAACGCGCCCGCGTCGCTGGACCTTCGGCTCAGCCGCGACGACCGGCCCGGCTACACGGACCGGGACGGCGACGACCCGCGCAACCGCGGCGGGCGCCGCGACCCCACTTTCGACCCCGTGATCGCTCCCGCGCTCGACCCGCTCGCCGAAGGCCGGCGCAGGCGGGACGATGGACGCAGCCGCGAGGCCGTGCGCGCGACGCCGCCGGCAGATGACGAGGACGCGGACGCTCCGCGACACAGCATGGCGCGATCCTCCCGCAAGCCTGCCGCCGGCCGCGGCTCCGGCGACAAGCCCGAGCGCGGCGACAAGGGCGAGCGGGGCCGCAAGCCGGCCGCCAAGGCCCGCAAGCGGCGCGGCATTCTCGGGACGCTGGTCTATTACGGCTTCGTGATGGGCGTCTGGGTGCTGATGGCGGTGGGCGGGCTCGTGGCCTACCACGCCTCCAAGCTGCCGCCGATCGACAGCCTGGCGGTGCCCAAGCGCCCGCCCAACATCGCCATCATGGCGGCGGACGGCTCGCTGCTGGCCAATCGCGGCGAAACCGGCGGCCGCACCGTGACGCTGAAGGAGCTGCCGCCCTACCTGCCGAACGCCTTCGTGGCGATCGAGGATCATCGCTTCTACCACCACTGGGGCATCGACCCGGTGGGCATCACCCGCGCGGTGGTCCGCAACGTGACGCGCAGCGGCTCCTCCATGCAGGGCGGCTCGACGCTGACGCAGCAGCTCGCCAAGAACCTGTTCCTGACGCAGGAGCGCACGGCCTCGCGCAAGATCCAGGAGGCCATCCTGGCGCTCTGGCTGGAGCGCAACTACTCCAAGGACCAGATCCTCGAGCTCTATCTCAACCGGGTCTATTTCGGCTCGGGCGCCTATGGCGTCGAGGCCGCGTCGCAGAAATATTTCGGCAAGACGGCCCGCAGCGTGACGCTGGGCGAGGCCGCCATCCTGGCCGGGCTCGTGCAGGCGCCGTCTCGCCTGGCGCCGAACCGCAATCCCGAGGCCGCGCAGGCGCGCGGCGCGATGGTGATCGCCGCCATGGCGCGCGAGGGGCTGGTCAATGACAACATGGCCAAGATCGCGCTGATGAACCCCGGCCAGCCCGTGAAGCCGGGCGGCGCCGGCTCGGTGAACTACGCGGCCGACTACGTCATGGACGTGCTGGACGACTATATCGGCACCATCGACAAGGACATCGTGGTGCGCACCACGATCGACCCCGGCATGCAGAACATCGCCGAGAAGGCGCTGGTGGAGGAGCTGGCGCAAAAGGGCGACAAGTTCGGCGTCAGCCAGGGCGCCTTCGTGGCGCTGCAGCCGGACGGCGCCGTGAAGGCGCTGGTGGGCGGGCGCAACTACTCCGACTCGCAGTTCAACCGGGCCAGCGTGGCCAAGCGCCAGCCGGGCTCGGCGTTCAAGCCGTTCGTGTACCTCACCGCCATCGAGAAGGGCCTGACGCCCAGCACGGTGCGGGACGACAGCCCGGTGAACATCAAGGGCTGGCAGCCTGAGAACTCCACGCGCGAGTATCGCGGCCCGGTGACGCTCAGGCAGGCGCTGGCGCTCTCCATCAACACTGTGGCGGTGAAGCTCGGCGTCGAGGTCGGCCCCAAGGCCGTGGTGGCGACCGCGCACCGCATGGGCATCCAGTCGAAGCTCGAGCCCAACGCGTCCATCGCGCTCGGCACCTCGGAGGTGTCCGCGCTGGAGCTCGTGGGCGCCTATGCGCCCTTCGCGAATGGCGGCATCGCGGTGCAGCCCTACGTGATCACGCAGGTGCGGACCAGCGACGGCGCCACCGTTTACAAGCGCTCGGGCACCGGGCTCGGCAAGGTGCTGGAGCCGCAGACGGTCGGCATGATGAACGCCATGCTGCGCGAAACGCTGCTCACCGGCACGGGCCGCAAGGCCGATCTGCCGGGCTGGGAGGCGGGCGGCAAGACCGGCACCAGCCAGGACCATCGCGACGCGTGGTTCGTCGGCTACACGGGCTCGCTGCTGGCCGGCGTGTGGATGGGCAACGACGACGGTTCCCCCACCAAGAAGACCAGCGGCAGCAACCTGCCCGTGGAGGTCTGGAGCCGGTTCATGAAAACCGCGCTGGCGTCCACCCCGCCCGTGCCGCTGCCGGGCGGCGCCTACAAGCAGATGTGGCCTTCCCCGGCCGACCCGCAGCCGCCCACGCCGCCCGGCGGCGTCCCGATGGCGGATTCCGGCAACCCGGCCGACACGCTCTACGGCCTCGCGCCACCCGCCCCCGTGGCGGCCCGCGGCGCGCCTCTCACGATCAGCCCGCTGGCGCAGGGCGGCCCGCCGCCCCAGCCGCAGCCCCGCCGCGTGGTGTCGGACGACGGCGTTCTCCGCCCTCCAGGCTCCGTCCCCAACGGCGGCGGCGCCCAGCGGCAGGGCTATCCGCCGCCCGAGCGCAGCCTGCTGGACAAGCTTTTCGGCGGCTGAGACGTTCGGGCGGGTTTTTCTCGCCGTCAGCCCAGAGCCTCACCGTCATTGCGAGGGTGGCCCGACTTCTCCGCCGTCATCCCCGGCGACCTGCGCAGCAGGTCGGGAAGGGGATCCAGGGGCAAAGGTGCGCACCTCTGGATCCCCTTCCCGGCGCTGCGCGCCGCCGGGGATGACGGGAGGGTGTGGCCGGCTTGCCTCGTCACGACGCCGGGGAGCGCGCCCGCCTGCGAATCACGAGCTCGCTGGCGCCGAACGACAGCGCGGCGAGGCCGAGCGGGATGAAGAAGTAGATGGCCCGGAAGGCCAGCAGGCCGCCGATGAGGTTGGCGCCGGGCAGCAGCACCGAGACGACGCTCTCGATCACGCCGAGGCCGCCCGGCACGTGGGTGATCATCGTGGCCGTGTTGGCGATCACGTAGACGGAGGCGACCGGCAGGTAGCCGACCTCCGCCTGAGCGGCGAGCGCCTGGTGGAGGCAGCCGGCCACGAGGGCGAAGTTCACGGCCCCGACCACCACCTGCGCGGCTGCGAGGCGCCATTCGGGCATGTCCATGGACCAGCGTCGAAAGCGCACGGATTTCCCGCCGTAGCGGAACGCCAGCCCCACATAGGCGGCCACCGTGACGAGGCAGAGCGCGCCGAGCGTAATCGTGACGCCCTCGTCCAGCCCGGTGACGCGGGCGCCGAGCTCGGGGCGCACCAGCAGCGCGATCCCGCCCAGAGCCGCCAGCCCGACGCCGACCGTGACGCCGCAGAACACCACCAGCTTGGCGACCTCGCCGATGGTGAGGCCCCAGCGGGCGTAATAGCGGTAGCGGATCGCGCCGCTGCTCACCCCCGCGAAGCCGATGCTGTGGCCGAGCCCGAGGCTGGTGAAGGACGCCAGCGCGGCTTTCCAGTAGGGCAGCGGCTTGCCGACATAGCGCAGCGCCAGATAGTCGAAGCCCGTGAGCGCGCAATAGCTCGCGGCCGCGAAGGCGGCGGCGGCCCAGAGCCGGGCGGCCGGCACCGCCCGCACGGAGGCGACGATCTGGTCGAGGCTGTATTGGCGCAGCGTGTGCCAGATCAGAAAAGCCGAGAGCGCCACGGCCGCGATCCCGATCAGGCGCGACCAGAAGCGCCGGCGTCCCTTGCTCGATTCTCCTTCTTCCGCGCTCTCACGCGCCGGCTCGGCTTGCCGCGCTGGGCGCGACGCTTCTGCTTGCCTCACGTGACGCGGCGGGGCGGGACTGTGCTGGACGATGGTCATGCGGGCTCGGCCTCCGGAAGGCTCAACGCCGCATCGGCGCCATTGATCCGCAGCGCGGGCGCGCTCGGGATGGTGAGCCGGAATTCCACCAGCAGCGGCAGGTGGTCGGACGCCCGGCGGGCCAGGGGGGTGCGGATCGGCTCGGCGCGCGTCACCTCGACGCCGGCGGACACGAAGACGTGGTCGATCCGCAGCACCGGCATGCGGCCCGGGAAGGTGGGCTGCGCCCGGTGCACGAGCGGCGCCGCCTGGGCGTCCCTCAGCCTGGCGGCCAGGCGCTTGTAGGCCCGCGAGTGCGGCACGGCGTTGAAATCGCCGAGCAGAATAAACGGCGCGGTGCATTTGGGGCCGCCGAGCCAGTCCGGGCCCAGCAAGGCCTGCACCTGGTTCAGCCGCTCTAAGCCGCGCAGGCCCAGATGCGTGTTGATCACCTGCACCTCGCCGCCCTGCGCCTGCACGGCGGCCCAGAGCGCGCCGCGCGGCTCGGCCCTCGCCCGCAGCGGCAGCGGCCCTGCCTTCACGAGCCGCGATGGCCGGGCGGTCAGGATGGCGTCGCCGTAGAGTTCCTCCATCACCCGCATGGCGGGGTGGAAATGCATCTGCATGCCGAGCTGGTCGGCGATCAGCTGGGCCTGATCGACGCCGCCGGTGCGCTTGCGGCCAACGTCGAGCTCCTGCAGGGCGACGATGTCGGGCTGGCAGGCCGCGATCACGGCCGCGATCCGGGCGGGATCGAGCTTGCCGTCGACGCCGAGGCAGCGGTGCACGTTGTAGGTGAGGATGCGGGTCATCGTCCGGTTCTGGGTTTCCGGGTCGAGAACGCAGCCGCGGCGCTTCCGTTCGGCCCCGCCGGCTGCGGCCGATCCGCCATGCGCCTGCGCGCTATGCGGCGGCGGCGCGCCGGATTAGGCTCCCGGCCTCACAACAAGCCGCGTCGGGAGTTTGAACGGCCATGGATCTCGGATTGAACAACAAGAAGGCGCTGGTGGTCGGCGCCAGCCGCGGCCTCGGCGCCGCCATCGCGCGGGCGCTCGCCGCCGAGGGCGCGACCGTGGTGGCGGCCGCCCGCAGCGTCGACAAGATCGAGGCCTGGATCGCCGAGTTGCCGGCGGACGTACGCAGCCGCGTCTCGGCGCTGAAGCTCGACACCGGCGACATCGCCCAGATCGACGCCGCGGCCGACAAGCTGCTGACCGAAGGCGGCGTCGACGTGCTGGTCAACAACACCGGCGGGCCGCCGCCCGGCGTCGCCAAGGATGTGAAGCGCGACGCCTGGCTGACGCAGTTCCAGTCCATGGCCGCGAACCTGTTCCACCTCACCCAGCGCCTGCTGCCGCGCATGCAGGAGAAGAAGTGGGGCCGCATCATCACGGTGGCGTCGTCCGGCATCGAACAGCCGATCCCCAATCTGGCGCTCTCCAACGGCATCCGCTCGGCCGTGCTCGGCTGGTCCAAGACGCTGGCCAACGAGGTCGCGCAGGACGGCGTCACGGTGAACATGGTGCTGCCCGGCCGCATCCAGACCGAGCGCATCGGCCAGCTCGACCAGGCCAACGCCGAGCGGCTGAACGTCTCGATCGACAAGATCGCCCAATCCGCCATGGCGCAGATCCCGGCCGGCCGCTACGGCACGCCCGAGGAATTCGCCAACGTGGTGGCCTTCCTGGCGGGCGAGCCGGCCTCCTACGTCACGGGCACGAAGATCCGCATCGACGGCGGCGCGACGCGCAGCGTGTGAGGGCTGGGGGCTTATAAAAACCAGGCGGTCTCGTCGTCAGCGAAACTGCCTGCGCCATCCACATTCCCCTCATCCTGAGGAGCATCGCCCCTTGGCGATGCGTCGCGAAGGACGAGGGACTCCAGCAAGCTCAATCATCGGGCCTACTGGACCCCTCGTCCTTCGAGACGCCACGCAAAGCCGCGTGGCTCCTCAGGATGAGGGGCGTCGAGTGGTTTCGGGTAGAGCTGAGGCTGGCCGCCAACTCTCCACCGTCATCCCCGGCGGCGCGCAGCGCCGGGAAGGGGATCCAGGGGACTAGGTCCAGAGCCAGGGCCGTGGCCCCTGGATCCCCTTCCCCTGCGCGGCTGCGCCGCTCCGGCCGGGGATGACGGAATGATTTGCCCGCGCTACGCGCCGCCGATCTCCTCGATGACCTTGCCGGTTCCGCCGCATTCCTCGCAGGCGACGCCCTGCAGCTTACCGGAGCCCTTGCAGACGGGGCAGACGTTCTCGCCTGCGCCGGGCGTGCCCGGGGCGGCCTGGTCGCCGGGGTGGAGCGGCGCCTTCGCGCCGGTTTCGTTGGTCTGATCGCCCATGTGCGTTCTCCTGCTGATCGCCAGCAACGCGGCGGGGGCGGCAGGGTTCGGACGTTTGGGTTCAGCCGATCTCGTCGACCCTCATCCGCCGGCCCCAGGCGTCGAAGAAATGGCCGTCGTTGAGGGCGAGGCGGTCGTCGTCGACCCGGGTCTCCAGCATGCGCAGCCGCAGCCGCGCGGCGGCGTTGTCGAGCGGGCCGCCGCCCTTCGCGACCTCCGGGAAGAAGGCCGCGCCGTCCCAGGCCACGCCCGCGCTGCTGAACAGGCGGGTGATCTCGCCCCAGTCGAGCTCGTCGCCGATCACGTGCACATAGGTGGAGCGCAGCGGCGAGATCCGGCGCTTGCCGATCTTCACCAGCAGCACCAGCGCCGTGAAGGCGTTGCGGGCCGCGAACTCGGCCTTGACCCAGCCGTCGAAGTCGTCGGCGGGCTCCTCAGAAGTCGACAACGGGCCGCTCCGGCACATAGACGTCGAACAGCGCCCAGAACGGGGCGCCGTACTCCGCCAGATACCAGCCTTCGAAGGCCGCCAAGGCGGGCCCGAGTTCGGCGCCGGCGTCGCCCTCCCCGGCCTCGCCGGGCAGCGCGATAGCGGCGATGAGCGCCGCAACAGGCTCAAGCCGCCCCAGGATGGCGGTGCGGATGGGCGTGTCGTCGTCCCAGATCAGTTCGCGCCGAACGGCGGCCAGAGCCGCGTTGGCCGCGCCGTTCGGGGCTTCCACGGCCTGCGCGTATGTCAGCATCTCGCGGACGAGGTTGAAGCGCCGATACGCGAAGGTGCGCTCGCGGGCGAGCTCCTCCAGGCGGCGCGCGTGATCGCGGCGATAGGCCTCCTCGGCGCGGTCCGCCACGGCGGCGGCTTCGCGGAAGTCGGCCAGAACTGCATCTGGGCTGGACGCCGGCGTCATGGCGGCTCCTGGAAAGCGGCGGGAAAGGATGGCGGAAGAGAGTGGGAGTCGAACCCACCAGAGACCGGCTCGCGGCCCCCACCGGATTTGAAGTCCGGCCAGCCCACCAGGGCCGATTCTCTTCCATGAACGAGCTTAGCGGAACCTTGGCCGCCGGGGCAGCCCGCATCGGCGATCATGCGGCGGCCCCGAACAGGTCGACGCGGTGTCGGTTGATCCGCCGCAGGTCGCCGCGGCGCATGGTGACCCCGTGGCGGTCGAAGAACTCCAGGATCTGGATCGCGACCTTGCGGCCGTTGTCGAGCCTGTCGCGGAACTGCGCGGCCGTGAACTCGCCCTTCGGGGCGCTCGCCGCGAGCTCGGTCGCGATCGCGACCATCTCGGCGACGGTGGACCGCAGGAAGAAATGGTCGTGCGCGACTTCGTCGACCTCGCCGCGCCGGCCCGTGAGCTTGAAGGTGCGGCGAATGCGGGGCTCCTCCACGTCGAGCAGGCTCGCGATGTCGCGCACCCGGGGCGGGCGGAATCGCTCCTCGCCCTCGATCAACGGCCGAATGCGGGCCCACAGCGCCTCGTCCTCCGGGCTGAGGCGGACCTCGTGGCCGGCGAGGCGCGCCCAGGCGCCCTGCAGGGCGATTTCGGGGGAGCCGGTGGATGGCCGCGCCAGCGCCTGCAGGATGGCGCGAAACAGCGGCGCGGGCAGGCGCGGCTCCAATTGGAGACGCAGCCGCTCGAGGCCGACGCCGACGAGATCGGGGTTGGCCTCGTGCCACGCCGCCAGGGCGGCCAGCAGGCCCTGCTTGAAGGCGCGCGAGACGGCGGGGTCCATCGCGACGGTGTCGTCGCCCACCGGTACGCGCGTCAGCGCCTGCGCGTCCGCGACCCGGACCAGATCGGCGGGCGCGAGGCCATGGTCGCGCGCGAAGGCGCCCAGGGGGACGTGAAACGGCGCGGCGCCCACCAGCGCGGCCAGCGCATCCTCGACGCGCGGATGGGCGAGCGCATCGAGCTGGGCGAGCCGCTCGGGCGTGCGGCGCCGGCGCTCGGGCGCGCGCAGATCGAGCACGCGGCCGCCCCCGATCGTGCGGGTCGCCGACGTGTCGCGGATCACGAAGCGGTCATGCGCGACGGCCGCGATGGGGCGGTCGAGCACGAGCTGGACGCGGCCCGCCTGGCCCGGCCGGATGACGCCGTCGCCCAGCGGCACGATTCGGGCCGCGACCTCGGCGCTGCCGAGATGCAGCCAGACCGGCATCCACAGGCCGACGCCCCTGGGCTCCGTGGGCAGCACGCGCAGCTCCGCGTCGAGCCGCTGCGTCGGCGCATGCAGGCGCGGGTCCATGACGACGTCGCCGCGGCGGATCGCGTCCTTGGCCACGCCCGGGCCCGCGAGGTTGAGGGCGCAGCGATCGCCGGCGCGGCCGCGCTCGGCGGGCCGGTTCTGGGCGTGGATGAAGCGCACGCGGGCGGTGAGGCCCGAGGGGGAGACCACCACCTCGTCGCCGACCGCGACCGAGCCGGCGACCACGGAGCCGGTCACCACCGTGCCGGCGCCCGACAGCGTGAAGCAGCGATCCACCAGGAGGCGGAACAGCCCGGCCTCGCGCCGTAGCGTCGTGACGTTGGCCTCGGCGGCGAGCAGCGCCTCCAGCTCCGGCAGGCCCTGGCGGGTGACGGTGGAGACAGGCGCGATCGGGCTGCCGGCGAGCGCGGCGCCTTCCAGCGCCGCCTCGATCTCGGCCCGAACGGCGGCGAGCCGGGCGGCGTCCACGAGATCGGCCTTGGTGAGCGCCACCACGCCGCGCCGCAGGCCGAGCAGGTCCATGATGGCGAGGTGTTCGCGCGTCTGCGGCATGACGCCGTCATCGGCGGCCACCACCAGCAGCGCGAGATCGATCCCGGTGGCGCCGGCCAGCATGGTGTGGACGAAGCGCTCATGCCCGGGAACGTCGACGAAGCCGATCGCCGAGCCGTCCGGCTGCGGCCAATAGGCGAAGCCGAGGTCGATCGTGATGCCGCGGGCCTTTTCCTCCTTCAGCCGGTCGGGATCGACGCCCGTGATGGCGCGCACCAGCGACGACTTGCCGTGGTCGATGTGCCCGGCCGTGCCGACGATCATGCGGGGGCCCTGTTCGGTTCGAGCAGGGGCTCGCCGGCGAGCAAGGGCTCGCTGGCGAGCAGGGGCTCGCGGGAGCGGCGGTCGGCTTCGGCGAGCTCCTCCTGGGTCAGCGAGGCGAGGACGGCGGCGTGGAAGGGTTCGGCCAGCGGGCTCAGGCTGGCGCGGGCGCGCAGGAGCCATGTCATGGCGGTCACCGGGTTGCGGTTGACGCCCTGGCCGAGATGATAGGCGGCGCCCAGCATGGCTTGCGCGTCCGGCTCGCCGAGCGCGGCGGCGCGGGACCACCAGAGCACGGCCTCGCCGGCGTCCCGCTCAACCCCGATGGCGTTGTGATGCAGCATGCCGAGCCGCGTCATCGCGGTGGGGACGCCCTGCGCGGCGGCCAGCTCGGCGTAGCGGCGCGCCGCGGCGGGGTCAGCCGGCAGGCTCTCGCCTTCCAGCAGCATCCAGGACAGCATGTCCTGCGCCTCGGGGTCGCCCTGCTCGGCGGCGGCCCGGTACCAGCGAACGGCGGCCTCGTCGTCGCGGGCGATGGCCTCGCCCTTGAAGAACAGCGAGGCCAGATTGCGCTGGCCGACCGGGTCGCCGGCCTCGGCCGACAGCGTCAGCCAGCGCTGGGCCAGCGCGCCGTCCGGCGCGACGCCGAGCCCTTCGGCGAAGCAGGCCCCGACATTGTTTTGCGCCCGGGGGACGCCCGCATGCGCGAGCGCCCCCCAGATGTCCAGCGCGGCGGCGTAATCGCCGGCCGCGGCGCTCGCCTGCGCGGCCGCCATGGCGTCGGCGACGCTCTGGTCGTCGCGCACGGGCGCGGGGTCGGGCGGCGCGGCGCGGGCAAGCAGGCGTTTCAGCGTCGCGAACATCAGCGCGGCTCCCCGGCGAGCGCCTGCAGGGTGGCGATGAACGCCGGCTCGTTTTCCAGGCAGCGCAGGTCGAGCAGCAGGCGATCCTCGCTGATGCGGCCGATCACCGGGACCGGCAGGGCGCGCAGGGCGCCCGCGAGAGCGTCCAGCGCCTTGCCGGGGCGCCTGGCGAGCGGCGCGCAGGCGAGGCCGGCGCTCAGCAGGGTGTCGAGCGGCAGGGCGCCGGAGCCGATCTGGCTGGCGCAGTCGATCGGCTCGACGCGCCACGCGCCCGGGGCGAAACGCTCCAGCGCTGATTGGAGGGCGGGCGCGAGCCGGCCGGCGGCCTCGCGCAGGTCGTCGCGGGTGCGGGTGAAGAAACGCAGCGTGGGCAGCATCTCGGGCAGGCGATCAGGATCGCGGTAGAGCCGCAGCGTCGCCTCGAGGGCGGCCAGGCGGAGTTTGTCCAGCCGCATGGCGCGCTTGGCCGGGTGCTTGGCGCAGCGGGCGACGAGGTCGCGGCGGCCGGCGATGAAGCCCACCTGCGGGCCGCCGAGCAGCTTGTCGCCCGAGAAGGTCACAAGGTCGGCGCCGTCGCGCAGGGCGTCCTGCACGGTGCGTTCGCGCCGCAGGCCCCAGCGGGAGAGATCGACCAGCGTGCCGGAGCCGAGATCGTCCACGAAGGGTACGCCACGTTCCCGGCCGAGCGCCGCGAGCTCGCGCTCCGGCACTGTCTTGGTGAAGCCCTGCACGAGGTAGTTGGAGGTGTGCACCCGCATCAGCAACGCCGTGCGCGGGCCGATGGCGTCGGCGTAGTCGGCCAGGTGGGTGCGGTTGGTGGTTCCGACCTCGACCAGCCGGGCGCCGGCGCTCGCCATGATGGCGGGCATGCGGAAGGAGCCGCCAATCTCGATCAGCTCGCCGCGGGACACCAGCGTGTCCTTGCCCTTGGAGAGCGCGGCCAGGACCAGCATCACGGCGGCGGCGTTGTTGTTGACGAGGACGACGTCCTCCGCGCCCGTGAGCTCGCGGACGAGGCCGCGGACGTGGTCGTCACGCTCGCCGCGCCCGCCTGTCGCAAGGTCGTATTCCAGCGTGGTGGCGCTCCGCATGGCGGCGACCACGGCCTCGATGGCGGCCTCCGGCAGCACCGCGCGGCCCAGATTGGTGTGCAGCACCGTGCCGGTGAGGTTGAACACCGGCCGCTGCGACGGCCTGTCGGCGTCCTCCAGCGTGCGCGTCGCCGCAAGCGCGACGGCGGCGGCCTCCACGGGGGCGGCGGGCGCTTGCGCAAAGGCGGCGCGGGCGGCGTCGAGATGCTCGCGCACCCGCGCGGCCGTGGCCGTGCGGCCGAAACGGGCGGCGGCCGCCAGCGCGATTTCGTGGCGGAGCACTTCGTCGACGGACGGCAGGGGCGATCGGATCGGCTTGTTCATGGGTGGGCCGCTCCCTCCGGGAGACCTGGTCGTGGCATCAGGTGATCCCTCACCCGGTCCGGTTCAAGGCGCACGCGGCTTGCCGCGCCTCAAAAACCGAGCAGGAACGGGTTGACGCCGCCCCGGCGCCAGCCGGCCTCGCGCACCAGCATGTCGAGGCCGAGGCTGGCGACGTCGTCCGCGACGGGATCGAGCGCCGGGTCCTTCACCTCGTAGAGGATCTTCAGGTAGCCCCGGCACTCCGTGCAGGTCTCGGCCTTGATGCTGTCGGAGACGCCCTCGATCTCCTCGTAGGAGACGCCCTTGGTGGAGGAGCACAGCACGCATTTCACCCGCACGACATGCCAGCGCGTGGCGCAGAGCGAGCACGCGCAGAAGCGCGCGCCGTGGGCGCTAGGCCAGCCGACCACGGAGCTGGTGACCGGCGGGCCGCCGCAGGCCGGGCAGGCGCCGTCCGCCACCGGAACCAGCCGGTCCTGATCCAGCGTGGCGGCCATGCGGGCGAACTGGACCTGCAGGCCGGCCGCCACGAAGACGTGGTCGCCGAGCCGGTCCGCCAGCGGCGCATCCGCCAGGGTGGCGAAGACGCTCTCGCGCCAATTGTCGGGATTCGCCCCGCTCAGGCGCTCCAGCGCCGCGCGGGCGCTGTCGGGCATGTCGATGGCGGCCGCGAGGTCGAAGAAACGATCCAGCGTGTCGATGGCGGCGTCGTCGCAGTCGAAGCGGTCGCGCGCCAGCGGCGGCATGCCGAATTCGGCGGCGCGGCGGATCTCCTCGTCGGGGAGCGCCGGGGCGGGGCCGAGCCCGTCCTGCGCGGCGTGCTGCGCCTGCGCGATCCCGGCCAGGAACAGGAGATAGGGCTTCATCTGGTGGCCGTCGGCCAGCTTGCGGAAACGCTCGGCGCGGTCGCGAAACAGCGAGCCGGGCGTCGGCAGGACGGCGACGGGCGGGCGCGTCTCGTCGCCGATGCCAATCGGCTCGAAGGTGGGGGATCCGGATTGGGCCATGTGCGGGTGTCTCGCGGCGCTGATGCGCGCCTTTCTGTTTTTCAGGTCGGCAAGTCTGTGATCGAAACGTTCCGGCCGCCAAGCGCGCCGCATCCCCGGCGCGGCCGAGGCCGCGGGAGGAGGAGGCGCGCAAAGCTTCCCTCTCCTCCCGGCCCAGGGCGGGCCGCCGGGGATGACGCTGCGTTTGGCGTCCGCCGGCTATTCGGCCGGCTGCGTCTTCACTTCGCCCTTCTGCACTTCCTCGCGCAGCCACTTGCGGTGGTGGCGCCAGCCCCATCCGCCCGTGACGTTGCCGCGCGTCATGGCCTGGATGGTGCCGCGCACCCAGATCGCCGCGTAGACGTGGACGATCCAGATCAGGATCGTCCCGACGGCGGCGGCGGCGTGCAGCAGCAGCGCCACGCGTTGCTGGTCGATGGAGCTGGCCGCGCCGAAATATTGCTGCCAGATCACCAGCCCGGTGGCGAAGAGCACCAGAATCAGCAGCGCCATGCCCCAGAAGACGAGCTTCTGGCCGGCGTTGTACTTGCCGATCTCGGGCAGCTTCTCCTCGTGGCCGGCGACCACGTCCGGCAGCTTCGACATCCAGGCGCTGTCGTCCCGGTTCCAGAGATTGGCCTTCCAGAACCGGATGAACAGGCCCGAGAAGCTGACGAACAGCAGCACGCCGATCCACGGATGGAGCGTGCGCGCCAGTTGCCCGCCGCCGAACAGGCCGGTGAGGAAATAGAGGCTCGGCGTGAAGAACGCCAAGCCCGAGAGCGCCAGCAGGATGAAGCTGATGGCCGTCACCCAGTGGTTGATGCGGGCGCCCGCCGCGTAGCGGTCGACCAGCACCGGTTTATCCTGCGTGGAAGATACGGACGCCATCATGCGCCTCCTTCCGGTTTCGCGTGCGCCATCAGGCTTTCTCCTTCAGGCGCACGGCGTTTTCCTCGTCCTCGCTGCTGACCTTGTTGGGGCCCGCCACCATGTGGTGGACCGCAGCGCCCACGGCCGCGAGGCCGATGAATGCGAGGCCGGCATATTTGGCGACGCCCTTCCAGAGCTCCACCACGGCCGAGATCTTCGGCGCGTCCGGCAGGCCCGCATAGAGCGAGGGCCGGTCGTTGTGATGCAGCACGTACATGACGTGCGTGCCGCTCACGCCCGGAGGATCATAGAGGCCCGCATTGGCGTAGCCGCGGCCCTTGAGGTCCTTGATGCGCTTGTCGGCGAGGTCCTTCATCTCCTGCTTGGTTCCGAAGGAGATCGCCTTGGTGGGGCAGGCCTTGGCGCAGGCCGGTCCCTGGCCCACCGCGACGCGGTCGGAGCAGAGCGTGCACTTGTAGGCCTTGTGATCGGCCTTGGAGATGCGCGGAATGTTGAAGGGGCAGCCCTTCACGCAGTAGCCGCAGCCGATGCACTTGTCGTGGTCGAAATCCACGATGCCGTTGGAGTACTGCACGATCGCGCCGGGGGCCGGGCAGGCCTTGAGGCAGCCCGGGTCGGAGCAGTGCATGCAGCCGTCCTTGCGGATCAGGAATTCGAGATTGCCGGTGGCGGCGTTCTCCCATTCGGTGAACCGCATGACGGTGAACGAGGCCGGCGTCAGGTCGTGCGGGTTGTTGAGCGTGCCGTCGTTGAAGCCGACCTCCTCGCGAAGGTCGTTCCACTCCAGGCACGCCGCCTGGCAGGCCTTGCAGCCGATGCACTTCGAGACGTCGATGAGCTTGGCGATCTCCTGGGCCCCCGGCTGAAAAGCCGGGGAGGAGGAGGCCGAGCGGCGGACGAGTTCCATGGTCGCCATGAGCGCGCCTCCCTTAAGCCACTGGACCGGGGATGGACTCGACGTTCACCAGAAACGCCTTGAACTCCGGCGTCTCGATGTTCGCGTCGCCCACGAACGGGGTGAGGCTGTTGGGCCCCATCCCCTTCCTGGCTGCTCCCAGGAAGCCCCAGTGGATCGGGATGCCGACGATATGGACGGTCTTGCCGTCGCAAATCATCGGCTTGATGCGCTTGGTGACGACCGCCTTGGCCTCGATCTGGCCGCGCTTGGACGACACCTTCACCCAGCCGCCGGGCTTGATGCCCTTTTCGGCCGCGAGCTGCTCGGAGATCTCGACGAAGAACTCCGGCTGCAGCACCGCGTTCACCTGCACGTGCTTCGTCCAGTAATGGAAGTGCTCGGTCAGGCGATAGCTGGTGGCCGCGTAGGGGAACTCCTTCGAGCCGTTCTCGGCCATGTTGTCGAGGTCGCCCTTGAACACGCGCGCGACCGGGTTGCCCTTGATCTTGGGGTTGATGGGGTTGTTGATCGGGCTCTCGAACGGCTCGTAATGGACCGGGAACGGCCCATCACGCATGCCGGCGCGCACCCAGAGCTTGCCCACGCCCTCCTGGTTCATGATGAACGGCATCACGGTTCCGGGCTTCGCCGTGGGGGCGATGTCCGGGATGTCGTTGCCGGCCCACTTGGCGCCGTCCCAGGCGATGAGCTTGCGGCTCGGATCCCAGGGCTGCCCCTCCAGGTTCGCCGACGCGCGGTTGTAGAGCACGCGGCGATTGGCCGGCCACGCGAAGGCCCAGTTAAGATAGGCCCCCATGTCGCCCGGGTCCTTGTTGTCCCGGCGCGCCATCATGTTGCCGGCCTCGGGGAACGAGCCCGAATAGATCCAGCAGCCGCAAGCCGTGGAGCCGTCGTCGCGGAGAGCCGCGAAGGCGGGCACCTGCTTGCCCTTCTGGAGGATCAGCTTCGTGCTGTCCGTCGGGTCCGGCACGTCGGCCAGCACATAGCCGTTGACCTCGCGCGCGATCTCGTCGGGCTGCGGGTCGTTCGGGTCCTTGTAGTTCCAGACCAGGTTGACGATCGGGTCCGGGAAGGCGCCGCCGTCTTTCCGATAGGCGTCCTTCAGCCGCTTGTGCAGCTGCGCCATGATCCAGACGTCCGACTTGGCCTCGCCCGGCGCGTCCGCGCCCGGCCAATGCCACTGCAGCCAGCGCGAGGAATTGGTCAGCGAGCCCTCGTCCTCCGCGAAGCAGGTCGAGGGAAGCTGGAACACCTCGGTCTGGATGGAGGCCGTGTCGACCTCGTTGTACTTGCCGTGGTTCTCCCAGAAGCGGGACGTTTCCGTCTCCAGGGGATCCATGGTGACGAGCCATTTCAGCTTCGACAGGGCGGCCGTGACCTTGCCGCGGTCCGGGAAGGACAGCAGCGGGTTGAAGCCCTGGCAGAAATAGCCGGTCATCTTGCCCTGGTGCATCAGGTCGAAGGCCCTGAGCACGTCATAGGTGACGTCGAGCTTCGGCAGCCAGTCATAGGCCCAGTCGTTCTCGGCCGTGGCGGCCGCCCCGTACATGGACTTCTGGAAGCTGACGAAGAACTTCTTGTAGTTCTGCCAGAAGCTCGTCTGGTCCGGCCGCAGGGGCTTGAACAGGCGGGTCTGCATGTAGTTGCCGAAGCTGGTCTCCTTTTCGGAGGGCAGCGTCAGGTAGCCGGGGATCAGGTTCGACATCAGGCCGATGTCGGTCAGTCCCTGGATGTTGGAATGGCCGCGCAGGGCGTTCATGCCGCCGCCCGCCAGTCCCATGTTGCCCAGGAGGAGCTGCAGCATCGCCATGCAGCGGATATTCTGCGAGCCCTTGGAGTGCTGCGTCCAGCCGAGCGCGTACATGGACGTCATCACCTTGTCGGGCGAAGACGTCTCGGAGATCATCTTGGCGATCGTCAGGAACTTGTCCTTCGGGGTGCCGCAGATGCGCTCCACGAACTCGGGCGTGTACTGCGCGACGTGCTCCTTCATCAGGTTGTACACGCAGCGCGGATGCTGGAGCGTCGTGTCCGTGACAGCGAAGCCGTCCGGACCGAGCTCGTAGTCCCAGCTCGAGCGGTCGTAGTCGCGCTTGCTCTCGTCATAGCCGGAGAACAGGCCGTCCTTGTAGCCGTAGCCTTCCTTCACGACGAGCGACGCGTTCGTGTAGTTGGCGACGTATTCCTTCTGCACCTTGCCGGTCTGAAGGCAATAGTTGATCACGCCCAGCAGGAACGCGATGTCGGTGCCCTGGCGGATCGGCGCGTAGAAGTCGGCGACGGAGGCCGAGCGCGTGAAGCGCGGGTCCACGACGATGAGCTTGGCGCCCCGGTTGGCTTTCGCCTCCGTGACCCATTTGAAGCCGCAGGGGTGAGCCTCGGCGGCGTTCCCGCCCATGATCAGGACGAGATCGGTGTTCTTGATGTCAGTCCACGAGTTGGTCATCGCTCCGCGGCCAAATGTCGGGGCAAGACTTGCCACCGTCGGGCCGTGTCAAACGCGAGCCTGGTTGTCGAAGACCAACATGCCGGCGCTGCGCACGACCTTGTAGGTCATGAACGCCGTTTCGTTCGTGGTTGCGGAGGCGGCCAGGAAGCCGACGGAGGTCCAGCGGTTGACCGTGACCCCGTCCTTGTTCTTGGCGACGAAGTTGCGGTCGCGGTCTTCCTTCATGAGCTGCGCGATGCGATCGAGCGCGAACTCCCAGGAAACCTGCTTGAACTCCTTCGCGCCGGGCGCCCGGTGCATCGGGAACTTCGTGCGCGTTTCGGCCTTCACGAAGTCGAGCAGCGCCGCGCCCTTGGGGCAGAGCGTGCCGCGGTTGGTCGGGTGATCGACGTCACCCTCGATGTGCATGATCTTCCGCTTGCCGTCCTGCTTGGACGCTTCGGAATACATGATGATGCCGCAGCCCACCGAGCAGTACGGGCAAGTGTTGCGGGTTTCAGTCGTGTTGGTGAGCTTGAACGGACGGATCGACGAGGCCACGGCCTCCTCGACGCCCATGAAGCCCAAAGCCCCCATGGCTGAACCGGCAACGCTCGCGCCTGCTCCTTTCAGGAACTGACGGCGAGAGACTTCGCCGAGCATGTCGCTTCTCCTCCTCACCCGCCTTGCGGCGGGGCCCTTTTCGGGATGCGAGCATTAAATCCGAAGCGCGATAAATGTCAAAGTGTCTGCATTGTGCGTTGCAGCATCAATCCACATCGTTGCATGGGTGAAATCGGGTTCGATCTTGAATAAAAACGACGGCGGTTACGACATCTTGGATTTACGACGTACGCGAATGTATCGTCGTCTGCCGGGTAAGCTCTCGGACAACCATCCGGGTCTTTCGAACACCGGTTTTCTTTGTCCGGATCTCGGCGTGGCTTGATGCGGCGCGCAGATTAAGCTGCCGCCGACGCAAAGCTTGGCGAACAGGGCCACGAAGAACCTCCCGGGTGTGGCTTGCGGCCCACAGCCGCAGGCGGATGCAACCGCTAAGCTCGCGGGTCTCGATCAGCCCCTCCCCAGCCCCCTCGCACCGCCTATGGCCCGCATCGCCCGCACCTCCGTGAATCCGGCCGTTGACGCGGCGGGTCTCCTGCGCCGATTCGGCTTCGCCATCCTGGTGCTGGCCGCCCCGGTGCTTGCCGTGAGCACGCGCCGCGGCCTCGTGGTGGCGGCCCCGATCGGCATCGCCCTGATGGTTCTGGCGAGCGCGATCGAGAGCGAGGGACGCCAGCCCTGGGCGCGGGCCGGAAAGGCCCTGCTCAGCGTCACGGCCGGGATCGCGGCGTTTCTGGCGTTCTGGGCGGGGCTGTCCCTCCTGTGGACGCCATTTCCGGGGCCGGCGGCCGAGCGAATCATGAACTTGACGCTGGTTGGCCTCTCCGGCGTGGTGGCGGTGGCGGCGCTGCCCGAGCGCATGCGCGTCTCCAACCTCTACCTGATGCCGATCGGCGTCGGCGCCGCGGCCCTGGTGGGGCTCGCGATCGCCTGGCGGGCGCTGTCGGGCCGCAGCCCGGATCCCGAGATGGACCGGGCCCTGATCGAGCGCGGCCTGCTCGTGATCGTGCTCGCCACGCCGGCGGCCGTGACGTGGCTGCTGTCGAAGGACCGCCTCATCTCGGGCTTCACCCTGGTGGCGGCCGTCACGGCGGCGCTGATCCTGGGCGAAAACCTGTCCGCGCTGGCGGCGCTGGTGCTGGGCGCCTGCGTGTTCGCGGGCGCCACCGTGAACCAGCGCATCGGGCGGCGAATGACGCTGCTGCTGCTGCCGGGGCTGGTCGTGGTCGCGCCGCTGGTCCCCTTCGCGCTCAGGCCGCTGGCCAAGATGCTGTTCGGGGTGGACTCGGCCCGGGCGGACGCCATGCGGGCCTGGTGCAACATCGTCCTGAACGAGCCGCTGCGGCTCGTCACCGGCCATGGGCTCGACACGGCGCTGCGGGCCAAGCTCGCCGGGCTGGTGCCCAACAACGCGCCCAGCGGCCTCCTGTTCGAGATCTGGTTCGAACTCGGCTTCCTCGGGGCCGCCGCGCTGGCGCTTTTGCTGGCCCGGGCCGTGGTGGCGACCAAGCGCCTGTCGCCCAGCGTCTCGCCCGGCGCGCTGATGACGCTCACGGTGGCGTTCACGCTCGCGGCGCTGGGCCAGGGCGCCGCGCAGGCGTGGTGGCTGATGTCGCTTGTTCTTGGCGCCGTGGCGATCATCGCGGTGGATCGCGGGCAATACCGCACCAGCCGGCCGAAGACGCAGATCCTCCAGACCCGGCGCTGAGGCGCCAAGGCCCGGCGGATCAGATCGCCGCGACCTCGGGCATGTCCTGCGGATCCGCCCTGCCCTCGTGCACGGCGTGGCAGGCCGTGCCGTCCACCAACGGCGGGACCTCGCGGCGGCAGCGATCGTTGGCGAGCGCGCAGCGCGGGTTGAAGGTGCAGCCGGAGGGCGGCGAGATCGGGTTCGGGATCTCGCCCTGCACGGGCGTGCGCGGCCGGCCCGACATCGCGAGATCCGGCACGGCGTCCAGCAGCATGCGCGTATAGGGGTGGCGCGGGTGCGAGAAGAGCTGCCGGGCGGGCGCGACCTCGACCACGCGGCCGAGATACATCACCCCGATGGTCGCCGCCATGTGGCGCACCACCGCGAGATTGTGGCTGATGAACAGGTAGGTGAGCCCCAGGCGCTCCTGCAGGTCCTTCATGAGGTTGAGGATCTGCGCCTGCACGGAGACGTCCAGCGCCGAGGTGGGCTCGTCGCAGACGATGAAGTCGGCCTCGGCGGCGAGCGCCCGCGCGATCGCGATACGCTGGCGCTGGCCGCCCGAGAACTCGTGCGGAAACTTGGCCGCGTCGGCCGGATCGAGCCCGACCAGCCGCAGGAGCTCGCCGACGCGGTTCTCGACGCCCTGCTCCTTCGCGAGCCCGAAGGCCCGGATGGGCTCGGCTATGATGCGCCCCACGCGCCAGCGCGGATCGAGGCTGGCGTAGGGATCCTGGAAGATCATCTGGATGCGGCGGCGCAGCTTCTTGCGGGCGGCGGCGTCCTTGGCGGCCGTCATCGAGACGCCGTCGATCACCACCTCGCCGGCGCTGGGCGGCAGCAGGCCCACCACCATGCGGGCGACCGTGGACTTGCCGGAACCGGATTCGCCCACCAGCGCGAAGGTTTCGCCGCGCCGGATGCCGATCGTCACGCCGTCGACGGCCTTGAGGTACTGGTGGCCCTCCCGCGCCAGCGTGCGCTCGAGCCAGGGCTTGGAGACGTCGAACACGCGACGCAGGTCGCGGATGTCGACGAAACGCGCGTCGTCGCTCATGCGTGGCTCCTCGCCACGGCGGCCGCGACCTTGTCGCGCTGCACCAGCGCCTCCGCGTCGACGCCAGGCTCGTCATACAAGTGGCACGCCACCGCGTGCGGGCCGCGCGCGATGAGGTCGGGCCGCTCGACGCGGCAGCGCTCATGCACGTGCGGGCAGCGCGGGTTGAACGCGCAGCCGCTCGGGATGCTGGTGAGCCGCGGCATCGAACCCGGGATCTGCACCAGGCGCTCGCTCGCGGTCTCCAGCGTCGGGATGGAGCCCATCAGGCCGGCCGCATAGGGGTGGAAGGGGCGGCTGACAACGTCGCGCACGGGGCCGATCTCGGCGACGCGCCCGGCATACATCACGGCGACCCGGTCGGCCGTTTCGGCGATGACGCCCATGTCGTGCGTGATCAGCATCACGGCCGTGCCACGCTCGCGGCAGATGCGCTTCAGGAGCGTGATGATCTGCGCCTGCACAGAGACGTCCAGCGCCGTGGTGGGCTCGTCCGCGATCACGAGCTCGGGCTCGGCGCAGAGCGCGAGAGCGAGCACGACGCGCTGGCGCATGCCGCCTGAGAACTCATGTGGATAGCCGTCGATGCGCCGCTCCGGCGCCGGGATGCCGACCTCGGCGAGGAGCTCGATGGCGCGGTCGCGCGCCTGCGCGGCGTTGAGCGGCAGGTGGGTGCGGATGGTCTGCACCAGTTGCTCGCCGACGCGATAGAGCGGGTTCAGGCTCGTCAGCGGATCCTGGAACACCATGCCGATGCGCTTGCCGCGAATGTGGCGCAGCCGCTCGGGCGAGAGATTGTCGATGCGCTCGCCCTTGAGCAGCACCTCGCCGGAGGCGATGCGGCCCGGCGGCTCGATCAGGCCTATCACGGCCGAGCCGGTGACGGACTTGCCGGCGCCGGATTCGCCGACGACGCCCAGCACCTCGCCCTTGCCGATGTCGAAGGAGACGCGGTCCAGCGCACGTAGCACGCCGCGGCGGGTGACGAACTCGACGCAGAGGTCGCGAACGGAAAGAACGGGCTCTGTCATCGCAATTTCGGGTTCAGGGCGTCGCGCAGCCAGTCGCCCAGCAGGTTCACGGCCAGCACGAAGATCGCCAGCGTGAGGCCCGGGAAGGCGACGATCCACCACTCCCCGGAGAACAGGAAGTCGTTGCCGATGCGGATCAGCGTGCCGAGCGAAGGCTGTGTCGGCGGCAGGCCGACGCCGAGGAAGGACAGCGTCGCCTCCGTGATGATGGCGAGCGCGAGGTTGATGGTGAGGATCACCAGCACGGGGCCGATGACGTTGGGCAGCACGTGGCGGATCATGATCAGCCAGGCGGGCACGCCCATGAGGCGGGCGGCGTGCACGTAGTCCTTGTTTTTCTCCACCATGGTCGAGCCCCGGATCGTGCGGGCGTACTGCACCCAGAACGACAGGCCGATGGATATCACCAGCACGCTGAAGGCGGTCTGCTCGCGGCCCAGACCCTGGAACACCGAGCGGACCACGCCGTCGATCACCAGCGCGATCAGGATGGCCGGGAAGGTGAGCTGGATGTCGGCGACGCGCATGATCAGCGCGTCGACGCGCCCGCCCACGTATCCGGCCAGCAGGCCAAGGCCGATGCCGAGCGTCGCCGCGATGATCACGCCGACGATGCCGATGATCAGCGACACGCGCATGCCGTAGAGGATCGCCGACCAGAGATCGCGGCCCTGGTTGTCGGTGCCGAGCAGGAATCGGGTGTCGCCGCCCTCGATCCATCGCGGAGGATAGAGCGAGTTCATCAGGTCGACGCTGGCGGGATCGAACGGGTTGGTGGGGGCGATCCAGGTGGCGAGCAGCGCGCCCAGGATCATCGCCACGCTGATGAAGGCCGACACCATGGTGAGCTTGGACGACAGGAAGCTCGCCAGGAGGTCGGAATCGCGGAAGCGCGCGAAGCGGCCGGGCGGGCTGGGCTTGGCGGCTGCAGGCTCGGGCGCCGGGGGAGTGGTCATGATGTCCGCCATCAGGCCGCCTGCATGTTGGCGCGCAGCCGCGGATCGACCACCGCGTAGAGGATGTCGACCACGAGGTTCACGACCACGAAAATGAAGGACACCAGCAGCAGGTATGCGGCCATGACGGGGATGTCGACGTTTTGTACGGCGCCGAGAAACAGCGCGCCCATGCCGGGCCACTGGAACACGTATTCGGTAATCAGCGCGAACGCGATGATGGAGCCGAGCTGCAGGCCCGCGATGGTGATCACCGGCACCAGCGTGTTCTTGAGCGCATGGCCGAAATGGATGGCGCGATCGGACAGGCCGCGAGCGCGTGCGAACTTGATGTAGTCGGTGCGCAGCACCTCTAGCATCTCGGCCCGGACGAGGCGCATGATCAGCGTCATCTGGAACAGGCCGAGCGTGATGGCGGGCAGGATCAGCGCCTTGATGCCGCTGACGGTGAGCAGGCCCGTGCTCCACCAGCCGAGATTGACGACCTGGCCGCGCCCGAAGGACGGCAGCCAGCCCAGATGCACGGAGAAGATCCAGCGCAGCAGGATGGCGATCAGGAAGGTGGGGAGCGAGACGCCGATCAGCGACACGCTCATGAACACGCCGGACAGGAAGGAGCCCCGCCGCAGCGCCGTGTAGACGCCCATCGGGATTCCGACCACCAGCGACAGCAGCGCCGCCATGAAGGTGAGCTCGAGGGTGGCGGGCATGCGCTCGCCGATCAGCGTCGAGACCGGCTGGCGGAACTGGTAGGAGATCCCGAAGTCGAAGCGCGCAGCCTTCACGAGGTAGCGGCCGAACTGCACCACCGACGGGTCGTCGAGGCCGAGATCCTTGCGGATCTGCTGGCGCTGCTCGAACGGCGTGTCGATGGAGACGATCTGGTTCACGGGGTCGCCGACGAGGCGAAACAGCGCGAACGCGATGACGCCGACGCACAAGAGCACCAGCGCGGACTGAAACAAGCGACGCAGGATAAACGCGAGCATGGGCCTCTTTCGGGCGACGCCGGGCGAAACGGGCGCACATGGCGCCGGGACGGGGCCGGGCGCAACGCGCTATCGGCCGCAGGGCGGACATGCCCCGCCGAGGGAGCGCCGGCCCGTCGCTCTATCAATGCGAGAAGCGGGCCCGGCGCGTCGATGCGTCGGGCCCGGCGGGATCAGTCCTTCTTGATCCAGTAGAGCAGCACCTGGTTGTCGGCGCGCTGCACCAGCTTGACGTTCTTGGCCACGCCCCAGGCCAGCGCCTGCTGGTGAAGCGGGATGTAGCTGTAGTCGTCGAAGCCGATCTGGAAGGCCTGCTTGATCAGCTGATTGCGCTTGGCCGTGTCGGTCTCGACCAGCACCTGGTCGGTCAGCGCATCGAGCTTCTTGTTGCAGTAGCCGCCCAGGTTGGTTTCGCCACGGGCCACGTTGGCGTCGTCGCGGCAGCCCATGATGTCGTAGAGGACGTTGTGGCTGTCGAGCGTGCCGGGGGTCCAGCCGAGCAGGTAGAACGAGGTCTTGTAGCCGTTCGGCTTCAGGATCTTGGCGAAGTACTGAGCCTTGGGCTGGGCGTTCAGGTTCACCTTCACGCCGATGCGGGCCAGCATGCCGACGGCCGCCTGGCAGATCGGGCCGTCATTGACGTAGCGATCGGTCGGGCAGTCCATGCCCACCTCGAAGCCGTTCGGGTAGCCGGCTTCGGCGAGCAGCTTCTTGGCGCCCTCCGGGTCGGCCTTCGGACGGGTGAAGTCCTTCGACAGGGCGAAGAGCTCCGGCGCGATCATCAGCGCCGAGGGGGTCGAGAGGCCGCGCATGACGCGGCTCTTGATCGCCTCGATGTCGATGGCCTTATAGAAGGCTTCGCGCACCTTGGCGTCCTTGAAGGGGTTCTTGCCCTTGACGCTGGACTCCAGCAGCTCGTCGCGGGTCTGGTCGAAGCCCAGGAAGATGGTGCGCAGCTCCGGACCGGTGAGCACCTGCACGTTGTTGGCGCTGTTGATGCGCTGGATGTCCTGGATCGGAACCGGCTCGATGATGTCGACTTCGCCCGACAGCAACGCGGCGACGCGGGTGGCGTCCGAGTTGATGGGGGTGAAGATCACCTCGGTGAGGTTGTGCTCGGTCGGGCCGCGCCAGTTCGGGTTCGGCTTGAACACCGTCTTGACGCCCGGCTGGTGGCTCTCGATGCGGAAGGGGCCGGTGCCGTTGGCGTTCAGCGAGGCGTAGCTCGGCGAGGTCGCGCTGGCGGGCGTGGGCGCCACGGCGTTGTTCGCCTCGGCCCACTTCTTGGACATGATGTACCAGGTGTCCCACTGGTAATGCAGGATCGGGTTCGGGGACGAGAGCACCACGTCCACCGTGTAGTCGTCGACCTTGACGAACTTGGCGTCCTTGGGAATCCGGGTGGTGAAGTTGGAGCCGGTGGCGCGGACGCGGTCGGCCGAGAACAGCACGTCGTCGGCGGTGAAATCCTCGCCGTTCGCGAACTTCACGCCCTTGCGCAGGTAGAAGCGCCAGCGGGTCGGCTCGGGGGTTTCCCAGCGCTCGGCCAGGCCCGGGCCGATCGCCAGGTCCTTGCCGCGCGAGGTCAGGCCCTCATAGACGTTGCCCAGGTGGGCGTTGGTGGTGGTTTCGTTGAGCGTGTAGGGGTCCAGCGACTTCAGATCGCCCTGGTTGGCGTAGCGCAGCGTGGCGGCGGAAGCCGGCGCGACCGCGACCGACGCGGCCGAGAGCGCAACGGCCGCAGCCGCAGCGAACAGAACCTTGCGAAGCATCAACTCACCCTCCGTCCGGGCCAACCTCGTCTCACGCCCCCCTCGGCGCCGCGGGTCTTCTCCGGTATTGTTCATTGCTCGCGCCCCTTGGCGCGGATGCGGGAGCTTAGACGGGCTTGTTGCGCGCGGTCCAGCCCGTTTCGGCGCTAATTTAAGGCTTCATGACGCCAATTCGGCGATCAGCCTGCGCATGAAGGCGGCGCCTTTTTCGAGCTCGCTGATTTCCAGGAATTCATCGGCCTGATGAGCCTGCGCGATGTCGCCCGGGCCGCACACGACCGTGGACCATCCGGCCTTCTGGAACAGCCCGGCCTCCGTGCCGTAGGACACCACCGCGGTGGCGTTGTCGCCCGTGAGGCGGCGCACCAGCCGCTCGGCCTCGCCGTCGATCTCGGGCTTCAGCCCGTTCACGGCGGCGCGGTGGACGATGTCGACGCCGGTCTCGGGCGCGATGGCGCGCATGCGCGGCTCGATCACATCCCGCACATAGGCCTCGAAGCGCTGCTTGTAGGTCCAGGGGTCGTCGGTCGGGATGGCGCGCACCTCCGAGACGAACTCGCAGCGGTCCGCCACCACGTTGGCGGCCGTGCCGCCGCGGATGAAACCGCAATGCAGGGTCGTGTAGGGCGGCTCGAACGGGTTCGAGGGGTCGGCCCGGCGCTTGTTCTCCTCCATGACGTCGTCGTGCCAGGTGACCAGGCGCGCCGCCACCATGGTGGCGCTGACGCCCGTGTCGATGCGGCTCGAATGCACCGTGCGGCCGCGAACGGTGGTGAAAAACGACACCGAGCCCTTGTGGCCGTTGACCATGCGCATGCGCGACGGCTCGCCGACGATCACGGCTGAGGGCGTCGGGATCGAGGCCGCCATCTCGTCCACCATCGGGATCGCGCCCTGGCAGCCGACTTCCTCGTCATACGACAGCGCAATGTGGATGGGGCGGCGCAGGCCGGCGGCCAGCATCTCGGGCACGTGGGCGAGCGCCAGGGCGTCGAAGCCCTTCATGTCGCAGGTTCCGCGGCCATAGAGCTTGCCGTCGCGCTCGGTCAGCGTGAACGGATCGGAGCTCCAGGGCTGGCCGTCCACCGGCACCACGTCCGTATGGCCGGACAGCACCACGCCTCCGGCCACGGCCGGGCCGATCGTCGCGTAAAGGTTGGCCTTGTCGCCCGCCTCGTTCGGAACGAGCCGGCTCTCGACCCCGTGGGCCGCCAGGTAGTCGCGGATGAAATGGATGCAGTCGAGGTTGGAATCCCGCGACACGGTGGGAAAGGCCACGAGACGCGCCAGCATCTCGCGAGGGGTCATCAGCATGGGAAGCTCCGTTCAGGCGGCAGCCTTTTCCGGGTGGGGCCGGGCAGTCAAGGCCGATCGTCGCCGTCGACGCGTCGGGTGACGCCTTTCCAAATCGCGACCGACGCTTCAGCGAGGTTGACCGCGCCTGCGGCATCCGATCATCCTGCGCATCCGCTTTCCCCCCGGCCCGCCGCGCGGGCCGTTTCACCCGAGACCTCATCATGCCCATCATCAACCGCGTCGCGGCGCTCGCCGACGAGATCGCAGTCTGGCGTCAGGACTTCCACACGCATCCGGAGCTGGACTACGACGTCCACCGCACCGCCGGGATCGTGGCCGAGAAGCTGAAGGCGTTCGGCTGCGACGAGGTCGTGACCGGCATCGGCCGCACCGGCGTGGTTGGGGTGATCAAGGGCCGGCTGCCGGGCGACAAGGTGATCGGCATGCGCGCCGACATGGACGCGCTGCCGATCCACGAGGAGACCGGCAAGCCCTACGCGTCGCAGACGCCCGGCAAGATGCACGCCTGCGGGCATGACGGGCACACCTCCATGCTGCTCGGCGCGGCCCGCTACCTGGCCGAGACCCGCAATTTCGCCGGCACGGCCGTGGTGATCTTCCAGCCCGCCGAAGAGGGCGGCGGCGGCGCCAAGGCGATGCTGGACGACGGGTTGATGGACCGCTTCGGCGTTACCGAGGTCTACGGCATGCACAACATGCCGGGCCTGCCGGTGGGCGCCTTCGCGCTGCGGCCGGGCCCGCTGATGGCGGCCGCGGACCGGTTCTCGCTGCAGATCGACGGGCGCGGCGCGCATGCGGCGCATCCGCATGCGTCCATCGACACGGTGGTGATCGCCAGCCAGATCATCATCGCGCTGCAGTCCATCGTGTCCCGCAACGTCGATCCGCTCGAGGCCGCGGTGGTGTCGGTGACCTATGTGCGGGCCGGCGATACGTTCAACGTCCTGCCGCAGAGCGTGACCCTGAAGGGCACCGTGCGGACGCTGAACCCGGCCGTGCAGGACCTCGTCGAGGCGCGCATGAACGAGATCGCGACCGGAATCGCCAAGATGCATGGCGCGACCGCGACGCTGGACTATGTGCGCGGCTATCCGTGCACGGTGAACCACGAGCAGCAGACCGGCTTCGCGGCGAAGATCGCGGGCGAAATCGCGGGCGCCGACAGCGTCAACGTCAACGTCGCGCCCACCATGGGGGCGGAGGATTTCTCCTACATGCTGCAGGCGCGCCCCGGCGCGTTCATTTTCTGCGGCAACGGCGACACGGCGGGCCTGCACAATCCGGGCTACGACTTCGACGACAAGGCCATTCCGGTGGGCGTGAGCTACTGGGCGCGGCTGGTGGAGACCGCCATGCCGGCGTGAGCCGGGAAGGCTCTACAATCGAATGCAATTGCCGGTGCGTAGACTCGCGGCGGCACGCGGCTTAGCTCCCCCGGCGGCCTGAAGAGGCGTTCGGGGGACGGGATTTGCAGATCGATGCGGTGCACCCGCGCGTGCTCGGCGCCGCGTGCCTCCTCGGCGTGACGGTTTTCGCCTTGGCGGCCGCTGCGCTTGGCGCGTTTGCGGCCGGTCCCGTGGCCGGGCCGGCGATCGCTCTCGTGGCGGGGCTCGGCGCCGGGGCCGGACTGATCGTCGGCTTTCAGCGATCGCTCTGGAGGACAACGGCCGGCCAGAAGCTCTGGCCGACGCCGGACTTCTCGGGCCGCTGGGAGGGGTGGCACGCCAGCGAGGCCGGGGACGAATGGCGGCCGGCCGTGCATGAAATCACGCAGACGGGCGAAACGGTGCGGATCGTCGTGCTGGCGGGCGGGTCGCGTGACGCCGCCGTGCGGACGCGCGCCGAGAGCCTCGCCAGCGCGATCCGGCGCGAGCCTGCGGCGCACCGCCCCGAGCTGCACTGGACGTTCCGCTCGCAGGGCATCGAAGACGCGGCCGCCGCCCCGCACGAGGGCGCGCTGTGCCTGGGGCTGTTTTCCAGCGGCGGCGCGCAGTTCCTGGACGGCTTCTTCGTCAGCAACGCGGCGCGCACGAGCAGCGCCGGCGTGGTGACGGCGGGCGCTACCGGTCGGGTGCTGGTGAAGCGGACGACCCGCGCGCTGCGGGGTTCGCTCGACTATCGTGAAGAGGACTGGGCCATGCCGCGGCCACAGGGGCCGCCGTCGCTGACCGACACGGACGACCTCGTCGACATCTCGATCCGCACGCCCGTGATGCTCATGGGGCGACCGGGCGCCCGCTGAGCGGGTTCTCGGGATCCCACCCGTAGCTCAGCGTTTCGAAGCGCATGCCGCGCGCGTCGACTATCAGCAGGCGGCCGACGAGGCCCTCGCCGAAGCCGACGATCTCGCGGATGACCTCCAGCGCCATCATGCCGCCCACCACGCCCGCGAGCGCGCCGAGCACGCCGGCCTCCGCGCAGGCCGGGATGGCGCCGGGCGGCGGCGGCGCGGGGAAGAGGCAGCGATAAGTGGGATTGGGCTCGCCGTCCGGCCCGCGCTCATGCGCCCGGATGGTGGTCAGGGATGCGTCGAACGTCCCGAGCGCGCCCGTGACCAGCGGGCGGCCGACACGGAAGCATGCGTCCGAAACCGCGTAGCGGGTGTCAAAATTGTCCGAGCCGTCGACCACGAGGTCGTAGGCGCCCACCAGCGCGTAGACGTTGCGGGCGTCCAGCCGCTCCGGATGGCGCTCCACGGCGACGTGCGGGTTCAGCCGCCCGACCGCGTCAGCGGCGCTCTCGACCTTGAGCCGGCCGATATCGGGCGTGCCGTGGATCACCTGCCGCTGCAGGTTGGAGAGCGACACCACGTCGTCGTCCACGATCCCGATCACGCCGACGCCGGCGGCCGCAAGGTACTGGATCACGGGCGCGCCGAGGCCGCCGGCGCCCACCACCAGCACGCGGGCGGCGCGCAGCTTGCCCTGCCCGGGCCCGCCCACGTCGCGCAACACGAGATGGCGGGCGTAGCGCTCGAGCTCGTCGCCCGCGAGGGTCACGGCCGGCCCCGGGCCCAGTCGAGCGCTTCCTCGAGCCGGTCGTTGCCCCAGAAGAGTTCGCCGTCAGCCGTCACCACCGTGGGCGCGCCGAAGAGGCCGAGGCGCTGGGCCTCCTCGGTCTCCTTGCGCAGCGCGTGCTTGACGAGGTCGGTCTGGGCGGCCGCCACGGCGGTTTCGAGCTCGAAGCCGGTCTGCCGCACCGCATCCGCGATCACGGCGGGGTCCGCAATCTGGCGGCCCTCGCAATATTCGGCGCGGAACACCGCCTTGCTGAACGCCGCCCGGGCGTCCTCCGGCAAGGCCAGCGCGACGCGGGCCGCCATCAGGCTGTTTTGCGGAAACGGATCGGGGCGGACCAGCGGCAGGCCGAGCCGCTCGCACCAGCGCTCCATGTCGCGCCACATGTAGCGGCCCTTGTCCGGGAAGACGTTGAATGGCGTGGTCTCGTAGCCCTGGGCCTTGAAGATCGCGCCGAGCAAAAAGGGGCGCCATCGCACCGCGACGTCGCGCTCGGCGGCCAGCGCCTCGATGCGCTCGGCCGCGAGAAACGAGTAGGTAGAGGCGAATTCGTACCAGAAATCGACGGTGCTCTGCATGGGCGGACGGTAGCAGCGCGGGCGCCCATTGCAAGGCGCCCGCATCCGTCCCGCGCCGCCGCTCAGGCGAACAGGAAGTCCGACATCGCGAGGTTGGACAGGTTCACGTTGCTGAGCGTGATCGAGTCGTTGGTCGACAACGTGATGCACACGTCGGAGCCCACCTGGGCCGAGGCCTTCAGCACGCTCGCGAAGCTGGTCACGGACGTGCCCAGGAGCCGGATCACGTCGTGGTCCGCCCCGGCGGCGGTGAAATCCGTGATCACGTCACGGCCCGCGAAGGAGCCGAACACGAACACGTCCGGGCCGTTTCCGCCCGACAGCGTGTCCGCGCCGCCGCCGCCGACCAGCGTGTCGGCCCCGCCGCCGCCCTGGAGCAGGTTGGCGAGGGCGTCGCCCGTGATCATGTCGGCGTAGGACGAGCCCATGACGGCCTCGACCGAAACGAAGCGGTCGCCCGCCGCATCGCCGAGACCCTGCGCCGGGTCGGCGAGGCTGAGGCGCACGCCCGCGAGCGCGTTGGCGTAGCTCACCGTGTCGAAGCCCGCGCCGCCATCCAGCGAGTCGGCGCCGACGCCGCCCACCAGCACATCGTCCCCGGCCCCGCCCAGCAGCGTGTCAGCGCCTGCGCCGCCGGAGAGCTGGTCCGCGCCCGCGCCGCCCTCGAGGCGGTTCGCGCCGGCGTCGCCGGTGAGCACGTCGTTGAAGGAGGAGCCGACCACGGCCTCGAAGCCCGAGATCACGTCGCCGGCGGCCGAGCCGCCGGACACGACATTGGTCTGCAGGTTCACGGAGACGGCCGCGGCCGAGTCCGCGTAGGACAGCGTGTCGACGCCGTCGCCGCCCGCCAGGGTGTCGGCGCCGAGGCCGCCCGACAGCCAGTCGTTGTCCGCGCCGCCAAACAGCGCGTCCGCGCCGGTTCCGCCCTTGATGCTGTCGAGGCCGGCGCCGCCGTCGAACCAGCGGCCGGCGTTGTCGGCCACGAAGCTGTCCGCATAGGCGGAGCCGACCCAATGCTCGATCCCGACAAAGACGTCGCCGGCGGCGTCGCCCTTCTGGTTGGCGGGGGTGAGCAGGTCGATGGCCACGCCCGCCGTCGCGGTGGCGTAGCTGGCCGTGTCCATGCCGGCGCCGCCATCCATCGAGTCCGCGCCCGCGCCGCCGACCAGGAGGTCGTCGCCCGCGCCGCCGATCAGCGTGTCCGCGCCGGCGCCGCCGAAGAGCTGGTCGAGCCCGGCTCCGCCGTCGAGGCGGTTGGCGTTGGCGTCGCCGCGCAGGATGTCGTTGTAGTTCGAGCCGATCACGGCCTCGATGCGCGCCAGGAGGTCCCCTGCCGCCTCGTTGCCGGCGCCGAGCCCCGTGCCGAGGTCGACCGTGACGCCGCCCGTGGCGCCCGCATAGGAGGCCGTGTCGAAGCCGTCGCCGCCGTCGAGGCTGTCGGCCCCCAGCCCGCCGACCAGCGTGTCCGCGCCGGCGCCACCTTGCAGCGTGTCGTTGCCGGCGTTACCGTTCAGCAGGTTGTTGGCCTGGTTGCCGATCAGGATGTCGTTGGCCGAACCGCCATTCGCGCCCTCGATCAACGAGCGCAGGTCGCCGTTGTACAGGAACGCGTTGGCGATCATGCCGGGCGCAAAGGCGGTGGGGCTGAACTGCGCCACCTGGGAGCCGGCCAGATTGGTTTCGGTGACCCACGACCCGGGGTTCAGGTCGATCCGCAGGCCGCGCGTGTAGGCCGAGAAATCATAGGTGTCGAAGCCGCCGCCGTCCCACAGCGTCATCTCGATGTGGTTGCCGGCCGGCGCGCCCTGGCCGACGCCGTTGATGAACATCTCGCCCGTGGTCTGGCTCCACCGGTAGGTGGTCGCGCCCGAGTTGGTGTTGAAGTTGGCCCCGTAGAGGCTCTGCAGCGCCTGGATGTCGTAGAGCATCGGCGTCTGCGCGTAGCTGCCCGGGTAGTTCACGACGTTGTACCCGGCGCCCGGGAAGGCCTGGTAAGACATGATCGTCCAGGTGTTGCCGTCGAGGCTGGACGGCATGGCCCCGAAGGAGCCGCTGGTCTCGAACGAGTGCTTGAGCCCCAGCGCGTGGCCGATCTCGTGCATCACGGCCAGATAGTCGAAGGTGCCGATCTGCGGCGGGGCGGTCCAGTTCTGCTTGAACCAGACGTCGCCGCCGGCGCCCGCCGTCGGGTAGTAGGCCCACGCATAGGCGCCGCTGGGGTCCACCGCGCCGGAGCGGCCGAAGCGCAGGTCGCCGCCGCCGCCGGCCGTTTCGGTGAAGCTCAGATTGGCGAAGGACGAGAACTCCGCCAGCACGGAGCGGACCATGGTCTGCTGCGCGGTCGTAAAGGCCGTGAAGTTCTGCCGGGTTTCGGCCGAGGCGCCCGCCCAATCGTAGTCCGAGCCGTACTGGCTGGCCGCGGTCGGGAAGCTGAAGGACAGGTTCGTGGTGTTCCAGCGAACGCCGGACAACAACCCGTCCACCGTGCTCTTGCCCGTCGGGGCCACATAGACGCCGTAAGCCATGCATCGACTCGCATTGTTCCAACCACTCGTCGTGAAGTGGCAGGTGTGTAATTGATCTATGCACGTTCCAGCTGCGCTAACCGGATCGCTCGCATTTGAATCAACGCGCGCTTTTTCGGGCTTTCGCGGTGGTTCGGAAGGCTGCGCTTGCGCCGGGCTTGGCCTTGCCTATAGTCCCGCGCGATTTCGGGGGCCGCGAGGCTCCTCCTGCGGCAGGCTGGCGGATCTCCTGGAGACCGCGCCGGTTCGAGAGAGATGACCATCATGGCCGAGAAGCGCGTCAACAAGGTCGTGCTCGCCTATTCGGGCGGGCTGGACACCTCCATCATCCTGAAGTGGCTGCAGACCACCTATGGCTGCGAGGTCGTGACCTTCACGGCCGATCTGGGCCAGGGCGAGGAACTGGGGCCGGCGCGCGACAAGGCCCTGCTGCTCGGCATCAAGCCCGAGAACATCTTCATCGAGGACGTGCGCGAGGAGTTCGTGCGCGACTACGTGTTCCCGATGTTCCGCGCCAACGCCCAATATGAGGGGCTGTACCTGCTCGGCACCTCCATCGCGCGGCCGCTGATCGCCAAGAAGCAGATCGAGATCGCCGAGCGCGTGGGGGCTGACGCCGTGTCCCACGGGGCCACCGGCAAGGGCAACGACCAGGTGCGCTTCGAGCTCGGCTACTACGCGCTGAAGCCCGACATCACCATCATCGCGCCCTGGCGCGAGTGGGACCTGACCTCCCGCACCAAGCTCTTGGAGTTCGCCGAGCAGAACCAGATCCCGATCGCCAAGGACAAGCGCGGCGAAGCGCCCTTCTCGGTCGACGCGAACCTGCTGCACGCGTCTTCGGAGGGCAAGGTGCTGGAGGACCCGGCGCAGGAAGTGCCGGACTACGTCTATTCGCGCACCATCGACCCCGAGCAGGCGCCCGATACGCCCACCATCATCACGATGGACTTCGAGAAGGGCGACCCGGTCGCGATCGACGGCGTCCGCATGTCGCCCGCCACCCTGCTGGCCAAGCTGAACGAGCTCGGACGGGCGAACGGGATCGGCCGGCTCGATCTCGTCGAGAACCGCTTCGTCGGCATGAAGAGCCGCGGCATGTACGAGACGCCCGGCGGCACGATCCTGTATTTCGCCCACCGGGGCATCGAATCCATCACGCTCGACCGCGGCGCGGCGCATCTCAAGGACGAGCTGATGCCGAAATACGCCGAGCTGATCTACAACGGCTTCTGGTTCTCGCCCGAGCGCGAGATGCTGCAGGCGATGATCGACAAGTCGCAGGAGGCCGTCACCGGCCGCGTCACCCTGAAGCTCTACAAGGGCTCGGCCTGGGTGATCGGCCGCGAGAGCCCCTACTCGCTTTACGACCAGGACCTCGTCACGTTCGAGGAAGGCGCCGTGGCCTACGACCACCGCGACGCCCAGGGCTTCATCCGCCTCAACGCGCTGCGCCTGCGCACGCTGGGGGCGCGCAAGCGCAAGATGGGGCTCTAAGCCCGGCTTTCGCCCCCATCACGCCGACGTGTAGCGCGCCGCGCGCGCGCCACACTTGCCGGGTAGCTGCTGAAGCTCCACCTACTCTGCTCGCGTCGGCCTCCCCCGGGGCCGGGCGGCCTGGAGCGTAGCCGCGAACCGATGACGAAAGCCTGGCTCATGGCGGCCGGCGTGTTCGCCGCAGGACTGGTCGTGATGGCCGGGATCTACGCGTATACGCGCCCGACCGAGATCACGATCGCGGTTGGCCCGCCCTCCAGCGAGGACGCCAAGCTCGTGCAGACCGCCGCCCAGATCCTGCGGCGGGACCGGGCCGCCATCCGGCTCAAGGTGATCACCACGCAGGACCCGGCCGAGGCCGCGCAAGCTTTCGACAACGGCAAGGCCGACGTCGCGGTGGTGCGCAGCGACCAGGTCGAGAAGGCGACGGGCCACGCGATCGCGATCCTGCATCGCAACGCCGCCATTCTGGTCGCGCCGGGCGGAAGCGCCATCGCGAGCGTGAGCGACCTGCGGGGCAAGACCGTCGGCCTCGTCCGCCATTCCCCCGCCAACGAGCGGCTGCTCGACACCATTCTGCAGCAATACGAGGTGCCCGGGCACGAGGTCACGCGGGCCGGGCTCAACCTCGACGACGTCCAGACCGCGGTTCGGGACGGCCGCGTCGACGCCGTGCTGGTGGTCGGCTCGGTCACCGGCACGCTCGTGCCCGCCACTGTGGCGAGCGTGGCGGCCGCCGGGGTGTCGTCGCCGGTGTTCATCCCGATCCACGAGGCCGACGCGATCGCGCAGCGCACGCCGGCCTATGACAGCGTCCAGATCGTGCGCGGCAGCTTCGGCGGCGCGCCGCCCAAGCCCAGCGACTCCGTGCCGACCATCGCGGCCGTGTACCGCATCGTCGCGCAGGCGCGGCTCGCCGACCAGCTCGTCACCGACCTGACGCGCCGCCTCTACGAGATGCGGCCGGACCTCGCCTCGGCGGTGCCGCAGGCGGCGCGCATCGAGGCGCCCGACACCGAGAAGGGCGCGCGCGTGTCCGTGCATCCCGGCGCGGCGGCCTATCTGGACGGCGACGAGGAGACGTTCCTGGATCGCTACGGCGACTGGTTTTACATCATCGCGATGGTGATGGGCGGCGTCGCATCAGCGTTCGCGGCGCTGGCCGGGCGTTGGCGCAGCCGCGGCCACGAGCAGGCGCTCCGGCTCGAGCAGTTGCTGCGCATCATGCGGGAGGCCCGCATGGGACAGGACCGGGCGACGCTCGACGACCTCGAGCAGCAGGCCGACGAGGTTTTCGCCCAGACGCTCGCGGTGGCCTCGCAGGAGCAGATCGACACGAGCCGCCTCGCGGCTTTCTCGCTGGCGCTCGAACAGGTCCGCCACGCCATCGCGGAGCGCCGGCGCGTGCTCGGCACGGGCGATCCGGCCGTCGCCCCGGTGGCCTTCGCGCCCGCGCGGGCGGCGGGGGAGTAGGGCCTAGCGCGGCGGCGCCAGCCGCATGACGGGGCGGTGACGCGATCCTTCGTTGTTTTGAGCGGCCTCCCGTGCTATTGCGCCGCAACGAAACGACCGGACAGGCCGAGGAACGAAAGCCCGACTCCCCTGGAGCCGGGTTTCAGCGTTTGGCCAATCGAGAGAACCATGAAGCTCCGCAACATCGCGATCATCGCCCACGTCGACCACGGCAAGACTACGCTGGTGGATAAGCTGCTCGCCCAGTCGGGCACTTTCCGCGAGAACCAGAAGGTCGCCGAGCGCGCGATGGACTCCAACGATCTGGAGCGCGAGCGCGGCATCACCATCCTGGCCAAGTGCACCTCGGTGCAGTGGAAGGATACCCGCATCAACATCGTCGACACGCCCGGCCACGCCGACTTCGGCGGCGAGGTGGAGCGCATCCTGGGCATGGTCGACGGCGTCGTCGTGCTAGTGGACGCGGCCGAGGGCCCGATGCCGCAGACCAAGTTCGTGGTCGGCAAGGCGCTGAAACTCGGCCTCAAGCCGATCGTGGCGATCAACAAGATCGACAAGCCCGAGCAGCGCGCCACCGAGGTGATCAACGAGGTGTTCGACCTCTTCGCCGCCCTGGACGCCACCGACGACCAGCTCGATTTCCCGATCCTGTACGGTTCGGCCAAGCAGGGCTGGATGGCCACCAGCCAGGACGGCCCGAAGGACGATCTCGCGCCGCTGTTCGATCTCGTGGTGAAGCATGTGGCCCCGCCGGTGGTCGAGGAAGGCCCGTTCCGCCTGCTCGGCACCATCCTGGAGGCGAACCCCTATCTGGGCCGCATCGTCACCGGCCGCATCACGTCTGGCACCATCAAGCCGAACCAGCCCTTCAAGGTGCTGGACGCCAAGGGCAACGTGGTCGAGCAGGGCCGCGTCTCCAAGGTTCTGGGCTTCCGCGGCTTGGAGCGTATTCCGGTCGATGAGGCCGAGGCGGGCGACATCGTCGCCATCGCCGGCATGGTGAAGGGCACCGTCGCCGACACCTTCTGCGATCCGTCCGTCGACAACCCGCTGCCCGCGCACCCGATCGACCCGCCGACCGTCACGATGCAGTTCCGCGTCAACGACTCGCCGCTGGCCGGCACCGAAGGCGACAAGGTGACGAGCCGCGTGATCCGCGACCGTCTCCTGAAGGAGGCCGAGGGCAACATCGCGCTGCGCGTCACCGAGTCGCCCGACCGCGACGCCATGGAAGTGGCCGGCCGCGGCGAGCTGCAGCTCGCCATCCTGATCGAGCAGATGCGCCGCGAGGGCTTCGAGCTCGCGGTGTCGCGCCCGAAGGTAGTGTTCTCGCGCGACGAGGCCGGCGAAATCCTCGAGCCGATCGAGGAAGTCACCATCGACGTGGACGAGGAGCATTCCGGCGTCGTCGTGCAGAAGATGTCCGAGCGCAAGGCCGACATGATGGAGATGCGGCCCTCGGGCGGCAACCGTCTACGCCTCGTGTTCCACGCTCCCACCCGCGGCCTGATCGGCTATCTGGGCGAGCTTCTGACCGATACGCGCGGCACCGCGATCATGAACCGCATCTTCCACGAATATGCGCCGTGGAAGGGCGAGATCGCCGGCCGCCGCAACGGCGTGCTGATCTCCAACGACATCGGCGAGGCCGTCGCGTACGCGATGTGGAACCTCGAGGACCGCGGCCCGATGATGATCGAGCCGGGCTGGAAGATCTACCAGGGCATGATCGTGGGCGAGCATAGCCGCGACAACGACCTGGAAGTGAACCTGCTGAAGGGCAAGAAGCTCACCAACGTCCGCGCCGCCGGCAAGGACGAGGCCGTGCGCCTCACCCCGCCGATCCGCATGACGCTGGAAAAGGCGCTGGCCTATATCCAGGACGACGAGCTGGTGGAAGTGACCCCCAAGGCCATCCGCCTGCGCAAGGTCTGGCTGGACCCGAACGACCGCAAGCGCGCCGAGCGCGCCGCCGCGGCCAGCTGAGGCCGGCAAGTAGCTGAAACGAAAAACCCCGGGCTGGCCCCGGGGTTTTTTGTTGGTCAGCGCAGCAGCGCCGGGTCCATGCCGTCCAGCGCCTCGGCGACGCGGCGCCGCGCGGGTTCGGGCAGGCGGCGCACCGGCAGGGGCGGCTCGGCCGCACAGACGCCGCGGCGCTCCGCGATCTCGTAGACGACGCGCAGGCTGGAAAACTCGCGGAACAGCGCCCAGAGAGGCTCCAGCGCGGCGTTGAGCCGGCGCGCCTCGGCGGCGTCGCCGGCTTGCACGGCCGTGGCGATCTCCATGCAGACATTCGGCAGGATGCCGGCCGCGACGCTGTACCAGGCCTCGCCGCCGGCCAGCATGGCTTCCACCGCGAACCAGTCGCCGCTGTGGCCGATCGCGAAGTCGGCCGGGACACGGGCGCGCAGATCCGCCATCTGGGCGGCCAGCGCCTGCGGCTCCCCGCCCGGGAGCTTGATGGCGATGACGCCCGGCAGCCCGGCGAGGCGCGCGATCAGCTCCGGGGTGAAGCGGAAATGCGTGGTGGTGGGATTGTCGTAGATGCAGAGCGGCAGGCCGCTCTCGCGCGCCACGGCCGCGAAGTGCTCGAAGACCTCGTCCTCCGTGAGCGGCGTGTAGGACACGGCCGCGAGCAGGCCGGCCGCGGCCCCGATCGCGCGCGCGTCCTGCGCCAGCCGAATGGCCTCGTCGGTGCGCAGCGCGCCGACGCCGACCAGCAGCGGCACGCGGCCGGCGACTTCCTCCACGGCCGCCTCGATCGCGCGGCGACGCTCGGCGCGCGCAAGGTAGGGGTAGGAGCCCGTGCTGCCCAGGAGCCCGATCGAGTGCACGCGCGCGTCGACCAGCGGGCGCAGGAGCCGCCGCAGCGCGTCGACGCGGACGACGCCGTCGGCGTCCGAGGGGGTGATCGGAAAGGCCGAGAGCCCGCGCATGGGTTTACTCCAGATGCCCGACGGTCTTCTCGACCGCCGCCACCACGGTGCCGTAGTGCACCAGCGCCTGGGCGTGGCGCATCTCGGTCGCGTACCAGCGGTCGCCGTCCAGCGCCGGCTCGATCACGCCGCGGATCGCCTTAAGGGCAGCCGCCGTACCGGAGCCGAGCGGATGCGCCTTGGCGATGGGCTCCACGAGGCTGAGCGCTTGGGCGGCCATCAGCATTTCGCCGGCGACGATCATCTCCGTGTTCTCCACCACCGTGCGGGCCTTGCGGGCGCACCAGGTGGAGTTGGAGACGTGGTCCTCGGCGTTGCTCTTGCCCGGGATGGAATCCACAGAGCCGGGAGTCGCGAGCGTGCGGTTCTCCATCACGAGCGCCGACATGGAGCACTGCACGGTGGCGAAGCCGGTGTTGAGGCCCTTCTTGCCGGCCAGCAGGTTGCGCGGCAGGCCGTAGCTCATGGTGGGGTCGACGAGGCGCGCCAGGCGCCGCTCGCAGATGGAGCCGAGGTCCGCCATCACGATTGTGAGCAGGTCCATGACCTGCGCGACGTACTGGCCGTGGAAGTGGCCGCCCGAGAGCGAGACATAGCCGCCTTTCCCGTCGTCGAAGATCAGCGGATTGTCGGTGGCCGAGTTGATCTCGGTGGCGATCACGCCGTCGATGTAGTCCAGCGCTTGCACGACGGGGCCGTGCACCTGCGGGGCGCAACGCAGCGAATAGACGTCCTGCACGCGCGGCGGTGGGGCGACGCCTTCCTTCCGGGTCTCTTCCGGGAACACGGTGAGGCGCGCGGCCTCCGAGCAGCGCTGGCTGTCGCCGATGAGCTTCAGGACGTTGCGGGCCACCGCGGCCTGGCCGGGATGCGGACGGGCCGCGTGCACAATGGGCAGGAACGCGATCTTCTCGGCCCGCAGCGCCTCGAGCGTCAGGGCCAGCGACACGTCGGCGGCCTTGCGGATGCGCTTGGCGTCTTCCAGCGCCAGCACGGCGATCGCGAGCGAGACCGTGGAGCCGTTGATCAGCGCCGACGCGTCCTTGGCGCCGAGGTCGAAATCGGGCGTCAGCCCGGCCGCCTCGATGGCTTCGCGCGCCGGCATGCGCTGGCCGCGATACACGATCTCGGCTTCCGGGAAGCCGCAGACCGCGCCCGCCATGTGGGCGAGCGGCGCGAGGTCGCCCGAGGCGCCGACCGAGCCCTTGGCGGGGATCACCGGATGAAGGCCGGCGTTCAGAAAGGCGAGCAGACGCTCGACGAGCTCCACGCGGGGGCCGGAGAAGTTGGACGCGAACGCGTTGGCGCGCAGCAGCATGATGGCCCGCACGGCGTCCTCGGGCAGCGCCTCGCCGATGCCGGTGGCGTGCGCGTAGATGGTCTTGGCCTGGTAGGACACCATCTCGCTCATCAGCACGCGCTGGTCCTTGAACAGGCCGACGCCGGTGTTGAAGGCGTACATCAGCGGCGCGTCGTCGTTCATCCAGTGCGCGTCGATGTATTCGCGCGTCGCCGCGATCCGGTCGCGCGCGTCGGGGGCCAGGGCCGCTTCCTCATACGCGCCCGAAGCGTCCGGGCGCGACACCCGCATCACCTGCGCGGCCGTCAGCGTGCGTCCATCGATCTCAATCGCCATCGGGGGTCCCCTTCACGTCCGGGCTCCATCCCTAGCGTATGCGCCCGGTCGGTGTCGACGGCGTCAGCACGGCAAGGAGCGCAGGCCGGGCCGGATCGACTTCACGATGGGCTTGGCCCTGATCTGCGGCTGACGGCCCTCTCCGGCGAACATCAGCATGTAGTTGGCCTTCACGGTGAGGATCTGCCGTTCCAGCTCGCAATGGGGCGTGTCCGAACAGGCGCTCAGGGTGACCGTGAAGGGCTCGTTCTGGTGCCGGCCGCTGTAGAACACCTCGTGGCAGCCATCCTTGCTGACGTTCATCTCGCGCGCGTTGGCCTCAAACGGGCCCTTCGCGGTAAACATTGCGAAGATCTTGCCCCGCCGCTCGTACAGCATCAGCTCGGTGTGGACCTCGCCAACATCGAGCTTGGTGACGTAATTGTCCACCGAGATGACCTGGGCGTGCGCCGTCGGCGCGACAAGACGAAGGATCAGGACGGCGAGCAGAAAACGCAACGAAGACTCCCCAAGCTGGAGGAATCATGGCGCTCGATCGTCAATATTCATCACACCGCACAAAAATTGCGCGTCTGTACTTTGCAATCTAGAGTAGCTGCAACGAATTGCTGCGGGCCGTCCGCGCGCGGCTGACCCGGAGCTTCACGCGGCCCGGGACGCGGCCCCGGACACGCGGCTGAGCCGCTTGCCGGTTTCGCGGTCGAACACATGCACGCATTGCGGAGCGATGGTGAGCGCCACCTGCCGGGTCGCGGCCGGCAGCGAGCCGGTCGGGATCTGCAGCACGAAGGCGCCCTCGCCGATGGTCCCGTGCAGCAGCTCGGTGGCGCCGAGCTCCTCGACGAAATCGATCGCGAAGGCGCAGCCGGGGACCCCGGGCGCGGCGATCTCGGCCTCCTCGGGGCGGATGCCCACGTCCACGGCGAGGCCGGGCTTCAGGTCGGTGGCCATGTCGGCGGCGGCAAGCGACTGGCCGCCCACCGAGACGCGGCCGTCCGCCTCCACGACGCCCGGCAGGATGTTCATGGGCGGCGAGCCGATGAAGGTGGCGACGAAGCGCGTCTCGGGCCGGCGATAGACCTCGGTCGGCGTGCCGACCTGCTCGACCTGCCCGCCGCTCATCACCACGAGCTTGTCGGACAGCGTCATGGCCTCGACCTGGTCGTGCGTGACGTAGATCGAGGTGACGCCCAGCGCGCGCTGCAGCTTCTTGATCTCGACGCGCATCTGCACGCGCAGCTTGGCGTCCAGGTTGGACAGCGGCTCGTCGAACAGGAACACCTGCGGCTTGCGCACGATGGCGCGACCCATGGCGACGCGCTGGCGCTGGCCGCCCGAAAGGGCGCGCGGCTTGCGTTGCAGGAACGGCTCGATGGCCAGGATGCGGGCGGCTTCCTGCACGCGCCGGTCGATCTCGTCCTTGGGCGTGCCGCGGTTGCGCAGGCCGTACGCGATGTTGTCGTAGACCGACATGTGCGGGTACAGCGCGTAGTTCTGGAACACCATGGCGATGTCGCGCTCGGCCGGCTCGATCTCGTTCACGACCCGGCCGCCGATTGCGACCTCGCCGGACGAGATGGTCTCCAGCCCCGCCACCATGCGCAGCAGCGTGGACTTGCCGCAGCCGGAGGGGCCGACCAGCACGCAGAAGCCGCCATCCGGAATGTCGATGCTGACGCCCTTCACGGCCTCGACGCCGCCGGCATAGACCTTGCGGACGTCCTTCAGGGTGACAACGGCCATGGGTTACTTCTCCGTCTCGACGAGGCCGCGCACGAACAGCTTCTGCATCAGCAACACGACCAGCACGGGCGGCAGCATGGCCAGCACGGCGGTCGCCATCGCGAGCTGCCATTCGGTCAGCGCGTCCTGGGTGACCAGCATCTTCTTGATGCCGATCACGATGGTCTGCATGTTCTCGCGGGTGGTGATCAGCAGGGGCCAGAGATACTGGTTCCAGCCATAGATGAACTGAATCACGAACAGCGCCGCGATGGTGGTGATCGACAGGGGCAACACGGTGTCCCAGAAGAACTGCATCGGCCCGGCGCCGTCGATCTTCGAGGCTTCGACCAGCTCGTCCGGGATGGTCATGAAGAACTGCCGGAACAGCAGCGTCGCGGTGGCGGAGGCGATCAGCGGCACCGCCAGGCCCGCATAGGTGTCGAGCATGCCAAGATCGGCCACGATCTTGTAGGTCGGGTAGATGCGCACCTCGACGGGCAGCATCAGGGTGATGAAGATCAGCCAGAACGCGCTCTGGCGCAGCGGGAAGCGGAAATACACCACCGCATAGGCGGAAATGATCGAGATCGCGATTTTCCCGACCGCGATGATGATCGCCATGATGAAGCTGTTCAGCAGCATCGGCCCCACCGGCTCGCGCGCGGTGGTGTTGCCGGCCAGCAGCGCCCGCGAGTAGTTCTCGACCAGGAACTTGCCCGGATAGAGCGGCATCGTGCCGTTCGCGATGGTGCCGGCGTCCCAGCTCGAGCCCACGAAGGCGACGTAGACCGGGAAGGCGACGATCAGCACGCCCAGGATCAGGATGAAATGGGGCAGGAACGTCGAGAACCAGGTGCGGCGCTCTACCATGGGGAGGCTCCTCGCAGGGCGCGCATCAGTAGTTCACCTTGCGCTCGACATAGCGGAACTGGATGGCCGTCAGCGCGATCACGATCACCATCAGGACCACGGACTGCGCCGCCGACCCGCCGAGATCGCCGCCGAGCCGGCCGTCCGAATAGACCTTGAACACCAGCGTCTCGGTGGCCTTGGCGGGGCCGCCATGCGTGATGGCGTCGATGATGCCGAAGGTGTCGAAGAACACGTAGACGATGTTGACCACCAGCAGGAAGAAGGTGGTGGGCGACAGCATCGGGAAGATGATGGTCCAGAAGCGCCGCGCCGGCCGGGCGCCGTCGATGGCGGCGGCCTCGATCAGGCTCTTGGGGATGGACTGGAGCCCCGCCAGAAAGAACAGGAAGTTGTAGCTGATCTGCTTCCAGGCGGCGGCCAGGATCACGAGCAGCAGGGCGTGGTCGCCGTTCAGCATCGGGTTCCAGGGCACGCCGGCGGCGATCAGGCCGCGGCCGATCATGCCGAGCGAGGGCTGGAACATGAACAGCCACAACACGCCCGCGATGGCGGGCGCGACCGCGTAGGGCCAGATCAGCAGCGTGCGATACACCGAGCCGCCGCGGATCTGCTTGTCGGCCATGACAGCCAGCAGCAGCGAAAACGACATCGCCAGGATGGTGACGGCGAGCGAGAAGACCAGCGTGGTCCACATCGACTCGTAATAGGAGCGCTGCTGAAACAGCGTGACGTAGTTCTCGAAGCCGACGAACTCGGTCGCGATGCCGAAGGCGTCCTCGATGCGGAACGACATCCACACGGCCTGGGAGGCCGGCCAGTAGAAGAACACCAGCGTGATGACCAGCTGCGGCGCGAGCAACAGGTAGGGCAGCAGCTTGTTGGTGTAGACCGAGCGCTTTTCCATGGGGGCCGTGTGTGAGGAGATCTGGCGGCGGGCGGAAGCTTTTTCGTCGATCGCGCGCGGTTGGCGCCGCCCTCACCCCAGCCCTCTCCCCGTCGCCGGGGAGAGGGGGCGCATCGGCGCCGCGCTACCCTTCGCCCCCGCAAGGGGGAGAAGGTGGCCGAGCGCAGCGAGGTCGGATGAGGGGTCGACGGCGTCAGAGCCGGCGGCTGAACCTCAGCGGTTGGCGGTGCGCTCGAACTGGCGCAGCGTGGCGTTGCCGCGCGAGACGGCGTCGTCCAGCGCCTGCTGGGGCGACTTCTTGCCGGCCAGCGCGGCCTCGATCTCTTCCGACCACATGTCGCGCATCTGCACCATGTTGCCGAAGCGCAGGCCGCGCGAGTTCTCGGTCGGCTCCTTGTTGGTGAGCTCCTTCAAGGGCGTCTCGCGGTCCGGGAACTGGTTGTAGAAGCCCGAGGCCTTGACCTTCTCGTAGGCCGCCAGCGTGATCGGCAGATAGCCGGATTCCACGTGCAGCTTGGCCTGCCGGTCCGTGTCGGACAGGAAGGTGAAGAACTTGGCGATGCCCTTGTACTCGGGAGCCGTCTTGCCGCCCATCACCCACAGCGAGGCGCCGCCGATGATCGAGTTCTGCGGAGCGCCCTTGACGTCCGGGTAGTAGGGCATCGGAGCAGCCGCGAACTCGAATTTCGCGTTGGCCTTGACGTTGCCGTAGAAGCCCGAGGACGTCAGCATGATCGGGCACTCGCCCGACGTGAAGCGACCCTCGTTCTCGTTGCCGCGGCCCGAATAGTCGTAGGTCTTGTCCTTCTGCAGGGCGACGAGGTCGGTCAGCAGCTTCACGTGCGCCGGGCTGTTGAACTTCAGCTCGGTGTCGAAGCCGTCGAGGCCGTTGGCCTTGGTGCCGAGCGGCAGGTTGTGCCAGGCCGAGAACTGCTCGATCAGCGCCCAGGGCGACCACGCGACCGTGAAGCCGCACTTGTCATAGCCGGCGGCCTTGAGCTTCTTGCCGGCCTCGAACACGTCCGGCCAGGTCTTCGGGATCTCGGCGACGTTGGCCTTCTTCAGCGCGTCCTTGTTGACCCACATCACCATGGAGGACGAGTTGAACGGGAAGGACAGCATCTCGCCCTTGGCGGTCGAGTAGTAACCCGTGATCGCCGGCAGGTAGGCCTTGGGGTCGAACTTCTCGCCGGCTTCCTGCATCATCTGGCCGACCGGCTTGATGGCGCCCTTGGCGGACATCATGGTGGCGGTGCCGACCTCGAAGACCTGCACGATGTGCGGCGCGTTGCCGGCCCGGAAGGCCGCGATGGCGGCGTTCAGCGTGTCCGGGTAGCTGCCCTTGTAGGCGGCCGTGACCTTGTACTCGCTCTGCGAGGCGTTGAAATCCGCCGCGAGCTTGTTGACGACGTCGTTGTTGGCGCCCGTCATCGCATGCCACCACTGGATCTCGGTCTGCGCGAAGGCGGACGTCGAGGCCATCATGGCGGCGAGCGACAGCGCAAGCCTGGTACGGAGTTTCATTGCTCTCTCTCCCTGACGGGCCGTTCGGGGCCCTCTTTTGGTTGTCTGGCAGCCCGGCGCAACGTTCAGGCGACGGTTCTATGACAATCAGATGACACGCATTTCCGCAACTGGCGGCGCGGTCACATGGTCGCGCCCACGGTCCAGGGCACGAATTCGGCGTCGCCATAGCCGAGCTGCTCCGACTTGGAGCGCTCGCCGGAGGCGATCCGCAGCACCGTGTCGAAGATTTCCTGTCCCTTCTCCTCGATGGAGACGCCGTCCAGGATGTCGCCGCAGTTGATGTCCATGTCGTCGAGCATGCGGCGGTAGATCTCGCTGTTGGTCGCGAGCTTGATGGAGGGCGTCGGCTTGCAGCCATAGGCCGAGCCGCGTCCGGTGGTGAAGCACAGCACGTTGGAGCCGCCCGCCACCTGCCCGGTGGCCGCCACGGGGTCGTAGCCGGGCGTGTCCATGTAGACGAAGCCCTTGGCGTCGACCTGCTCGGCATAGTGGTAGACGCCGGCCAGCGTCTTGGTGCCGCCCTTGGCGGCCGCGCCGAGCGACTTTTCCAGGATGGTGGTGAGCCCGCCGAGCTTGTTGCCCGGAGACGGGTTGTTGTTCATCTCCATCTTGTTGCGGGCCGTGTAGTCCTCCCACCAGTGGATCATGTCGACCAGCTTCTCGCCGATCTCGCGCGTGGCGGCGCGGCGGGTGAGCAGGTGCTCGGCGCCGTAGATCTCGGGCGTCTCGGACAGGATCGCGGCGCCGCCATGCTTGACGAGCAGGTCCACGGCCGCGCCCAGCGCCGGGTTGGCGGTGATGCCCGAATAGCCGTCCGACCCGCCGCACTGGAGCGCGAGCAGGATCTCGGAGGCCGGCACGGTCTCGCGCCGCGCCGCGTCCGCGATGGGCAGCATGGTCTTGATGGCGTCGACGCCGGCCTGCACGGTCTTCTTGGTGCCGCCGATTTCCTGGATCGTCATGGTCCGGAAGGTGTCGGATTCCTTGATCCCGTAAGCGTCCTTCCAGCGGCCGATCTGGAAGCCCTCGCAACCGAGGCCGACCATCACGACGCCCGCCATGTTGGGGTTGGTGGCGTAGCCCCACTGGGTGCGCTTGAGGATGTCGTAGCCTTCGCCCTTGACGTCGAGCGCACAGCCGCCGCCATGCACGAGCGGGATGACGCCGTCGATGTTGGGGTACTGCTCCAGGATGCCGGAGCGCTCGATCTCCAGCGCCATGAAGCGCGCCACCGAGGCCGAGCAGTTCACCGAGGTGAGGATGCCGATATAGTTGCGGGTGCCGACCTTGCCGTTGGCGCGCCGGAAGCCCTGGAAGGTGGCCTGCAGCTCGACCGGCAGCACCTCCTCGACGCGCGCGTCCTCGGCGAAGCGGTAGTCGCGCTCGAAGTCGTGCATGCCGACATTGTGCTCGTGCACCCAGTCGCCCGGGGCGATGTCCTTGGACGCGAAGCCGATGATCTGGCCGAATTTCAGGATGGGCGAGCCTTCCGGGATCGGCAGGGTGGCCATCTTGTGGCCGCGCGGCACGCGGGCGCGGGCGGTGACGCCCTCCGCGACTGCGCCGACATCCACCGGGTCGACCGCCACCACGACGTTGTCGGCGGCGTTCAGCCGCACGGTGCGCGGGGCGTTGAGGACCGGAGCGTTCATGGCCTACCCTCCTGTGCGGCTCTTGTGGTCGGGCCGCTGCCGATTGTGCATCGAGAGCGCCTCGGCGGCGCTCTCTTTACGCGAAATATTTTCGAATGCCAGCAAAACGCGCGCGTTCCGCGCGGTTACGCTTCGCTGGGGTAAAGCCATTCTATATCGGCCACGGCTCAGCGCCTACGGCGACGCAGCCCATCCGCATAGACGATCAGGATAATCAGCACGCCCGTGATGATGTACTGCCAGAAGGAGTTGACGTTCATCAGGTTGGCGCCGTTGCGGATGGTCGCCAGGATGAAGGCGCCGAGCAGCGGACCCCACACCGAGCCGATGGCCCCGAACAGGCTGGTGCCGCCGATCACAGAGGCCGCGATGGCCTCCAGCTCGAAGCCGATCGCCTGGGTGGCGTTGCCGGTGCCGGTGCGGGAGGCCAGCATCACGCCGACGATCGCGGCGCAGAGCGACGACAGGATGTAGGCGGTGGCCGTGACGGCGTTGACGTTGACGCCCGACAGGCGCGCGGCCTCGGGGTTGGAGCCCACCGAATAGAGGTAGCGGCCCCACTTGCTCAGGTGCAGGTACACGAAGGCCGGCACCGCGACGACGATCACCACCACGAACAGGTTGGGAACGCCCAGCACCTCCCCGCGGGAAAAGCCCGTGAAGGCATCGTTGGTGACGTTGATGGTGGAGCCGTTGGTCATCAGCAGGCCGACGCCGCGCAGCGCCGTGAAGGTCGCGAGCGTGATGATGAAGGGCGGAAGGCCCATCTTCACCACCCCGAAGGCGTGAAACGCCCCGATCGCCATGCCGAGCAGCAGCGAGGCGAGGATCACGATCCACAGCGCCAGCCCATTGGCGGCCGCCTCCGGCAGTCCGACGCCCGTGAGCCCCGCCGCGATGCCGGGCGCGACGCTCTGGATCAGCATTGCGACCACCACGGTGATGAAGCTCGCGACCGCGCCGACCGAGAGGTCGATGCCGGCCGTGATGATCACGAAGGTCTGGCCCAGCGCCAGGATGGCGAAGATCGCGCCCTGGCGCGCCAGGTTGGAGATGTTGCCCGGCGTCGCGAAGGTGGAGGTCTTCCAGGCCAGGAACGCGAACATCGCTAGAAGCACGCCCACCAGCGTGAGGCCGAGCAGGCGCGAGAACTCGAACCTGGTTTTCGGCGCGCCCAGCGTGCTCGCGGTGTCGGTCATGATGCGGGTTCCTGCTGGCGGGGCATGGGGGTTTCGGGACGGCTCAGACGCCGATGGCCTCGGTGAGGATCTGCTCGTGGCTGGCGGCCTTGAAACCGTGGCTGGCGATCTGCCGGCCGGCCCGAAACACATGGAGGCGGTCGGCCAGCTCGTAGACTTCCGGCAGGTAAGAGGACACGAGGAGGATGCCGGCGCCCTTTGACAGCAGCGCGCCGAAGAGCCGGTAGATCTCCGCCTTGGTGCCGACATCCACGCCCACGGTGGGCTCATCGAAGATGAAGAGCTTGGCCCCGTGGTTCAGCCACTTGCCGATCACGATCTTCTGCTGGTTGCCGCCAGACAGGCTGAGCGCCAGCGCGTTGCGGCTCGCGGTCTTGATGCGCAGGTCGGCGATCTGCCGGTCGGCGGCGGCGCGCTCCTGCCGGCCCGAGATCGTGAGCCCGCGCGTGAGGCGGTCGAACACCGGCAGGTTGAGATTGTGGCCGACGCCGAGATTGAGGCAGAGCCCCTGGTCGCGGCGGCTCTCGGGCGCCAGCGCCATGCCGAGTGCGATGGCGTCGCGCTCCGAGCGGATCGACACCGGCTGGTCCCGCCAGAGCACCTCGCCGCCGGTGGGCGGCTCGCGGCCATAGACGCCCATCACGAACTCGCTGCGGCCGGCGCCGATCAGCCCGTAGAGGCCGACGATCTCGCCTTCGCGCACGGTGAGCGACACGTCCTCGAACCCGCGGCCGCTCAGGCAGCGGGTTTCGAGGATCGGGGCGCCGGGCGTGAACGCGTCCTTGTGATAGACCTGCTCGATGGAACGGTTGATCATCAGGCCGATCAGCTCGGCGTCGCTGGTTTCGGCCACCCGACGGGTGCCCACCAGCGTGCCGTCGCGCAGCACCGAGACGCGGTCGGCGAGCTCGAAGATCTCCTCCATGCGGTGGCTGATATAGACCACCGTGACGCCCTGCGCCTTGAGGCGGCGGATCAGCGCGAAGAGCTGCGCGGCCTCCTGCCGGGTGAGGTAGGCAGTCGGTTCGTCGAAGATCAGGAACCGGGTGCCGCGCGTCGCCGCGCGCGCGGTGGCGATGAGCTGCTGCTGGCCGATGGTGAGCGTGGACAACAGCGCGCCCGCAGGCAGCGCGAAGCCGAGGTCGTCGAGGATCTTTTGCGCCGCGCGCACCATGGCGCGGTCGCGCAGCAGGCCGCCCGGCGAGGTCTTCTCGTCGCCCAGGAAGATGTTGGCCGCCACCGTGAGGTGCGGGCAGAGCACCACCTCCTGGTGCACGGCGTTGATGCCGAGCGCGATAGCCTCGTTGGGGGTGGAGAGATTGGTGGGCTCGCCCTTCCAGATGATCTCGCCCGCCGTGCGCGGGGTCACGCCCGTGAGCAGCTTAATCAGCGTGGACTTTCCGGCGCCGTTCTCGCCCACGATGGCGTGCACTTCGCCCGCCTCGAAGGCGAGGTCGGCGGGCTTCAGCGCATGCGTGCCGGTGTAGCGCTTCTCGAGCTTGCGCAGCTCGAGGATGGGGCCCGCGAAGGCCGTTTCGACGGCAGGCTGAGATTCGGCGATGGCGGACACGGGCGCTGTTCCGGCTGGGGGGAAAGACGCGTCCGCCGCCCGGGCGCCGAAGCAGCCGGGCGGCGCTGTCGTTTCTGAACCGCGGCTTACTTGACCTTCGGGTTCAGCAGCTCCTGGGCGCGGGCGCCGTTCATGTTCTCGCCCGTGATCAGGTTCGCGCCGGTGTCCACGAACGCTTCCACCTTCTCGCCCTTGGAGGCCGCGAGCGCGGTCTTAACGCCGTCATAGCCCATGCGGAACGGGTCCTGCACGACGGTGGCGGCCATCACGCCGTCCTTGAGCGCCTTCACGAGCTTGTCGTCGCTATCGAAGCCGACGAGCTTCACCTTGTCCTGCGCCTTGGACTCGGCGATCGCCTGGATCGCGCCCTGGGCCTGGATGAGGTTGGACGCGAAGATGCCGCGCAGGTTCGGGAAGGCGGTGAGCAGGTCGGTGGTGATGTTGAGGCCGCCATTGGCGGTGCCGTCCGACACCTTGTCGGCCGCCAGCTTGATGCCCGGATACTTGGACGCCAGCTGCTCCTTGAAGCCCTTGGCGCGCTCGTCCAGCGAGCCGACGCCCGGCAGGTGGGTGATGAGCGCCACTTCGCCTTCGGCCTTGCCGTATTTCTTGGTGATCGCCGCCGCGAGGCCGTCGGCCGCGATGCGCCCGCCCTGCACGTTGTCGGTGGTGAGGAAGGACGTGAAGGCTTTGGAGTCGGCGGCCGAGTCGATGCCGACGATCTTCACCGACTTGGCGGCCTCGTCGATCGGCTTGCCGAGCGCGGCGCGCTGGGTGGGCGAGATCACGATGGCGGCCGGCTTGGTGGAGACGGCGTTCTCGAGGATCGCGATCTGGCCGTTGATGTCGGCCTCGGACTGCGCGCCGAGCTCCGGCACCTTCACGTTCAGGTCCTGCCCGGCCTTGCGCGCGCCGGCGAGCACGATCTGCCAGTAGAAGGAGGTCGTGTCCTTGACGATGATCGGAATGGTGGGCTGCTGAGCGGCGGCGGGCTGGACGAACGCAGCCGAAACGGCCGCGAACCCGGCGACGAGCCAGGAATGTCTCATGGGTGTCCTCCTCTGCGGGCGGCTCAGCCGCCTCGTTTATGCCCCGGGCTAACGTCCGGAATGCCGGATGCTAGAACGAATTTTTCAACCTGCGCAATGCACGTTATAGGCGTTTCGGATTTGTGACGGTTGTGACGCTCACGGCCGGGAGCGCGCCTCGTTAACGCGATCCGGAGCAGAGCGCGAAGCGCCACCCTCCCCTTGAGGGGAGGGTCGCCGCGCAGCGGCGGGGTGGGGTGAAGCTGGGCGTGAGGCGGGGTTTGACGAACCTGAGCCCGTCCCCGGCCGCACCCCACCCCGCCGGGCTTCGCCCGTCGACCCTCCCCCCTCGAGGGGAGGGTGGCGCTTCGCGCCGGGCGCGCGGTGAGGTTTCCGCTTTGCTCCTGACCTTGTGTGATCGTCCGCGCCGCTGCATTGCGCGCGGTGCGGGGCCGCGATCTCGCCAGAGCGCGCCGGAGGTGCTAAACCCCGCCATAATAAACGATTTAGGGAGCGACCATGGCCCGCCTCAAGCTCGACAGCGCCACCACCCTTCCGCATGACGGCGCCCGCGGCGCGCTCGCGGGCCGCGTGTGGCGCCCGGACGTCTCGGGACCCGCGATCGTGGCGATCCGGCCGGACGGCGTGTTCGACGTGACGCGCGCGTTCCCGACCATGCGGGACCTGTGCGAAATGCCCGATCCGGCCCGCGCCCTCGCGGAGGAGAAGGGCGAGCGCATCGGCGATCTCGACGCCATCCTGGACAACACGGTTCCGGACAACCGCGACGACACGAGGCCCTGGCTGCTGGCCCCCAACGACCTGCAGGCCATCAAGGCCGCGGGCGTAACCTTCGCGATCTCGATGCTGGAGCGCGTGATCGAGGAGCGCGCCAAGGGCGACCCGGCCGCGGCCACCGGCATCCGCGAGCAGATCGTCAGCATGGTGGGCGAGGACTTCTCCAAGCTGGTGCCCGGCTCGCCCGAGGCCATGCGGCTGAAGCAGACGCTGATCGACCAGGGCTCGTGGAGCCAGTATCTCGAGGTCGGCATCGGCCCGGACGCCGAGATCTTCACAAAGGCCCCGCCCATGTCGGCGGTGGGCACGGGCGTCGATGCCGGCCTCCATCCCATGTCGACCTGGAACAACCCCGAGCCCGAGGCCGTGCTGGTGGTGTCGTCCGCCGGCAAAATCGTCGGCGCCACGCTCGGCAACGACGTCAACCTGCGCGACGTCGAGGGCCGCTCGGCGCTTCTGCTGGCCAAGTGCAAGGACAACAACGCCTCCGCGACGGTGGGGCCGTTCATCCGGTTCTTCGACGCCAGCTTCTCGGTGGAGGACCTGCGCCAGGCCGAGCTCACCCTGGTCGTGGAAGGGCCGGAGGGCTACCGGCTGGAAGGCCATTCCTCGCTCGGCAAGATCAGCCGCTCCTTCGAGGATCTGGCCGGCCAGATGCTGGGCAAGCACCACCAGTATCCGGACGGCGCCATTCTCTATACCGGCACGCTGTTCGCCCCCATCGACGATCGCGACGCGCCCGGCCAGGGATTCACGCACAAGATCGGCGACATCGTCACGATTGCGACGCCGTGGCTGGGTAGCCTCGTCAACCGGATGCAGCACACCGACAAATGCCCGCCCTGGACCTTCGGGACCTCGCACCTGATGCGCAGCCTTGCCCGCCGCGGGCTGCTGTGATGGACGGACGCGCGGCGTTCCGGTAACGTATCCGGAATAATCGAGGACAAGCTCGTGACAACTCCCCAGCGCGTCAAGAACCATCGTGAGCGCGCGGCCTCCCGGGGCGTTCGCAGGGTGGAAGTGACGGTTCGGGAAAGCGACGCGCCGGTAATCCGTCGCGCGGCGGAAATCTTGCGGCAGCAAGGCGAGGCAGCCGAAGCGTTGCGGCAGATCGTTCGAAATCAGTCGGCGGCGGGGCCGACGGCGCTGGACGTGTATCGCGACCTGCAGACCTTGATACCGGAAGGCGAGCCGCTCGACTTCGGTCGCGACACACTGCCGCCCGATCGCGACTTTGCTTTCTGACCATGCTGCTGCTGGACACGAACGTCGTCGGAGAGTTCGGCCGCTTGGGCGCCGAGGCCGCCGTTCAGCAATGGATGGCGACCCAGGCTTTCGACCAGCTGTATACGTCGTCAGTGACGATCGGAGAGGTCGCGTTCGGAATCGAGAGCTTGCCCGCCGGACGGCGGAAGCGGGAATTCCAGCTCTGGTTCGAACGCCTCGTGCAACTATTCGACGGCCGCATTCTGCAGTACGACCGGGACGCTGCGATGATCTGGGGCCGTCTTAGAGCGCGTCTGCGTAAAGCCGGCGCCGAAAAGCCTGCCTTGGACCTGCAAATTGCATCCATCGCACTGAAACATGGCATGCCGCTCGTCACCCGGAACGAGCGCGATTTCGCCGGACTTGAACTTACTCTCGTCAATCCTTGGACCACATACAGGACATCGCCATGAACGCACCCTTCAAGAATCTCATCGCCGGCGAGTGGGTCGAAGGCGCCTCCGTCAATCCCAACATCAACCCGTCCAACACCAAGGACGTGGTGGGCGAGTATGTGCGCGCCTCCAAGCAGCAGGCCGAGGAGGCCATCGCGGCAGCCAAGGCCGCGTTCCCGGCCTGGGCGCGCTCCACCCCGCAGGAACGCTACGAGATCCTGAAGAAGGCCTCGGACGAAATCCTGGCCCGCAAGGACGAGCTCGGCCGGCTCCTGTCGCGCGAAGAGGGCAAGACCCTGGCCGAGGGCGTCGGCGAGACCGTGCGCGCCGGGCAGATCTTCGCGTTCTTCGCCGGCGAGTGCCTGCGGCTCTCGGGCGAGAAGCTCGCCTCCGTGCGCCCGGGCGTCGAAGTCGACATGACGCGCGAGCCGGTCGGCGTGATCGGCATGATCACGCCCTGGAACTTCCCCATCGCGATCCCGTCCTGGAAAATCGCGCCGGCGCTGGCCTACGGCAACTGCGTGGTGATCAAGCCCGCCGACCTCGTGCCCGGCTGCTCCTGGGCGATCGTCGACATCCTCAACCGCGCCGGCCTGCCCAAGGGCGTGCTGAACCTCGTGATGGGCCGCGGCTCGGAAGTCGGCCAGGTCATTCTCGACCACAAGGACGTGGACGCCATCACGTTCACGGGCTCGGTGCCGACCGGCCGCAAGGTCGCGGCGGCCGCCATCGGCGGAACCCGCATGAAGAAGCTGCAGCTCGAGATGGGCGGCAAGAACCCGCTCGTGGTGCTGGACGACGCCGACCTCAAGGTCGCAGTGGAAGTGGCCGTGAACGGCGCCTTCTTCTCCACCGGCCAGCGCTGCACGGCCTCGTCGCGGCTCATCGTGCAGGCCGGCATCCATGACAAGTTCGTGGAAGCCTGCGTGGAGCGCCTCAAGGGTCTCGTGATCGACGACGCCCTGAAGCCCGGCACCCATATCGGCCCGGTGGTGGACCAAGGCCAGCTCGACCAGGACCTGAAATATATCGGCATCGCCAAGGAAGAAGGGGCCAAGCTGGCCTGGGGCGGCGAGCTCCTGAACCGCGAGACCCCCGGCTTCTACCTGCAGCCGGCGCTGTTCACCGAGACCACCAACGACATGCGCATCTCGCGCGAGGAGGTCTTCGGGCCGGTCGCGAACGTGATCCGGGTGCAGAGCTACGACGAGGCGCTGGCCATGGCCAACGACACCGAGTTCGGGCTGTCGTCCGGCATCTGCACGTCCAGCCTGAAATACGCCTCGCACTTCAAGCGCAACAGCGAGGCCGGCATGATCATGGTGAACCTGCCGACCGCGGGCGTGGACTACCACGTGCCGTTCGGCGGCCGGAAGGGCTCGAGCTACGGCTCGCGCGAACAGGGCGCCTATGCGCGCGAGTTCTACACCACGGTGAAGACGGCCTACACGTTCCCGGGCTGAGCGGGATCCCGTTCGTCGGGAGAGAAATATACGGCTGCGCCCTTCGGGGCGCGGCCGCTGTTGTGTGATTATGCCGATGCGGGAGCACCTCAACGCCCCTCATCCTGAGGAGCCATGCCGCGCATGGCGTCTTGAAGGACGAGGGGTCCAGAGCGCTCAGCCGTTCAAACGGGCTGGAGTCCCTCGTCCTTCGAGACGCAGGCCCGAGCGGGCCTGCTCCTCAGGATGAGGGGATTGTGGTGGCCCCAAGTGTCTCCGGGGCAACCCCGCCCTACGCGGCCTGCGCGAGCTTCTGCGCGATCACGGCGTGCAGGGCGCGCATGTCCTTGGCGAACTGGCGGATGCCTTCGGCGAGCTTTTCGGTCGCCATCGGGTCTTCGTTGAGGGCGAAGCGGAAGCTGGGCTCGTCGGTGGCGATGCGCTCGTCGCCGGAGCGGCCGGCGGTGTCGGGATCGAGCTTGCGGGCCAGCGTTCCCTCGTCGGCGGCGAGTTCCTGCAGCAGCGCGGGCGCGATGGTGAGGCGGTCGCAGCCGGCCAGCGCCTCGATCTCGCCGATGTTGCGGAAGGACGCGCCCATCACGACCGTCTCGTAGCCGTGGCGCTTGTAGTAGCTGTAGATCTTGCGCACGGAGAGCACGCCTGGGTCTTCCTCGGCCGTGAAGGCGCGGCCTTCGGCCTTGGCGTGCCAATCCAGGATGCGGCCCACGAAGGGCGAGATCAGGAAGGCCTTAGCCTCCGCGGCGGCGGCCGCCTGCACGAGCGAGAACAGCAGCGTGAGATTGCAGTCGATGCCCTCGGCCTGGAGGATCTCGGCGGCGCGAATGCCCTCCCAGGTGGAGGCGATCTTGATCAGGATGCGGTCGCGGCTGACGCCCCGCTCCTCATAGGCCTTGATGATGCCGCGGCCCTTGGCGACGGAGGCCTGCGTGTCGAAGGAGAGATCCGCGTCCACCTCGGTGGAGACGCGGCCGGGCACGATCTTGCTCAGCTCCGCGCCGAACGTGATCGCGAGGCGGTCCGCGATGGCGGACACGGCGGCGTCGCCCGAGCCCTGGCGACGGCCCCAGTTCACCGCCTCGTCGACGAGCCCCGCATAAGCGGGCATCTGGGCGGCCTTGAGGATCAGCGACGGGTTGGTGGTGCAATCGGTCGGCTTGAAGGCCCGGATGGCCTCGATGTCGCCGGTGTCCGCCACCACGACGGTCATGGACTTGAGCTGGTCGAGCTTGGACGCCATGGGGGGCTTCTCCTGAAACTTGGCGATAGTGATTGCGGACGCGCGGGCAGGCTTCCTAACATGCACGCGATTGAGGCGGAAAGGCCGCGGCTCGCCGAATGGAGCCGGCGCCGTCGCCGGGGGGAACGACATGCTCAAGGGATTGGATCCCATTCTCGGGCCCGACCTGCTGGCCACGCTGCGCGCCATGGGACACGGCGACGACATCGCGATCGTGGACACGAATTTTCCGGCCGCCGCCATGGGCCGGCCGGTGATCCGGCTCGACGGCCTCCCGGCGACGCGGGTGCTGGACGCCGTGCTGTCGGTGCTGCCGCTGGACGACTTCGTTCCGGAAGCGGCGTGGCGCATGGAGGTGGTGGGCGACGCCGGGGCCGAGATGCCGATCTTCGACGAGTTCCGTCGCGTGATCGTCGCACGCGAGGGTGCATCCTTCCGGCTGGCCTCGCTGGAGCGCTTCGCGTTCTATGAGCGCGTCCGGAAGGCCTTCGCCGTGGTGGTGAGCGGGGAAACGCGGCTTTATGGCAATATTCTGCTGAAGAAGGGCGTCGTTCGCCCTGATTAGCGCCAGACGCCCATTCCTTGCGGCCGACCCCCGCGGCCATCGCCCAGCCTCATTTGCGCGCGGACAGTGGCCCCATGACGCTTCGAATCGACTCGCACCAGCACTTCTGGAACCCCAGCCGCGGCGATTATGGCTGGCTCACGCCGGAGCTGCAGACGCTGTACCGGCCGTTCGGCCCCGACGACCTGGAGTTCCTGATCGAGGAGACCGGCGTCGGCGGCACCGTGCTGGTGCAGGCCGCCCCGACCGTGGAGGAGACCGAGTACATGCTCGGGCTGGCGGACGCGACCGACTGGGTGCTCGGCGTGGTCGGCTGGGTGGACTTCGCCGACCCGAACGCCCTGGCGCATGTGGACCGGCTCGCCCGGCACAAGAAGCTCAAGGGCTTCCGGCCCATGATCCAGGACATCCCGGACGTGGACTGGATGCTGAAGCAGGAGCTCGACTGGGCGTTCCGCAGCCTGGTGGCGCACGACCTCGCCTTCGACGCGCTGGTGAAGCCCGAGCACCTGCCCAACCTGCTGGCCCTGCTGGGCCGCTATCCGGAGCTGCGGGTCGTGATCGACCACGGCGCCAAGCCGCGCATCCGGGCCGGCGAGTTCGACGAGTGGGCGAAGGACATGCGGGCGCTGGCGCGCGACACGCGGGCGCTGTGCAAGCTGTCGGGGCTCGTCACCGAGGCGGGGCCGGACTGGTCCGTCGACAAGCTGCGGCCCTATGTGGACCATCTCATGGAGTGCTTCGGCCCCGGCCGGCTGCTATGGGGCTCCGATTGGCCGGTGTGCACGCTGGCGTCCGGCTACCGGCGCTGGGTGGACGCCGCCGAGGAGCTCACGGCCGCATGCAGCGCCGGCGAACGGCTGGCGATCTTCGGCGGCAACGCGACGGCGTTCTACCGGCTGGGCGCGATCTAGCTCTCAGGCCCGCGGCTCTCAAGCCGCCGCGCGCGTGATCGCCTCGTCCATGCACTGCAGCGCGGGCTGCGCGCCCTTGCGGGCCGTGAGCACGCAGGAGCGCGGCACTTCCAGCCAGCCGGGCTGGGCCCGGTCCAGCGGCTCGGACACGATGATCAGCCGGTCGCCGAGGTCGCGCCAGTAGAGCGTGGCGGGCTTGCCGTCGCTGGCCCAGCGGAAAGCGTAGAGATCCTCGCCGTCCGTGAGCGCCGCCGTGAAGCGCAGCGCCTCGCGCACGCCGGCGGCCTGCATCAGGGCGGCGACGCGCGACACCGTGCGGGCCATCGCGCCGACGGGATCCTCCTCCAGCCCATCCGCCAGCGCGGCCAGGAAGATGGCCTCGCTGTCCGTGGTGCCGCCGCGCGCCTCGTAGAGCGCGTCCGGGATCATGGCCTCCAGCTTGCGCCGCACCGTGTGGTAGCCGCCGATCTGGCCGTTGTGCATGAACATCCACCGCCCCTGCACGAAGGGGTGGCAATTGGCCCGCGTGGTCGCGGTGCCGGTGGCGGCGCGCACATGCGCGAAGAACAGGCCCGAACGCACCTGCGCGCAGAGCGACTGGAGGTTCTCGTCCGACCAGGCCGGCCGCAGCTCGCGGTACACGCCCGGCTCTGGCCGGGTCGCGTACCAGCCGATGCCGAAGCCGTCGCCGTTGGTGCCGGTCTTGGCCTCCTCGGCGTGCAGCGACTGGTGCACGAGCGAGTGGCACGGGGCGCTCACGAGGTCTTCCATGAAGACCGGTTCACCCCGGTAGGCGAGAAAGCGGCACATGTTCCACCGATCGACGCAAGGCCTGGAAGCCATAGCGTGCGGCCAACGTCCTGAACAGAACCTTAACGCGCCTTAACCTCTTTCAATCGGCGGGACGTTGTTGGCTACTCTGCAATCCTGTTCAATGGCCGCGCCCCCACCGTGAAGGACCCTGCATGATACCCCGGACGCTTCTCGCCGCCCTCCCGATGCTCGTGCTGCAAGCCGCCCCGGCTTTCGCGGCGGAGGGCCTCGAGGGCGCCAGGCTCGGGATCGTCTGGGCCCTGCCCTTCGCGGGCATCCTCCTGTCGATCGCGCTCGGGCCGTTGCTCTTCGCCCATGCGTGGCACGCCCATTACGGCAAGATCGCGCTCGGCTGGTCGCTGCTCGCGGCCGTGCCGCTGCTGCTCACGCAGGGGGTCGGCGTCGCGTCGGGCGCGATCCTGCATACGCTGCTCACCGAGTACATGCCGTTCATCCTGATGCTGTTCGCCCTGTTCACGGCGGCGGGCGGCATCGTGGTGGCGGGCAACATCCACGGGTCGCCGCTGATGAACGCCGGCCTGCTCGGCGCCGGCTCCGCTATGGCGAGCGTGATCGGCACCACGGGCGCGTCGATGATCCTGATCCGGCCGCTGCTGCGCGCCAACGACAACCGGCTGCACAACGTCCACGTCTTCGTGTTCTTCATTATCCTGGTGTCCAACATCGGCGGCTCGCTGACGCCGCTCGGCGATCCGCCGATGTTCCTCGGCTTCCTGCGCGGCGTCGACTTCTTCTGGACCGGCAAGACGCTGTGGCCCGAGACGTTGTTCGCCGTGGGCGTGCTGCTGGCGCTGTTCCTGGCCATTGACCTGTGGTTCTACCGTCGCGACGCCGCCTTCCGGGCGATGCGCGATCCCACGCCCGACAAGCCCATCCGGCTGCACGGCACGGTGAACCTCGCGCTGATCGCCGTGGCGGTCGCCGCCATCCTGCTGAGCGGGCTGTGGAAGCCCGGGATCGAGCTCAATGTGCTGGGCGTCCACCTGCCGCTGCAGAACGTGCTGCGGGACCTCACCATGGTGGTGGTGGGTTGCGTGTCGATCGCGGTGACGCGGCCCGAGCACCGCCGCGCCAACGATTTCCAGTGGGAGCCAATCCTCGAAGTGGCCAAGCTCTTCGCCGCCATCTTCACCTGCATCATCCCGGTGATCGCGATGCTGCAGGCCGGCCGCGACGGCGTGTTCGCGCCGCTGGTCGGGCTGGTGACGCGACCGGACGGCTCGCCGTCGCCGGCCGCCTATTTCTGGCTCACCGGCATCCTGTCGTCGTTTCTCGACAACGCGCCCACCTATCTGGTGTTCTTCGAGCTCGCGGGCGGCGACCCGGCCCGGCTCATGGGCCCGCTCGCCTCCACGCTGGCGGCCATCTCGCTCGGCGCCGTGTTCATGGGCGCGAACACGTATATCGGCAACGCGCCGAACTTCATGGTCTACGCCATCGCCCGGCAGGGCGGCGTCAAGATGCCGAGCTTCTTCGGCTACATGGGCTGGACGATCGTGATCCTGATGCCGCTGTTCGGGGCGATCACCTGGCTGTTTTTCTAGGGGCCGCGTTCCGTATCCCCGCACAAGAGCTCTAATCTCTCCGTCATCCCCGGCGGCGCAAAGCGCCGGGAAGGGGATCCAGGGGACCGGGCGCCATCTCGGCCCATGGCCCATGGCGATGGGCTGAAACGTCCGAGACACCCTCCCGTCATTGCGAGCCGGAGGCGAAGCAATCCAGCCTATCGCCCGGCAGTTAGACTGGATTGCTTCGCTGGCGCTCGCAATGACGGCGAGGTGCGTCGACGCGCCGGCCTTACGCTGCTCTGGGGTTTCTGCGTTCGGAACACCCTGACATCATTGCGAGAGCGCGCCTAGCCCCCGAAGCCCGCTCGCTTCAGGCGGACGATGGCGAGGTCGAGCGCTGATAAAAACGTCGAGCGGTCCTTGGCGGCGAAGGGCCTTGGGCCGCCCGTGACTTCGCCGGTGGAGCGCAAATCCTCCATCAGATTGCGGGTGGCGAGCGCCATGCCGATCGAGTCGGTCGTGAAGGGCTTGCCGGTGGGGCCGATCACGTCGGCGCCGGCCTTGATGCAGCGGCTCGCCAGCGGGATGTCGGCCGTGATCACGATGGCCCCGCGCGCGGCGCGCTCCGCGATCCAGTCGTCGGCGGCGTCGGGGCCGGCGGCCACCAGCACGCGCTCGATCATCGGGTCGCGCGGGATCTGCATGAAGCTGTTGGCGACCACGAAGACCTTCAGCCGGTGGCGCTCCGCGACCTTGTAGATCTCGGCCTTCACCGGGCAGGCGTCCGCGTCGACATAGATCGCGATGGGGCCGGTCGGCTCAGGCACGGGACGCATCCTCCAAGGCGGCCGACAAGCGGTGCGGCCTTATTCAATCGATACATGTGCGGTCGTTCCGAAACAACGATCACGGAGCGGCTCGCTTCGCGGTCGTTTTTACCCGAAATTACCCGCAATGCCGCGCCAGACGCATGGCAGCCGTGCAGCCGGTCTGGACTTAATCGGTTCGATACGCTTAGAGTGCGGCCAGCCGGTCGAGAGGGGCCATCTGCGGTTGCAACCCGCAGGCTCCGCCGAGAAGCGCGCCGTTTCGCGCCCCATCGGCGGCCAACGACCCCGGCACAAGCATGGGACCCTTTGGGAGGGAACGATGAAGAAAGTTATCATGGGCGCCGTCGCGTCCGCGGCCTTGCTGGCCGCCGGCGGACAGGCGTTCGCCCAGGAAAAGCTCACCGTGTGGTGGGTGAAGGGCTTCTACAAGGCCGAGGACGACGCGCTCTTCGAGGCCATCAAGAAGTTCGAGGCCAAGTCCGGCGTGAAAGTGGACCTGTCCCAGTACGCCGTGCAGGACATGATCCCGAAGACGGTCTCGGCGCTGGACGCCGGCAGCCCGCCGGACGTGGCCTATGCCGACGTGTACGACTTCCAGGTCGCGGCCAAGTGGGCGTTCGAAGGACGCCTCGAGGACATCTCGAGCGTGATCGAGCCGCTGAAGGGCCAGTTCGCCCCCAACACGGTCGAGACCACCTGGCTCTACAACGACAAGACCAAGAAGCAGGCCTACTACGCCTTCCCGCTCAAGCAGCAGACGATGCATATCGAGTATTGGATCGACATGCTCGAGCAGGCCGGCTTCAAGGAAAGCGACATTCCGAAGGACTGGTCCGGCTACTGGAACTTCTGGTGCGACAAGGTCCAGCCCGGCTTCCGCAAGGCTTCGGGCACGCGCGCGTATGGCATCGGCCAGCCGCTGGGCGTCGATTCGTCGGACAGCTTCTACTCGTTCCTGACCTTCATGGACGCCTATAACGTCAAGCTGGTCGACGACAACGGCAAGCTCCTGCTCGACGACCCGAACGTCAAGAAGGGCCTGATGGGCGCCCTGTCGGACTACACGGCTCCCTACACCAAGGGCTGCGTGCCGCCGTCGGCCACGTCCTGGAAGGACCCGGACAACAACGTCGCCTTCCACAACAAGACGACGGTGCTGACCCACAACGCCACCATCTCGATCGCCGCCAAGTGGCTCGACGACGCCAACAACGCGACCCTGACCCAGGAACAGCGCGACCAGGCGAAGAAGAACTACGACAGCCTGATCCGCACGGCCGGCTTCCCGAACAAGCCGGACGGCTCGCCGATGAAGTACCGCACCGCCGTGAAGGTGGGCGTGGTGTTCGAGCAGGCCAAGCAGAAGAAGCTCGCCAAGGACTTCGTGGCCTTCCTGCTGCAGGAAGACAACCTGAAGCCTTACGTGGAAGGCGCTCTCGGCCGCTGGTTCTCGGTGACCAAGGCCGGGCAGGAGAGCCCGTTCTGGCAGGCTGACCCGCATCGCAAGTCGGTCTACAACCAGTACAAGTCCGGCACCGTGACGTTCGAGTTCACCAAGAACTACAAGTTCACCGTGCTGAACAACGAGAACGTCTGGGCCAAGGCCGCCAACCGCATCGTCAACGAGAAGGTGCCGGTCGAGAAGGCCACGGACGAGCTGATCGCCCGCATCAAGGAAGTCGCCGGCAGCTGAGCCGACGACCACGGCTCTCGGGAGCAACCCTCCCGAGAGCCTGTCCAGGCGCTTGGAATCCATCAGGGTCTGAGCGCCCGGCAATACACCAGAATACCCTCATCCTGAGGAGCATCGCCGCTTGGCGATGCGTCTCGAAGGACGAGGGTTTCCAGTGGGCTTCAAAGGTCCAGCGATCTGGACCCCTCGTCCTTCGAGACGCCCTGCTGCGCATGGCTCCTCAGGATGAGGGCCTTGGAGCATCGGATCGGCCGGAACTCTCGGCCGACGGAAACGAAAAAACTTAACGGTGGCCGCCTGACCCGGGCGACCGCCGCTTTCACAAGGGCCCCCACGATGACCACCGCAAGCCTCTCCGACCCCCACGCCGGCGTCGTCGCCCCCGAGAAGCAGGGCATGACCTCCTGGCAGTTCTGGGGCATCCTGATGGTGGCCCCCTACCTGCTGATCTTCGCGCTGTTTGTCGTCTACCCGGTGTTCTACGCGTTCTGGCTCGCCCACAAGCCGGAGAGCTATGTCCACCTGTTCAACGACCCGATCTTCATCCGGTCGATCTTCAACACGCTCGCGTTCCTGATCATCGGCATCAACCTGAAGATGGTCGTGGCCCTGCTGCTGTCAGGGTTCTTCATGAACGAGCGCAAATGGGTGAAGGCCCTCTCGGTGATCTTCATCCTGCCCTGGGCGGTGCCGTCGATACCGACCATCCTGTCGGTCCGGTTCATGCTCAACCCCGAATGGGGCGTCATCAACCAGCTCATCTTTCGCCTCACCGGCGATGACGGCCCGAACTGGTTGAACGACCCGCAGCTTGCGCTGTTTCTCTCGATCCTGATGCATATCTGGAAGTCGCTGCCGTTCTGGACGCTGATCCTGCTCGCCGGCCGCCTGGCGATCTCGAACGACCTCTACGAGGCCGCGTCCGTGGACGGCGCCAGCAACCTGCAGAAGTTCCGGTTCATCACCTGGCCGTCGATGCAGCAGCTCTACCTGACCTGCACGATCCTCTCGATGATCTGGACGCTGGGCGACTTCAACAGCGTCTACCTGCTCACCGGCGGCGGACCGGCCGACCTCACGCATGTGCTGGCGACGCTCGGGATCCGCTACCTGCGGCTCGACCAGGTCGACCTCTCGATGGCCACCATCGTGTGCGCCCTGCCGATCATCCTGCCGCTCGTCTACGTGATGATGAAGCGTCTCTCGAAGTGAAGGCCTGAGCCCGTGAAAACCTTCTTTCGGACCGCCACCAACGAGGCCAAGCTGCTGCTGGTCGGCATCCCGGTGCTGATCTGGACGCTGCTGCCGATCTACCACCTGTGCCTGTTCGCGTTCTCGGACAAGCAGTCCGCCTTCTCGGGCGCGCTGTGGCCCAAGAACCCGACCCTGCGCAACTTCGAGGTCGTGTTCGGCCAGAAGCACTATTTTCTCCATCTGTTCTGGCAGCAGCTGTTCAACTCGGTGTTCATCGCGGCCGCGACCGGCGCGCTGACGCTGCTGGTCGCCACCTTCGCGGCGTTCTCGATCTCGCGCCTGAAGGTGAAGGGCGGGCGGACGGTGCTCAACATGGCGCTGTTCACCTATTTCATTCCGGCCGCGTTCCTGGCCGTGCCGATGTACCGGACCATGGGCCTCTACGGGCTGCTGAACAGCCAGTGGGCGCTGATCCTCGCGATGGTGACGATCGCGTCGCCCTATGCGATCTGGGTGCTGAAGCAGGCTTCCGACAAGCTGCCGGCCGAGCTCGACGAAGCCGCCATCATGGACGGGGCGACGCCGATGCAGCTCTTCCGGCTGGTCTACATCCCGCTGATGCTGCCCTCGCTGGTGGCGGTGGGCACCTATGCGGTGCTGCTGGCCTGGAACGAGTATCTCTACGCGTTCCTGCTCCTGTCCAAGGACTCGACGATCACGCTGCCGGTGGCGCTCGGCAACTTCCTGGCGGCTGACGATTCGCCCTGGGAGCTGCTGATGACCACGGGCCTGATCTACGCCCTGCCGCCCGCCGCCATGTATTACGCGGTGAAGAAGTACATGGTCGGCGGCCTCACGGCCGGCGCGGTGAAGAGCTGACAAACGGGGGCCCTGCCGGCGAGGCGGGGCCCTTTCACTTTCAAGAACCAGCGTCCGGACCAACCGCACGCAGCGATCAGGGAGCCCTCATGGCCAAGCGTCCGTTGCTTCTCATCACCGGCGGCAGCCGCGGCATCGGGGCCGCGGTCGCGCGCCTCGCCGCGTCCCGCGGCTACGACCTCGCGATCAACTATGCGGGCAACAAAGCCGCCGCGGAGGCGACCGCGCAGGCCTGCCGGGCGGCCGGCGCGAAGGCCGAGATCTTCCAGGGCGACATGGCGCTGGACGCCGACATCAGCCGCGTGTTCGCGGAGGTCGACGCCCGCATGGGTCGCATCGACGGTCTGGTGAACAACGCCGGCGTCACCGGCAAGGCGAGCCGCCTCGACGAGGCCGACCCGGCCGAGATCCGCCGCGTGATCGACATCAACGTGACGGGCGCGATCCTGGTCGCCCAGGAGGGCGTGCGGCGCCTGTCGCAGCGGCATGGCGGCGCGGGCGGCTCTATCGTCAACCTTTCCTCGGCGGCGGTGTGGATCGGCTCGCCGGACAATTTCGTCTGGTACGCGGCCTCCAAGGCGGCGATCGACAGCTTCACGCTCGGCCTCGCGCGCGAAGTCGGCAAGGAGGGCGTGCGCGTCAACGCTGTGGCGCCGGGCCTGATCGAGACCGAGATCCACGAGTCCTCCGGCCTCGGCGGCCGCCTCGAGAAGCTCGGCCCCTCCGTGCCGATCGGCCGCGCCGGAACGGCCGACGAGGTCGCCAACATCATCCTGTTCCTGCTGTCCGACGAGGCGTCCTACGTGACGGGCGCGGTCTACAACGTCACGGGCGGGCGGTAAGGCGGCGGCAGCCCTCGAGGGCTGCCAGCCAGGGCGCAAAACCGTCAACTGTCATCCCCGGCCGGAACGCCGGAGGCGTGGAGGGGAAGGGGATCCAGGAGCCATAGGCGCGGCTGCCCTGGATCCCCTTCCCGGCGCTGCGCGCCGCCGGGGATGACGGCGGGAGGGGGTGGCTCGACCCCTATTTAAGCACCCCGCGCAGGATGGTCTGCGCGACCTGCCGGGTCGCGTCGGCGAAATGAGCGTCGCTGAGCGGGCGGCCGCCGTTCAGCACCTCGATCTGGCGGGCGAAATCGGCGTAGTGCTGGGTGGTCGCCCAGATCATCATGAACAGCACCTTGGGATCGACAGGGGCGAGCTTTCCCTCCGCGATCCAGCGCCGCACGATGGCGCCGCGGTCGGCCACCCAGGCGGCGAGCGTGGTCTCCAGGTGGTCCGCGATTGCGGGCGCGCCGCGCATGATTTCGCTGGCGAAGATGCGCGAGCCGAGCGGCATGGTGCGCGACAACTCCATCTTGGCGGCGATGTAGCGCGTGAGCGCATCGGCGGGATCGTCGCTGTCGTCAAAGGACGACGCCGCCGCCAGCCAGCGGTCCAGCACGCGCGCCATCACGGCGCGGTAGAGGTCGTCCTTGCTGGGGAAATAATAGTGCACGTTGGCCTTGGGCAGCGCGGCCCGTGCGGCGATCGCGGCCGTGGTCGCGCCCTTGAAGCCCAGCTCGGCGAACTCCGCCTCGGCGGCCTCCAGGATCAACCGCTCGTTCTCCTCCCGGGCGACGCCGCGCGGCCTGGTTGCGGTGCTGGATGCCCCCACGCGGTTCCTCCGGGAAAAGACCCGCTTCGGGCGTCGGGCCAATGTTGACCAAACGGTCAGGCCCATAATAGCCTCGACTTCGCGGGTGCGGGAGACAAAAATCAGCCCACGCGTGCGCATGCGGCGTCAGTCGCCGCGGCCATCTTGGCCGCCGAGAGGGGATCAGCAGATGAGCGGAGCCGGCGCCGAACTCGGCAATGTGCGCATCGACGGCGCGCGGCTGTGGGACAGCCTCATGGAGATGGCGCAGATCGGCGCCACGCCCAAGGGCGGCTGCAAGCGCCTTACCCTGACCGACCTCGACAAGCAGGGCCGCGAGCTCTTCACCCGCTGGTGCGAGGAGGCCGGCTGCACCGTCTCGGTGGACCGGATGGGCAACATGTTCGCCCGCCGCCCCGGCGTGGACGACACGCTCCCGCCCGTGATGCTCGGCAGCCACCTCGACACCCAGCCCACCGGCGGCAAGTTCGACGGCGTGCTAGGCGTGCTCGGCGCGCTGGAGGTGGTGCGCACGCTGAAGGACCTGAACATCCGCACGAAGCACCCCATCGAGGTCGCCAACTGGACTAACGAGGAGGGCTCGCGCTTCGCCCCCGCGATGGTGTCGTCCGGCGTGTTCGCGGGCGAATACACCGAGGAATTCGCCTATTCGCGCACCGATTCCGAGGGCAAAACGCTGGGCGACGAGCTCCAGCGCATCGGCTTCCAGGGCGAGCTGCCGGTTGGCGGCCGGCCCATCCACGCGTTCTTCGAGCTGCACATCGAGCAGGGCCCGATCCTCGAGGACGAGAACCTCGACATCGGCGTCGTCACCCACGGCCAGGGCCAGCGCTGGTACGAGATCACCCTGACGGGTTTTGAGAGCCACGCCGGCTCCACACCCATGCCGGTGCGCAAGGACGCGCTGTTGGGCGCGGCCCGCGTGGTCGAGCTCGTCAACCGGATCGGCCTCGCCAACGCGCCCAATGCGGTCGCGACCGTGGGCATGCTCAACCCCTACCCGAACTCCCGCAACGTCATCCCCGGGCAGGTCTGGATGACGATCGACTTCCGCTGCCCGGACGATTCCGTGCTGGCCGGCATGGATCAGGCGCTGCACGCCGGCGTCGCGGAGATCTGCGCCGCCATCGGGCTCGAGCAGGACACGAAGCAGATCTTCTACTACCCGCCCGTCGCCTTCGAGGAGAGCTGCGTGGCCGCCGTGCGCGAGGCCGCGACCAAGCTCGGCTACACGCACCGCAACATCGTGTCCGGCGCCGGCCACGACGCCTGCTACATCGCCCGCGTGGCCCCGACCGCCATGATCTTCACGCCCTGCGTGGACGGGATCAGCCACAACGAAACCGAGGACATCAAGCCCGAATGGGCCACCGCCGGCGCCAACGTGCTGCTGCAGGCCGCGCTCAGCAAGGCCGAGATCGTCCCGTGAGGCCGGGTATCCCGACCCCTCCCAAGCCCCTCATCCTGAGGAGCCAGGCGTCTTCGCCTGGCGTCTCGAAGGACGAGGGGTCCAGACCGCACCACGACCGAGCCCACTGGAAACCCTCGTCCTTCGAGACGCATCGCCAAGGGGCGACGCTCCTCAGGATGAGGGGATCGTAGACGCCCAACATGGGCGACCTAAGCCTTAGCGCTTGGGATTGCTTGCCCTCATCTCTCAACGCACCGCCATCCAGGAGCCGCCCATGTCGACGCTCATCAAGAACGGAACCGTCGTCAACGCCGACCGCACCTGGAAGGCGGACGTGCTGATCGAGGGCGAGCACATCAAGGCGGTGGGCGACGGCCTCTCGGGCGACACGACGGTGGACGCCGAGGGCTGCTTCGTGTTTCCGGGCGGCATCGATCCGCATACGCACCTGTCGATGCCGTTCATGGGCACCACCACGGCGGATGACTGGGAGAGCGGCACGCGCGCGGCGCTGTCGGGCGGCACCACCATGGTGGTGGACTTCTGCATTCCGGGAAACGGCCAGCCGCTGCTCGACGCCTGGGCCGAGTGGGAGAAGAAGTCCGAGACCGCCTACGCCGACTACGCCTACCACATGTGCATCACCTACTGGAACGACCAGGTCCGCGCCGACATGGGCAAGGTGGTCGAGAAGGGCGTCACCACATTCAAGCACTTCATGGCCTACAAGGGCGCGCTGATGGTGAACGACGAGGAGATGTTCGCCTCGTTCCAGCGCTGCGCCGAGCTCGGCGCCATGCCGCTCGTCCACGCCGAGAACGGCGACCTCGTGGCGGCCCTCCAGCAGAAACTGCTCAAGGACGGCATCACGGGCCCGGAGGGCCACGCCTATTCGCGCCCGCCGAGCGTGGAGGGCGAGGCCGCCAACCGGGCGATCATGATCGCGGACGCGGCCGGCTGCCCGGTCTACATCGTCCATGTCTCGTCCATCGAGGCGCATGAGGCGGTGGCCCGCGCCCGCGCCAACGGCCAGCGCGTCTATGGCGAGCCGCTGGTGCAGCACCTGACACTGGACGACAGCGAATACGCCAACCCGGATTGGGACCACGCCGCCCAGCGGGTGATGTCGCCGCCCTTCCGCAACAAGAAGCACCAGGACGACCTCTGGAACGGTCTGCGCGCCGGCTCGCTGCAGGTGGTCGCGACCGACCACTGCGCGTTCACGACCGAACAGAAGCGCTTCGGCATGGGCGACTTCACCAAGATCCCGAACGGCACCGGCGGGCTGGAGGACCGGCTCTCGGTGCTGTGGACAAAGGGCGTCGAGACCGGCCGGCTCACCATGAACGAGTTCGTGGCCGCCACCTCGGCCAACATCGCCCGCATCCTCAACCTCTACCCCCGCAAGGGCGTGATCCAGCAGGGGGCCGAGGCGGACATCGTCGTTTGGGACCCGAAGGCCGGCAAGACCATCTCGGCCAAGACCCAGCAGTCGGCGATCGACTACAACGTCTTCGAGGGCATGAAAGTCAGCGCCACCCCGCGCTACACCTTCTCGCGCGGCGAATGCGTGTGGCAGGACGGCAAGCTCACCGGCCAGCGCGGCCGCGGCCGCTTCGTCCCCCGCTCCCCCTTCCCGGCCGACGCCCAGGCCCTGCGCACCTTCAAGGCCCTCACGGCCGACCGCGCCGTGGCGCGGTGAGGTTTACTCTCTCCACCGCCTCGCCGTCATTGCGAGGAGCGAAGCGACGCGGCAATCCAGGCGCCGGGCGGAGGGCTCCGAGCCTGCTTGCCCAGCATCAGCTGGATTGCTTCGCTCCGCTCGCAATGACGGCGAGGTGCGGGCAGAGTGACGCGAAACTTCGATGAGAAAAGCCAAGCAGCCGTGAGCGACACCGTCATCCAGGCCCGCGACCTGTCGCTCACCTATGCGGCCGCGGATGGGGCCGTGCAGGCCTTGTCGGGCATCGACCTCGCCATCGAGCGCGGCGAGTTCGTGTCGCTGATCGGGCCGTCGGGCTGCGGCAAGACCACGTTGCTGCGCGTGATCGCGGATCTCGAGACCGCCACGTCCGGATCGATCACCGTGAACGGCGTCAGCCCGCATGACGCCCGCCTGAAGCGCTCCTACGGCTACGTGTTCCAGGCGCCGGCGCTGTATCCGTGGCGGTCCATCGCCGGCAATGTCGGGCTGCCGCTTGAAATCATGGGCTTCTCGCGCGACGACCGGCGCGAGCGGGTCGCCCGCAATCTCGCGCTGGTGAACCTGGAAGGCTTCGAGCGCAAGTTCCCGTGGCAGCTTTCGGGCGGCATGCAGCAGCGCGCCTCCATCGCGCGGGCGCTGTCATTCGATCCCGACCTGCTGCTCATGGACGAGCCCTTCGGCGCGCTGGACGAGATCGTCCGCGACAAGCTCAACGAGCAGCTGCTGCGCCTGTGGGACCTCACCCGCAAGACGGTGGTGTTCGTCACGCACTCGATCCCCGAGGCCGTGTTCCTGTCCACCCGCATCGTCGTGATGTCGCCCCGGCCGGGCCGCATCCACGAGATCATCCCCTGCGACTTCCCGCGCGACAGGACGCTCGACATCCGCGAAACCCCCGAATTCCTCGCCATCGCCAACCGCGTCCGCCAGGGCCTGCGCGAGGGGCATTCTTATGACTGAGGCTGGTAGCCAATTCTCCGCCGTCATCCCCGGCCGGAGCGGCGAAGCCGCGCAGGGGAAGGGGATCCAGGGGCCGCGCGCTCGCCTGTCCAACCTGCTTAACCAGCAAGGCGCCCAGTCGCCTGGATCCCCTTCCCGACCTGCTGCGCAGGTCGCCGGGGATGACGGAGAGGGTGGGGCGTCGGCCATTGCGCCCGGCCCGACCTGGAGCGCGCGGCTTTGAAGCGCCCCCTCGCGGCCCTCTGGGCCGGGCATCTCGGCCCCATCCTGGCCGTCTGCGCCGCCACCGTGGCGTTGTGGTACGTCGCCGCGGTCGGGATGAACGCCGACCTGCAGCGCTCGGCCTTCGACAATGCCGGGCAGAAGACGTGGACCACGGGCGAGCTCGTGGCCGGCACGCTCGCGCAGGAGCGGCCGCGGTTGCCGGCGCCTCACCAAGTGGCGCAGGAGTTGTGGAAGACCGTGGTGGACACGGCCCCGAGCTCCAAGCGCAGCCTCGTCTACCATGGCGGCGTGACGCTCTCGGCGACGCTGCTGGGTTTCCTGTTCGGCTCCGGGCTCGGGGTGGGCCTCGCGGTGCTGATCGTGCACGTGCGCAGCCTCGAGCGCTCGCTGATGCCCTGGATCATCGCGTCGCAGACGATTCCCATCATCGCGCTGGCCCCGATGATCGTGATCATCCTGAACCAGCTCGACATCACCGGCATCGTCCCGAAGGCCGCCATCGCGGCCTACCTGTCGTTCTTTCCCGTCACGGTCGGCATGGTGAAGGGCCTGCGCTCGCCCGATCCGCTGCAGCTGGACCTCATGCGCACCTATTCGGCCTCGCGTGCGCAGGTGTTCTGGTCGCTGCGGCTGCCCGCCTCCGCGCCGTTCCTGTTCGCGAGCCTGCGCGTGGGCGTCGCCGCCAGCCTGGTCGGGACCGTGGTGGCGGAGCTGACGCAATCCGCCGACGGCGGCTTCGGGGCGCGGCTGCTGGCGGGCTCCTATTACGGCCAGACCATCCAGATCTGGGCCGCCATTTTCGCGGCGGCGTTTTGCGCCTGTGGGCTGATCGCCGCCGTGGCGCTGGCGGACCACCTCGTGGCGAAGCGCATGGGTTACCGGCTATGAGTGGCCGCCGCGACTGGCTCGCGATCCTGTGCGCGGTGGCGGCGATCAGTGCGAGCCTGCTGCCCTTTGGTCAGGGCGAGCCCTCCATGATGGCGCGATTGCTCGTGGGCCTCTTGCTCACATTGGCGGCGCTGGGCTGTTCTAACCGCTCGCCGGGCCACGCACGATCCTCCTCCTGGTACGACATGCTCGCCATCCCGGCCCTTGCGTATGGCTTGGTTCTGGTTTGGTCGCTCGCCGAAATGCAAGGTGCGGCGAGCTGGGGTTTCGCCGCCGCGATGGTGTCCGTATGGCTGGGCGCCTGGCACACCGTGGCATGGCTCGCGTCGCTGCGCCTGCCGGCCGGCTGGCCGGCGCGGCTCGTCAACCTCGCCATCCCGCTTATCTTCGGCCTGACGCTGCTCTTCCTGTGGGAATGCGGCGTGCGGGGCTTCGGCTCCTCGATGATGAAGGTGATCCTGCCCGCGCCCTCCGCGATCGCGGCGCGGTTCGGGTCGTCGCTGCCGACGCTGGGGGCCGATTTCGTGCAGACCTTCAAGGGCGTGACGGCCGGCTATTTGATGGGCTGCGGCGCCGGCATCCTGGCCGCGATCCTGATCGACCGCTCGCCGTTCCTGCAGCGCGGGCTTCTGCCTCTCGGCAATCTCGTCTCGGCGCTGCCGATCGTCGGCGTCGCCCCCATCATGGTGATGTGGTTCGGGTTCGACTGGCAGTCCAAGGCCGCCATCGTGGTGATCATGACGTTCTTTCCGCAGCTCGTGAACACGGTCGCGGGCCTCGCCTCGGCGGGCGCGATGGAGCGCGACCTGATGAAGACCTATGCGGCGAGCTACGGCCAGACGTTGCTCAACCTGCGCCTGCCCGCGGCCTTGCCGTTCATCTTCAACGGGTTGAAGATCAACTCCACGCTGGCGCTGATCGGGGCCATCGTGGCCGAGTTCTTCGGGACGCCCATCGTCGGCATGGGGTTTCGAATCAACACCGAGGTCGGGCGCATGAACATCGACATGGTGTGGGCCACCATCGTGGTCGCGGCGCTGGCCGGGTCGCTGTTTTATGGATTGCTGGCGCTCGCCGAGCGCCGGGCCACGTTCTGGCACGCCAGCTACAGGCAGCGCGCCGGCTGATTTTTCGACCTTTCGGGAGGGATACGCGATGAAGAAGCACAGCATGCTCGCCGGCCTGGCGCTCGGGGCTTTGGTGGCCGCCACTGCGGCGCAGGCCGCCGACAAGGTCACGATCCAGCTGAAATGGGTCACGCAGGCCCAGTTCGGCGGCTACTACGTGGCCAAGGACAAGGGCTTCTACAAGGACGCCGGGCTCGACGTGACCATCAAGCCGGGCGGCCCGGACGTCGCGCCCCCGCAGGTGATCGCGGGCGGCGGCGCCGACGTGATCGTGGACTGGATGCCGTCCGCCCTGGCATCGCGCGAGAAGGGCGTGCCGCTGGTCAACATCGCGCAGCCGTTCAAGCGCTCCGGCATGATGCTGACCTGCCGGGCCGAAACCGGCGTGAAGGCGCCGGCCGACCTCAAGGGCCGCACGCTCGGCGTCTGGTTCTACGGCAACGAGTACCCGTTCCTGAGCTGGATGGCGAAGCTCAAGATCCCGACCGACGGCTCGGCCGGCGGCGTGAAGGTGCTGAAGCAGGGCTTCAACGTCGACCCGCTGCTGCAGAAGCAGGCCGATTGCATCTCGACCATGACGTATAACGAGTACTGGCAGGTGATCGACGCGGGCATCAAGCCGGAGAACCTCGTGGTGTTCAAATACGAGGAGCAGGGCGTCGCCACCACGGAGGACGGCCTCTACGTGCTGGAGGACAAGCTCAAGGACCCGGCCTTCGTGGACAAGATGGCGCGCTTCGTGAAGGCCTCGATGAAGGGCTGGGAGTGGGCGCGCGCCAACCCGAAGGACGCCGCCAAGATCGTGCTCGACAACGACGCCTCGGGCGCCCAGACCGAGAAGCACCAGACGCGCATGATGGAGGAGATCAACAAGCTGACGGCCGGCTCCGACGGGACGCTCGACGAGGCCGACTACAAGCGCACGGTCGCGACGCTGCTGTCGGGCGGCTCCGACCCGGTGATCTCCAAGGAGCCGACCGGCGCGTTCAGCCATGTGGTGACCGAGAAGGCGAAGACGCTGAAGTAACACACGCGATTTTTTCAACGGGGGGAGAGCGGAAATTTCTCCTCCCGTAATCAAAAGCGAAATTACAATGGACATAGAATTAGAGAGAGGCTCTGCCCTTACATGCTGGGGCAATATGGAGCGTTACATCGATCTTATCCATTGTTTTGCTGTCAATACAGTTGATTCCGAGGCGACTTATATAAAATTCTCTCCGATTACCAAGAGAATCGATATACTCTCGAAGATCGCACCCATATGCCCACGCCTAGAAAAATCTGAATCAGATCTTCTTTTAGAGACGTTGAGTCAGATTCGTAATCTGATTGAAACTCGAAATGCAATTGCGCATGGGGTGGCAGGCGACTTAAGCATCAACAACGAACCGGCCGGTACGGTACTTATTTCAGATAGAATCCATGGAGGAAAGTCAATTGTTCCGGAGTTGATTTATATAAAAGATATACATGATTTCAGAAAATTTGTTCTTATTATCCATCACCGAATTAGTACACTGTGGTCTGCTATTACAATGCGCGAATTGCTGAACATGGTCAGTGAGTGAAGTGATGTCCCCCTCCACGCTCCTCCTGCCGCTGATCGCCCTGTTGGCCGCCACGGCGCTGCCCATCCAGGCGGCCATCAACGCCCAGCTGGCGCGCGGGGTGGGAAGCCCCATCGTGGCCGCCGCGATCTCGTTCGCGGCAGGCGCGGTCGTGCTCGCCCTGGTGGCGGTCGTGCTGGTGCGGGGGCTGCCGCCCGTGGCCGAGATCGCGAAGACGCCGCTCTGGCTGTTCGTCGCCGGAGGCGCGCTAGGGACGCTTTATGTCACCAGCAACGTCGTGCTGGCGCCCAAGCTGGGCGCGGCGACGCTGTTCTCCTTCGCGATCGCGGGGCAGCTGCTGGCCGCTCTCGCGATGGACCAGTTCGGCCTGCTCGGGCTGGCCGTGCGCGAGCTCTCGATCGGCCGCATCGCGGGCGCGGCGCTCGTGCTCGTCGGCGCCCTCATGGTCCGGCTGCTCTGATAGATCGTAACCTCCCGGTAACGTAAACCAATCGTCAACGCGTCCCCGCGCACAATCTGCGGATGCGAGAGGGTGAGATGACGCGGGCGGGCGGGCGTGGGCGGCCGGGATGGCGGGCGCTGGCGCTCGCGTTGGCGGGCGCGCTGGCGGGAGCAGGCGCCGGCTGGCGCGCGGCCGGGCCGGACGCCTACACGGCCACGGCCGCGCTGACGGGCGCGGACGACGTGCTGGCGCGCGTGGCCGTATCCGCGCCCGTGCTGGACCGCGCCGCCGCGCAGGAGGGCGACCCCGAGGGCGCCCGCGCGCTGGCCGACCGCGTGAGCGTGGCGCGCGACGGCGCGCTCATGCGCGTGCACGTACGCGCGCCCACGCGCGAGGGCGCCAGCGGGCTCGCCAACGCGATCGCGGCCGCGTCCGTGGCCGAGCACGCGCAGGCTCGCGCCGACGCGGCCCGGGCAGCGGCCGTGCGCGAGGCCACGCGCCTGAGCGCGCTGCAGACGCGCCTGTACGAGACCGACACGCGCCTGCTCGCGGCCCGCGCGGAAGCGGGCGCGGGCGCCGACCCGCAGCACGCGCTGCAGCTCGCGAAGGCGCGCACCGCCGAGGCGCGCGCCCGCGTCGAGCAGGCGACGCGCCCGGACGCCGACGCGCCGCGCACGCCCGCGCTGGAGCGCCTCCACGCCCGCGCGGCCGAGGCCGCCCGCCTGGAGGCGGGCTACCGCCAGAGCCTGGGCCCGCGCCACCCCGTGATGGCGGACGCGCAGCAGCAGCTGCGCGAGGCCCGCAAGGCGCTCGCGGACGAGATCAAGCGCACGCTCGACGCGGCCAGGGGCGAGCTCGCGCAGGCGGAGGCCGCGGAGGCGGCCGCGGCCAAGCGTGCAGCCGCCGCGCCCGCGGCTCCGGACGCCGCCACGGCGCGGCTGCGCACGATGGAGAGCGAGGCCGAGGCCGCGCGCGCCGCCTATGAGAGCGCGCTGCGCAGCCAGGCCGCGCCCGCGGAGGCCGATGCGGGCCCGGGCCCGACCGTGCTGGCGCCCGCCTCCCCGTCCGCCGCGACCGCGGCGGCGGGCGCGCCCCTGTGGGTCGCGCTCGGGGCCGCGCTTGGCGCGCTGCTGGGCGGGCTGGCGGGCCTCCCCGCCCTCGTGCGCGCGCGCAGGACTATTTCGGATATGCAACCTAGAGTTGCACATGACGAGCAGGCGGCGGCCGGGCCCTTTGGCGAGGATCGCGCGCCCATTGGGGCTAGCCCCACAGGCGAGACGGCGGCGGTCGCACCGACGCATTCCGGCGACGAGGCCGTCCCGGCCTCCTCTCCAACCGCACCCGCCGCGCCATCCACTCCCGACGACGACGAGAACGACGCGGCGCCGACCCTCACGGAGGTCGCGGACCGGCCGGACAGCCCCTATGCGGTCGCGATCGAGGATCTGGCGGAGGCCATCGTCGACGAGGCCGGCGCGGCGACGCCCTTCACCGTGCTGGTGACCTCGCTGGCGCCGCGCGCCGGCAAGTCGATCCTGGCCGCGAACCTCGCCCGGGCGGCGGCCGATTGCGGCCGGCGCGTGCTGCTGATCGACGCCAACGCGGCTCATCCGACGCTGTCGCTCGCCTTCGGGCTCGGTCGCGATCCCGGCCTGCTGCGGGTCGGCGGCCGGGAGCGGCCGATCCATGCGCTGGACGGCGACTGGGAGGGCGGCCTGTTCTTTCTGCCGGTCGACACCGCCCGCAACGGCGCCGCGCCGCGCCTGCCGGCCGACGCGCTCTTGCGCTTCGACGGGGTCGTGGGCCATTTCGACCTCGTGGTGATCGACGGGCCGGCCGTCACAGGCGAGCCCTCCGACGCCGCCCTGGCGGCCTCGGCCGACCAGATCCTGCTTGTCAGCCCGCCGGACGCGCAGGCCGATCCCGCCTGGGCGTCGGCGCTTCTTGCCGCGCCGCGCGACAAGCTCCGCGAACTCGCGATGGCGGCCTGAGCGGGCCGCCCGCCAACCACAACTCGATACCGCCTCCTCCATGCCCCTCATCCTGAGGAGCAGGCCCCCTTGGGCCTGCGTCTCGAAGAACGAGGGGTCGCAACGCAGGTTTTTGAGCTTGCTGGAGTCCCTCGTCCTTCGAGACGCATCGCCAAAGGGGCGATGCTCCTCAGGATGAGGGGATTCTTGGGTTTGGGCCGACCAGACGATCTGGAAAGCGGGTGTCCCGACGCGCCCGCTAGCCCGGCAACGCCCGCTCGATTAGCCGGTCAGCCTGCGCAGACGGGCCCGCGCCGCCCCAGCTCGTGGGCGCGCCCCGTCCGTCGCCGAAGCGGCGTTGCACGTAGGCGTCGGCCACGCGCGCATCGCCCGCGGCCAGCGTCGCCAAGGCGGCGAGACGTCCCAGGCCTTCGGTGATCTCCCGGCCCCGCGCCTCCGCGTCGGGGCTGCGTAGCGCCTCCTGGATCGCGTCGGCGGCGCGGCGGCCGGGTTCGCCGGCGGCCTCGCCGAGGCGGTCCAGCACGGCGGCGGTCGCGTCGGAATCGCGCGCGGCGGCCCGCAGCACGTCCAGCGCCATCACGTTGCCGGAGCCTTCCCAGATCGCGTTCACGGGCGCTTCCCGATAGGCGCGCGCGAGCGGGAAGTCCTCCACGTAGCCATTGCCGCCCAGGCACTCCATGGCCTCGTAGAGCAGATGCGGCGCCTGCTTGCAGATGAGGTATTTGGCGGCCGGCGTGCAGATGCGCGCCAGCGCGGCCTCGTGCGAATCGTCCGGAGCGGCGTCAAACGCGGCGGCGAGCCGCATTGTGAGCGCTGTCGCAGCCTCGACCTCCAGCGCCATGTCGGCGAGCACCGTGCGCATGAGCGGCTGCTCGATCAGCCGGCGGCCGAAGGCGCGACGATGGCGGGCGTGGTGCACCGCATGCGCGAGGCCGGTGCGCATCAGGCCGGCTGACGAAACGGCGCAATCGAGCCGGGTCAGCTGCACCATGCCGAGGATGGTCGCGACGCCGCGTCCCTCCTCGCCGATCCGCTCGCCATACGCCATCTCGAACACCACCTCCGAGGAGGCGTTGGAGCGGTTGCCAAGCTTGTTCTTGAGGCGCTGGAAGCGCAGCCCGTTGCGGCGGCCATCGGGCTCGAACCGCGGCACGAGGAAGCATGTCAGGCCGGCCGGCGCCTGCGCGAGCACCAGGAACGCATCGCACATCGGGGCGGACATGAACCATTTCTGGCCGCTGATCCGAAAGTGGTCGCCGGCCGGCGCCGCCGAGGTCGTGTTGGCGCGCACGTCCGTGCCGCCCTGGCGCTCGGTCATACCCATGCCGAGCGTGACGGCCATTTTCTCCCACCAGGGCCGGAAGGCGGCGTCGTAGTCGCGGCCGACGATGCGGGGCAGCCAGCGCGACAGCGCGTCCGGGGCGACCGCCAGCGCGGCCACGCTCGCATGCGTCATGGTGAGCGGGCAGAGGTGGCCACTTTCCACCTGGGCGGCCATGTAGAAGCGCGCGGCGCGCAGTGTTTGGCCGGAAGGCCGGGGCGCGCCGGTGGCGGGCGCGATCGCGGCGGCGTCCCAAGTCGAGGCGTGCAGCCCGGCCGCCATGCTGCGCGCCAGTAGGGCGTGGTAGGAGGGGTGATATTCGACGACGTCGAGCCGCTCGCCCCGGGGGTCCAGCGCCTGAAGTTGCGGCGGGTTCTCGTTGGCGCGCCGGGCTTCGGCGGCGAGCTCGGCCGCGCCCCATTCGCGCCCGAACGCCACGAGCCCGGCCTGCGCGGCGGCGCTCACGCCCGCACGTCCAACCGCTTCCCAGAGCGGCAAGTCGAGATCGAAGAGGTTTACGTCCTCGAAGGGCGGCGGCTGGTTCATGGACGCTTCCATCGCGGGATGGTGGGCGCTTTGGGGGTTGCGATCAACAGGAGCGCATCGGGGTTTTCGGCTCCCTCATCCGACCTCGCTGCGCTCGGCCACCTTCTCCCCGGCACGGGGAGAAGGGACCTACTGCCCGACCTTGGCGAGGACGTCGGCCTTCAGGAATTTCTCGATCACGAGCATGAACAGGACCGACGGCACGAGCAGGATCAGGGCCGTGATGGAGGCGATCTGGTAGTTGCCGCCCATGCTGGCGTTGTAGAGCAGCAGCGGCAGGGTGGTGACCTGCGGGACGCCGACAAAGAAGGTGCCGGTGAACTCGTCCAGCGACTCCAGGAACACGAAGATCGCGCTCGCGACGATGCCGGGCGCGGCCAGCGGCAGCGTCACGGTCGCGAAGGCGCGCAGCGGGCCGGCGCCCATGTTGCGGGCGGCGAGCTCCAGATCCTTGTCAACGGCCGCGAAGGCCGCGGTGGCGATCCAGACCGAATAGACGAGGCCATGCGCGGCGTGCACCAGCACCACCCCCGGCACCGTGCCGGCGAGGCCGATCGTGTAGAAGATGCGCGCCACGTTGATGTAGATCGCCACGGACGGAAACGCCTGCGGGAGCAGGAAGGCGATCATGATGGCGGTGCGGAACGGCAGCCTGAGGCGCGCCAGCGCGTAGCCGGCCGGCACCGAGACGGCGAGCGCCGCAACCACGGTCAAAAGAGCGATACCGACGCTCGTGCCGAGCGACGTCATGGCGTCGCCGCTGGGGCGGAACACCACCTCCCAGAACCGCGTCCCGTAGGTGACCGGGAGCTTGAAGGGCGTGTACCAGCGCTCGGCGACGCTCCAGAGCGCCAGGTTCACGAGCGGGCCGATGAGCCAGAACGCGAAGGCCGCGAGGCCGAGCACCTTCAGGATGGTCCCAACCGGCGCACGCAGGCGCGACCAGACGGCGGAGCGTTCCCGGGGAAGCGTGAGTTCGTGCGTGGTCACGCGGCGACCTCCCGGCGGATCGACTGGCGCAGGTAGAACCAGGCCGCCAGCCCGGTGATCGCGTAGGAGATCACCCCCAGCGCGTTGGCGACCGGGTAGTCCCCATAGGCGTTGATGCGGAACGCCATGTCGACCGTCATCATGGTGGGCTGCGAGCCCGCCACCATCATGGGCACCGAAAGCACCGACATGGTGGTGACGAAGGACAGCACCAGCGCGACCAGCAGCGTCGGCATCACCTGCGGGAGCACAATCTCGAACAGCACGCGCAGGCGCCCGGCGCCGAGATTGCGGCCGGCCTCGATGGTGGAGCGATCCAGCGACGCCATCGCGCCGGCGAGCAGCAGCGTGACGAAGGGCGCCTGCTTCCACACGAAGGTGATCACGATGCCGCGCCAGTCGAGCAGGCTCGTCGCCTGGAGGGGCTCGATGATCCCCATCGCGACGAAGCTGTTGTTCATCAGGCCGTTCTTGGCCAGGAAGGTGCGCATGCACTGGCCGGCGACGATGAACGGGATGAACAGCGGCCAGCGATAGAGCGCCTTCAGCACCGCCACCGCCCACGGGGTCTCGCCCAGCGTCAGCATCCCGGCGATCGCAATGGCGGCCAGGGCGGTCAGCACGCCCGACAGCAGCACGATGAACAGCGTGTAGACGATGTCGACCGAGTAGAGCTCGAACGCCTTGCCGAAATGCGCGAGGCTGAGCGCGCCGTCCTTGGTGAAGGCGGCGACGAGCGAGAAGCCGAGCGGGTACAAAAACAACGCCGCCACCAGAGCGAGCGCGGGGGCGACGAGGCCAAGGGCGAGAAGGCGGGATTCGGTCATTTCATCCTACCTGGCCTCGCATCCTGGTCCGTCATGGCCGGGCTTGTCCCGGCCATCCACGCGGGACCCCAGCGCGTGGATCCCCGGGTCAAGCCCGGGGATGACGGCGAGGAGGTGGAGCGGCCGTGCCACCCTCCCGTCATTGCGAGCGGAGCGAAGCAATCCAGTCTGGGGCTGGGCGGGAGGCTCGCTTCAGCAGCCCGCTTTTCGCCCCGCGCCTGGATTGCCGCGTCGCTGCGCTCCTCGCAATGACGGGGGAGAGGCGGCGGCAAGACGATTCCCCTGGAGCCCTCCTCCGTCATTGCGAGCGAAGCGAAGCAATCCGGTCTGGGGCTGGGCGTGGGGCGGATCGTCATGTTTGGCTCAACTCTCTCCGTCATCCCCGGCGGCGCGCAGCGCCGGGAAGGGGATCCAGGGGGTGAGCGCCTTTGCCCCTGGATCCCCTTCCCGACCTGCTCCGCAGGTCGCCGGGGATGACGGCGTGAGAACATCGACAGGCGGGCTGTCTCCACGCCCAACCCTCCCCTTGAGGGGGAGGGTGGCGCTCCGCGCCGTTCGGGGATGACGCAGCATTGAGCCGGCCATGGCGCAAAGAAGCCCGGGTAAACCTCCCGTCATTGCGAGCGGAGCGAAGCAATCCAGTCGGAGGCTGGGCGTGGGGCTGGCGTTCACGGCGCGCCTTTCGCCCGGCGCCTGAATTGCTTCGTCGCTGCGCTCCTCGCAATGACGGGGGAGGGTTTGGCGACCGGAGGTTGTCACCGCCGGGAACCGCGGGGCGCTCAGTTGGCGACCTTCTTTTCGTAGCTTTCCAGGATGTCGTTGAAGTAGGGCGCGATCGGGAAGGGCTTGCCCTTGCTGGCGAGGTCGGCGGGGGTGATGTCGGTGAAGAGCTTCTGCCAATCGGCCTTGTCGAGCTTGCCCTCGAGGTGCTGGGCGTCGATGCCTGGGTACCAGTTGAACTTCTTGACGATGCCCTGCGCCTGCACGTCCGGGCTGGTGGCCAGCGCGATGAACTCCTCGGCGAGCTTGGCCTGCGCGGCCTTGGCCGGCACCGCGTAGTACATGGGCTGGCCGGGCATGCCGGGGGCGACGAGCTTCAGCTTCATGTTCGGCGGCAGCTTTCCGTCGTTCTGCCAGGTGTAGAACATGTCGACCCAGACCGGGCCCATCGCGATCTCGCCGCGGTTGAGCATGTCGAGCGTGCCGGCGTTGCCGGGCGTGATCACGACGTTCTTGTTGAAGTCCTTGAGGTCGGCGAGCGCCTTGTCCCAGCCGGCTTTCGTGGCGGCGTCGTATGGGCCCTTCATCAGCTTGTCGCCGTCCTGACCGAAGGCGTAGACCCAGCCGGCCACGAAGGCGACGCCCGACATGCCGCCCTTGATGCCGTTGTAGCCGAACTGCTTGGGGTTCTTCTTGGCCCAGGCGGCCAGCTCCGGATAGGTGTTGGGGACGTCCTTCACCATGTCGGCGTTGTAGGCGATCGCGGTCTGCGAGTGGAACATCGGCATGACGTAGCCGGAGACGTCCGCGCCGAGCGAGTTCTCGGCGGTTTCGCGCGTCACCAGCGAGCCGGTCTTGATGTCGCCGCGGTACTTCATCAGCAGGGCGTCCCTGGCCATGTCGCCGGCCATCTTCTGGTGGATCACCACCACGTCGAAGTCCCACGCGGCCGTGTTGGCGGCCTTCTGGGCGCTGAGCTTCTCGAAGATCTTCTGCGAGCCGCTATCGCCCGGGCCGGTGCCGACCGCCACGACCTTCACGCCGGGATGCGACTTCTCGAACATCGGCCCGAGATAGTCCTTGATGTAGTCGACCATGTTCTGGTCGCCCGCCGTGGCGACGTTCAGCGTCTGGGCGGAGGCCGGCGCGCCAAGCGCGGCCGTGATGGCGAGGGCGGCGAAAGCGGTGCGCATGGGGTGTCCTCCAGAAAACCGGCTCACGCTCGCGCGGCCGGGAAAATGTGCAGATTGGCGAGGGGCAGGCGCACGCCGACGGGCGCGCCAAGCTCGTGGTAGCCGGCGTCCTTGACGCTCAGGTGACGCCCGCCAGCCTCGACGCCGTAGCGGTAGTGGCCGCCCGGATAGGCGCGGGTCGACACCACGCCGGGCAACACGATGCTGTCGGCCGGCGTGGCGTCCGGCGCGGTGAGGGAGGCGCCCTCCTCGCGGAAGAAGGCCGTGACGGCGCCGTGCGGCGGCGCGCCGGCGGCCGGGCCGGTCCAGGGCGCAGGGGCGGGCATGCCGGCGGCCTGAAGGCCGAGCGCGCCATCGGGGCCGGCCTGGACGTCGAGGTCGATGCGGTTCTCGGCGCCGAGGAAGGCCGCCACGAAGGGCGAGGCCGGGTGGTGGTAGATCTCCTCGGGCGGGCCGATCTGGGCGATGCGGCCGGCGTCCATGATGACGACGCGGTCCGCCATCGTCATGGCCTCCTCGCGGTCATGCGTGACGTGGATGGCCGCGAAACCGAGGCGTTTCTGCAAGGCCTTGATCTCGTAGCGCAGCTGCAGGCGCACCTTGGCGTCGAGATTGGAGAGCGGCTCGTCGAGCAGCAGCAGGGCCGGGTCGATCGCGAGCGCCCGGCCGAGCGCGACGCGCTGGCGCTGGCCGCCGGACAGGTCCTTGACGTTGCGGTCCTCCAGCCCGGCGAGGTTCAGCATGGCGAGGAGGTCGCCGACGCGCCTGCGGATCTCGGGCTTGCCAACGCCGCGCAGCTTGAGGCCGTAGCCCATGTTGCCGAGCACCGTCATATGCGGCCACAGCGCGTAGCTCTGGAACACCATCGCGACGCCGCGCTTTTCGGGCGGCAGGCCGGCGACATCCTGGCCGAACAGGCGGATCGCGCCGCCCTTGGAGGGCTGGAAGCCCGCGATGGTGCGCAGCAGCGTGGTCTTGCCGCAACCGGACGAGCCCAGGATGGCGATGAACTCGCCGGGCGCGACCGAAAGGTCGACGCCATGCAGGATCGTGGTCGCGCCGTAGCCGGCCGACAGGCGCTCGACCTCGATGGCGGGGCGATCGTGCGCGATCGCCGGGCGACCCGAACTGGTCGCCGAGCGACCACTATCGGTCGCCGCCATGCCGCTTCCTCCCATCACGTTCTCCTTCGGCGCTCGCCGGGGACGCTTATTGGTTGTGCATGACAGTGAAGCGACAATTGTGACCTTTGGCTAGAGGGTATCGGAGCCCTCCGATGAGGAGCCGCGCGGCGGCGCGCCTTGCGCCCCGGCGGTTGATCTGCGATGTCGGCGCATGGCGGCTCCACCCCTTCTGCTTCTGCAAGACATCGCGCTGACCTTTGGCGGCACGCCGCTGATCGAAAGCGCCGAACTCTCCGTGTCGCCCGGCGAGCGGCTGTGCCTCGTCGGCCGCAACGGCTCGGGCAAGTCCACGCTGCTGAAGATCGCGGCCGGCTCGGTGGAGGCCGACAAGGGCGTGCGCTTCGTGCAGCCCGGCGCGACGGTCCGCTACCTGCCGCAGGAGCCGGACCTCGGCGACCACAAGACCACGCTCGCGTATGTGGAGGCCGGGCTTGGCCCCAGCGACGACCCGTACCGGGCGCAGTACCTGCTGAACGAGCTCGGGCTGACCGGCGAGGAGGATCCACGGACCCTGTCGGGCGGCGAGGGCCGCCGCGCCGCGCTGGCCAGGGTGCTGGCGCCCGAGCCCGACATCCTGCTGCTGGACGAGCCCACCAACCATCTCGACCTGCCCGCCATCGAATGGCTGGAGAACGAGATCCGCTCCATGCGCTCGGCGATGGTGCTGATCAGCCATGACCGGCGCTTCCTGGAAACGCTGTCGCGCGCCACCGTGTGGCTCGATCGCGGCCGGACGCGGCGGATGGAGAAGAGCTTCGCCCATTTCGAGAGCTGGCGCGACGAGGTGCTGGAGCAGGAGGAGCAGGAGGCGCACAAGCTCGACCGGCGCATCGTCGCCGAGGAGCACTGGGTGCGCTACGGCGTCACGGCGCGGCGCAAGCGCAACGTCCGGCGCATGGCCGAGCTCGGCGAGCTGCGCCAGGAGCGCGGCGACCGGCGCAAGGCGGCCGGCGGCGTGCGGCTGACGGTGAGCGACGCGGATCTCTCCGGCAAGCTCGTGATCGAGGCGATCGGGGCGGCGAAGTCCTATGGCGACCGGCCGATCGTGCGCGAGTTCTCCACCCGCATCCTGCGCGGCGACCGCGTCGGCTTCATCGGCCCCAACGGCGCGGGCAAGACCACGCTGTTGAAGATGCTGATCGGCGAGCTCGCGCCCGACGCCGGCACGGTGCGGCTCGGGGCCAACATCCAGATGGTGATGCTGGAGCAGGGCCGCGACAGCCTCGACCCGACCTGGAGCCTCTCGGAGGCGCTCACCAGCGGGCGTGGCGACAGCATCATGGTGGGCGGCCAGCCCAAGCACGTCGTCAGCTACATGAAGGACTTTCTGTTCTCGCCCGAGCAGGCGCGCACGCCCGTGGGCGTGCTGTCGGGCGGCGAGCGCGGCCGCCTGACGCTGGCCCGCGCGCTGGCGCAACCCTCCAACCTGCTGGTGCTGGACGAGCCCACCAACGACCTCGACCTCGAGACGCTGGACCTCTTGCAGGAGATGCTGGCCGACTATCCCGGCACGGTGCTGCTGGTGAGCCATGACCGCGACTTCCTGGACCGCGTCGCCACCTCGGTGATCGTCTCGGAGGGCGAGGGTCGCTGGCAGGAATACGCGGGCGGCTACTCCGACATGGTGATCCAGCGCGGCGAGGGCGTGACGGCCCGCGCGGTCGCGGCCGGGCCTGCGGCGCCCAAGAAGGAGCGCGCGCCCGAGGCCGCCCCGGCAGCGCGGCGCAAGCTCACCTTCAAGGACAAGCACGCGCTGGAAACGCTGCCGGCCACGATGGACAAGCTCACGGCCGAGATCGCGCGCCTCCAGGAGCGCATGGCCGACCCCGCCCTCTACACCCGCGACCCCGCGGCCTTCGGGAAGCTCTCGGCCGCCGCCGCCAAGGCGCAGGCCGACCTCGCGCACGCCGAGGAGGAATGGCTGCGGCTGGAGATGCTGCGCGAGGAAGTGGAAGGCTGAGAAGCGTTTTCACAACGCCACCCTGCCGTCATTGCGAGCGCAGCGAAGCAATCCAGAGACTGGGCGGGGGGCGCTTTGTTGAGGATGGCGCTTTAGCGCCGGGCGCCTGGATTGCTTCGTCGCTGCGCTCCTCGCAATGACGGGGAGGATGGCTCAACCGGAGAGCTTTTCGCCGGGCTTCACCCCACCCCGCCGCTGCGCGGCGACCCTCCCCCTCGAGGGAGGGTGGCAGGCCCCTCACTCCACCCGGAAGCTTTTCGGGTCCCAGGTGACCTTGGGGTATTGCGGGTCCAGGTCTTCCAGCGTCTTGCGGACCACGGAGGCAATGACGGCGTTGCGGGCCCATTTCTTGTCGGCCGGGATCACCCGCCAGGGCGCGTGGTCGGTGGAGCAGCGTTCCAGCATGGTCGCGTAGGCGTCCTGGAAGTCATCCCAGAGCTTGCGGTCGTCGAGGTCGCCGGGGTTGAACTTCCAGTGCTTCTTGGGGTCGTCGAGACGTTCCTGCAGGCGTTCGCGCTGCTCCTTCTTGGAGATGTGCAGCATGAATTTCAGGATGGTGACGCCGTTGTCGGTGAGGATCTTCTCGAATGCGTTGATCTGGTCGTAGCGGGTCTCGATCTCCTTGGCGCCCACGAGCTTGTGCACCTTCACGACCAGCACGTCCTCGTAGTGCGAGCGGTTGAAGATGCCGATGGTGCCGCGCTTGGGGGCCGCCATGTGGGCGCGCCATAGGAAGTCGTGCGCGAGCTCTTCCTCGCTGGGGCGCTTGAAGGCCGTCACCGAGACGCCGAGCGGGCCGGTCTGGTTGAAGACGCCCCGCACGGTGCCGTCCTTGCCGGAGGTGTCCATGCCCTGCAGGATCACCAGCAACGCGCGCTTGCCCTCGGCGTAGAGCCGGTCCTGCAGCTTGTCGATCGCCACGATGTCGTCCGCGAGGGTGGCTTTCGCGGTCTCCTCGTCCTTGAGGCCGGAGATGTCGGCGGGATCGCGGTCGTCCAGCTTGGCCTTTTTGCCGGGCTTCACGAGGTAATCGTCGGACATGCGGATCTCCGTTGAACGCTGCGAACCAGCGCCAACGCGCCGCTCGACCGAAAGACGCTTCGAGATCAGGCCCTTTCGCGCTGGCGGCGGCGGCCGGTGCGCGCCGGGCGGGGGAGCGGCGGCAGGTCGGCGGCGGCGAGGCGGGCTGGCAGGATGTCCATGATGGCGCGGCGCTCCGCGGATTCCATCGCGGCCCAGCGCCCGATCTCCTCGATGGTGCGGCCGCAGCCGACGCAGAGCCCGGCGTCGGCGTCCATCACGCAAATCTGGACGCAAGGGCTTTCGGTAATCTGCATGGCGGTGGGGCGTCTCGTCGAAACGGTTGCGGCGGGCGCCCGTGCGGGCGGCTTGCGACTATTTGGACCGTGAGGCCCCGGTCGCGCAACCCATCGCGTCGGCGCCCGTTGAGGACGCCTTGGCGGAGGTGATCCGCCGTTGGATTTGCCCCGCCCCATGACCGCTTTGCAAACCACCGCTTCCCAATCCGCCGCTCTCGAAGCCTCCGCTCCCGAAACCGCCGCCGCTTCGGACGCCGCGGCGGCGCTCTCTGTTCCGCCCCAGCCGGCCGCGCTCGCGCTGGCGTTGCTGGACGCCGCAGGCGATCACCCCGGCGGCGTGCTGTTCGTCGCCGGAAGCGAGCGGCAGGCCGAGGAGGTCGGGCGCCTGGCCGAAGCGCTCGCGGTGGAGCAGCCGGTGCTGCGGTGGCCCGCCTGGGACAGCCTGCCCTTCGACCTCGCGCCGCCCTCCGCCGCCGTGATGGGCCGGCGCGCCGCCGTACTCGGGCGGTTGGCGCAGGGCGTCGAGCGCGCGCTGGTGGTGACCACCGCGGAGGCGATGCTGCAGCGTGTGCCGCCGCTGGCGGCGTGGCGCGACGGCGAGCTGACCCTGCGGGCCGGCGACGCCATCGACCCCGAGGCGTTGCGGCCCGAACTCGAGCGTCGCGGCTACTGGAGCGACGAGCGCATCGACGAGCCCGGCGAGTTCGGCATCCGGGGTGGCGTGGTCGACATCTTCCCGGCGGACGCCGGCCGGCCCGTGCGGCTCGATCACGAGGACGGGCGCATTACCGAGATCCGGCGGTTCGACCCCGTGAGCCAGCGCACCCTGGAAAAGCTGGCGGCCGTCACGCTAGTGGCGGCCAGCGAGGATTTCACCCTCGCGGCTCTGCGCGCGGATGCCGGGGAGGAAGGCGAGACCGACGCCGGCGAGTCAGCCCGCGACAGCTTCGCCCAGCGGGTGCTCGCGGCCCATCCCGAGCTCGCCGCGCCGCTCGCACTGCTGGACGACGCCCGTGTGTTGCTCTCGCCCGAGGCGCCCGGCCGGGCCGAAGCCTTTCTGGAACTGGTCGCCGAGGGCGGCGCGCGTCCCGGGGCCGGCCTCTTCCTTGGCGCAGACGCCTGGGAGGCGCTGGCCGAACGCGCCACCGTGCTGGCGTTCACCCCGGAGGCCGACAGCGCCACCCCGAACTTCGCCGGCCAGCGCCTGCCGGAGGAAAGCGCCGCCCGGTTCCTGCGGGCGGAGCGCGAGGCTGGCCGCACGGTGGCGCTCGCCGCGCCGTCGCGCACCTGGCTGCGGGACCTGCGCCGGCTTGCGGCCACGGCGCTGGACGTCGAAGCGCAGGTGGCGCCCTCCTGGGAGGCGGTGCGCACGGCCGACCCGGGCGAGATCGTGCTGGCGAGCATCCCGGCCGACAAGGGTTTCCGGCTCGCCGATCCGCCCCTGACGGTGCTGACGGCCGCGGACCTCTACGGCAGCCGCGCGCGGGTCGCCGCGCAGGCCGCCGCGAGCGCGGCCGTGCTGGCGGGACCGGACCTGCGCTGCGGCGACGTGGTGGTGCACCGCGACCACGGCCTGGCGGTGCTGGAGGACGTCGAAACCGTCGAGACGCCCGGCGCCGGCGCGACCGAGACGATCCGCCTGCGCTTCGCGGACAACAAGATCCTGCTGGTTCCGGCCGACGAGGCCGGGCGGCTCTGGCGCTATGGCTCGGACCCCGACACCGTGTCGCTGGACCGGCTTGGCGGCGAGGCCTGGGAGAAGCGCCGCGCCGAGATCGAGGCGCAGATCCACGACACCGCCGCGCGCATCGCCGCGCTCGCGCTGGAGCGCGCCGCCAGGACCGCCGACAAGCTGGTTCCGCCCCGCGCCGCCTATGAGCGCTTCGCGGCCGGCTTTCCCTATCCGGAGACGCCCGACCAGTCGCGCGCCATCGAGGAGGCGCTGGCCGATCTCGCATCCGGCCGCCCCATGAACCGGCTGGTGTGCGGCGACGTGGGCTTCGGCAAGACCGAGGTGGCGTTGCGGGCCGCCGCGGCTGCCGCGCTCGCCGGCAAGCAGGTGGCGGTGGCGGCGCCCACCACCGTGCTGGCGCGCCAGCACCTGACCGAGTTCACGCGGCGCTTCGCCCGCATGGGCGTGCGGGTGGCGGGCCTGTCGCGCTTCACCAGCCCGGCCGAAGCGCGGGAGGTGAAGCAGGGCCTGGCGGACGGCTCCGTCCGGGTCGTGATCGGTACGCACGCGCTTGCGGCCAAGGACGTCGTGTTCGCGGATCTCGGCCTGCTGATCATCGACGAGGAGCAGCGCTTCGGCTCGCGCCACAAGGCGGCGTTGGCGGCGCTGGGCGAGAACGTCCACGTGCTCACCATGACGGCGACGCCGATCCCGCGCACGCTGCAATCCGCCATGGCGGGGCTGCGGTCGCTGAGCGTGATCGCGACGCCGCCGGCCGCCCGCGTGCCGGTGCGGGCCGTGATCCAGCCCTTCGACGAGACCGCGATCCACGACGCGCTACTGCGCGAGCGCCGGCGCGACGGGCAGAGCTTCGTGGTGTGCCCGCGCGTGGAGGACATCGAGCCCATGCGGGTGCGACTGGCCGAGATCTGGCCGGAGGCCACCGTGCTGGTGGCGCACGGCAAGCAAAAGCCGGCCGAGATCGACGAGGCGCTGATCCGGTTCTCGGACGGCGGCGGCGACGTGCTGCTGGCCACCAACATCGTGGAAAGCGGGCTCGACATCCCCAACGCCAACACGATGGTGGTGTGGCGGCCGGATCGCTTCGGGCTGGCGCAACTGCACCAGCTGCGCGGGCGCGTCGGGCGGGGCCGCCGGCGCGGCGTGTTCGTGATGGCCACCGACCCGCGGCACAAGCTGGGCGCCGGCGCGCGCAAGCGGCTGGAAACCCTGGCGGCGCTGGACCGGCTGGGCGCCGGTTTCGCGATCAGCGCCCGCGACCTCGACCAGCGCGGGGCGGGCGACCTGCTGGGCGAGGACCAGAGCGGCCACATGCGGCTGATCGGCGCCGCGCTGTACCAGGACCTCCTGGAGCGGGCCGTGCTGGCGGCGCGCGGCGAACCGGTCGAGGAGGACTGGACGCCGGCGATCGGCATGGCGGACCCGGGCGCGATCCCGGTGGACTACATCCCGGAGCCTGATGTGCGGCTGGAGCTCTATGTCCGGCTGGTGCGCGCCCGTGGCGAGGCTGACCTCGCGGCGCTTTCGGACGAGATCGCGGACCGCTTCGGCGACCCGCCCGAAACGGTGGAGCGCCTGCTGGAGCGCGCCCGCCTGGCGGTCGCGTGCCGGGCGCTCGACATAGGCCGCCTGGACATGGGGCCCCAGGCGATCGCGGCGTCATTTCGCACCGGCGACGAACCGCCAGCCTGGGTCGCCAAGGTGCTCGACCGCATCAAGGAAGGCCCGGACTGGAAGAACGGCCGCCTCGTCTGGCCCATCGACGCCGCAACCCCGGCCGGCCAACGCGCCCGCGCGCGCAAGCTGCTGGCCTGGCTCCAGGACGGGCGCGAGAAGGTGGGGTGAGGCGCTCTCGCGCCTTCTCCGCGGCACGGAAAGAAGGTGGCGCTCAGCGCCGGATGAGGGGAGTGGCGGGACCACCCTCACCCCAGCCCTCTCCCCGTTCCGGAGAGAGGGGAGGACTGCTGCCGCGGCGCAGCTGCGGCTGCGGCTTGGCCACTCGCGAAATGACGTTCGGCTTCCTATTTCTCTGGAATGAGCGACGGCGGCGGCGAAACGGTGTGGCGAGGGCAGGCGGCGGCGCCCGGTTTCGGGCGTGGGCCGCTATTCGTGGTGGGCGGCGAAATCGGCGACGGCGAGGACAATCCCGCGCGGGTGCGGCCAGCCGTGCTGGACGCGCCCGAGGGCGCGGTGATCGTCGGGGTGGACCTCACGCCGGCCGAATGCGTGGCGCTTTCCGACAGGAACCCGGCCGGCCTGGCGCTGCTGCGCGGCTCGGCCACCAGCCACGTCGCCGTGATGGCGCAGGAGCGCGGCTGGCCGCTGGTGATCCGGCTCGCGCGCGAACCCGACTTCGATCTGGATGCGCTCGGGGGCGAAGCCTTGCTGGACGCCGTGGAGGGGCGGCTCGTGCGCCGGCCGAGCGCCGCGACGGCGGCGGACTTCACGCAACGCGCCCACGCCTGGCGGGAGCAGCGGGCGCGGGACGCCGCGCTGCTGCCGATGCCCGCGGTGACGGCGGACGGGCGTCGCGTGCGGGTGCGGCTCGTGATCGACCAGTTGTCGCAGCTGCGCACGATCGACCCCGCGCATGCGGACGGGATCGGGCTCGTGCGCACCGAGATGCTGTTCGCCAACCGCGCCGCGCTGCCGGGCGAGGAAGGGCAGTTCGCGACTTACAGGATCCTGCTGCAATGGGCCGGGGATCGGCCCGTCGCGATCCGGTTGTTCGACCCGGGCGAGGGAAAGACGCTGCCGGGCGTGGATGCGGGCGCGCTGCGTGGCGTCGCCTTCGGGCTGGCGCATCCCGACATTCTCGGCGTGCAATTGCGGGCGCTTCTGCGGGCGGGCGCGGTGGGCGATCTCACGATCGTGCTGCCCATGGTGGAGAGCCCCGCCGATGTCGCGGCGATCCGGGCCGCGATCGCGGGTGCGACGGAGGCGTTGCGGCGCGCCGGGCGCCCGTTCGGGACACCAAGGCTGGGCGCGATGGTCGAGACCGCCGGGGCGCTGGAGCATGGGGCCGGATTGGGCGTGGAGCGCCTGTCGATCGGGCTCGGCGATCTCGCGGCGGCGCTCGGCGAGCCCCGGATGGCGGCTTCGGCGACGCCCTCGCGGGTGCTGTGCGCCGTCGTGGAGCGCGTGGTCGCGCACGGGGCCGCGCTGGGCGTCGACGTGGCGCTGTGCGGCGCGCTGGCGGCGGATCCGGCGCTGGCCGAAACCTGGCTGCGGCTCGGAGTGCGCGACCTCAGCGCGCCGCCGCCCGCGCTGGCCGCCATGAAGGCCGCAATCGCGGCCGTCGGGGCCGGCGCGGCGGTTGGCGCCGGAGCGGAGGCCACCGCATGATCGACGAGGCGTTTTTCGCCCGCGACGCCGAGACAGTGGCGCGCGCGCTGATCGGCGCGACGCTGCTGGTGGACGGCGTCGGCGGGGTGATCGTCGAGACGGAGGCTTATGACCGGGACGACCCCGCCTCGCACAGCTTTCGCGGGGAAACGCCGCGCAACGGCGCGATGTTCGGGCCGCCGGGGCGCGCCTATGTGTATCGCAGCTACGGCATGCACTGGTGCTTCAACATCGTGTGCGGGCCCGGCCCCACCGGGGCGGCCGTGCTGCTGCGGGCGATCGAGCCTGTGTCCGGGCTGGACGCCATGCGGGAGCGGCGCGGGCTCACGGATCCGCGCCTGTTATGCGCCGGGCCGGGGCGGCTCTGCCAGGCGCTTGGCGTGACGCGGGCGCATGACGGGCTGCCGGTAAGCGCGCCTCCGTTTCGCCTGCTGCCGCCGGACGCGCCGACTGCCGTGCTGGCGGGGCCGCGCATCGGCATCACCAAGGGTGTGGAGACGCCCTGGCGCTTCGCGCTGGCGGGCTCGCGCTTTCTCAGCCGGCCGCTGCGCGAGCCCCGCGTCGGGAGCGACGGACAGACGCAGCGCGGGGGCTTGCCGGGCGGGCGGAACCTCGATCCAATCCCGGACTTGAACCGTAGCAATCGTCTCGACCGAAAGGACTCCCGATGACAACCGACTGGAAGGTGCCCGCCGACGAGCAGCCCCAGGCGGGGGATTTTGGATTCGACCTCGACCGCACCCTCTCCAGCGTGGTGGCGGTGACGTCGCGCGTGCCCGAGGATGCATTCACGGCCGAGACGCTGGGCTCGGAGCGCGCCGGCAACGGCGTGGTGATCCGCGAGGACGGGCTCGTGCTCACCATCGGCTACCTGATCACGGAGGCCGAGGAGGTGTGGCTCACCACCAACACCGGCCAGGTCGCGCCCGGGCACGTGGTGGCGTATGACCAGACCACCGGGCTCGGGCTGGTGCAGACGCTGGGCCGGCTGAACGCGCCCGCGATGCCGCTGGGCGACTCGCGCAAGCTCGCCACCGGCGACCGCGTGGTGGTGGCGGGCGCGGGCGGACGGACCAAGGCGGTGTCGGCCCATGTGGTCGGCCTGCAGGAATTCGCCGGCTACTGGGAATACGTGCTCGACAAGGCGGTGTTCACGTCGCCCGCGCACCCGCATTGGGGCGGGGCCGCGATGATCGGCGAGGACGGCGCGCTGTTGGGCGTCGGCTCGCTGCAGGTGCAGCACCCGGTCGGCCGCGGGCGCGTGGCGCCGCTCAACATGGTGGTGCCGATCGAGCTTTTGCCGCCCATCCTGGACGACATGCTGCAGCTCGGCCGCCCCTCCGCGCCGCCGCGGCCGTGGCTGGGCCTCTACGCGGCCGAGACGGACGAGCGCATCGTGCTGCTGGGGGTTGCGGGCGACGGCCCGGCCCGGCGCGCCGGCCTCAACGAGGGCGACGCCGTGCTGGCGGTGGCGGGCAAGCCTGTGAAAGACCTCGCGACCTTTTTCCGGCAGGTCTGGGCGCTGGGCCCGGCCGGCGTCGACGTGCCGCTGACGCTGGACCGCGAGGGCGACGTGTTCGACGTCACGCTGAAATCGGCCGACCGGCAGCGATACCTGAAGTCGGCGCGCCTGCACTGAGCCTTTGGCGCCGTCCGTCTCGCGGCCCCACCCATGCCCCTCATCCTGTGAGGGGCGTGGTGGTGGGGCAACAACCCAACAGAAGCGCGGCGGGGTTGGCCCGCCGCGCGCGACGGAGATTAGGTGCCCACCGAGTCGGTGACGCACTTCTTGGTGAAGCTGTTCTTGGCCGCGCCGGCGAGCTTCTTTTCGCTAGCGGACATGTCGCAGGCCTTGGCGGCGTCCGTCTGGCACTTTTTCATGAAGCTGTTCATCGCCGCGCCGGCGAGCTTCTTTTCGGTCGCCTGGGCCTTGCAGGACGAGGCCGGCATGGCGGGAGCAGCCGCCGTCTGGGCCAGCGCGCCGCCGGCGCCGATCGCCAGAACGGCAAGCGCGAGTACGATTCTCATTGGATATCCTCCCTCGAAACGGCGCGAGCGCCTGGGAGGATCATCACAACCTAAAGCCGGGTTGGCAATGTGATTACGTGCAAGCTTCGCGGGCTGGAGTGACGTCGGCTCTAGCTTTCTGGCCAGGCATCATCTTTTTCCGCCGACCGGTATCCACCACTTGGCGGGATGACGCCCTAGGCGGCGTCGCCCACCACGCCGCCGAGGAAGAGCTGGCCGACGCGCGGGTCGGCGAGCAGCCTGGCGGCGTCGTCCTGCATGCGGGTGCGGCCGAGCTCCAGCACGAGGCCGTCGTCCGAGATCTCCAGCGCCGAGCGGGCGTTCTGCTCGATCATCAGCACCGAGACGCCCTTCTGGCGCAGGTCCTTGAGGATGCCGAACACCTCCTGGACCATCAGGGGCGAGAGGCCGATGGAGGGCTCGTCCACGAGCATCAGTTGCGGATCGAGCAGCAGCGAGCGGGCGATCTCGAGCAGCTTCTGCTCGCCGCCCGACAGCGTCGAGGCTTGCTGGGCGGCCTTTTTGCGCAGCATTGGGAAGCGCTCCATCAGCGCCTCGACACGCGCCGGGACGTCGACGCCCACGCCGGCCGAGACGCCGCCGAGCTCCAGATTGTGCCGGACGCTGAGCTCCGGGAAGATGTTGCGTCCCTGCGGGACGTAGCAGAGGCCGAGCGATAGCAAGCGCCGCGGCGTCGCATTGGTGATGTCCTGCCCCTTGAAGGTCACCGAGCCGCTGCGCGCCTTCAGCATACCGAAGATGGTCTTGAACACCGTGGACTTGCCGGCGCCGTTGGGGCCGATCACGGTCGTGATCGTGCCGGGGCGGACGTCGAAACTCGTGCCGTTGAGGATCGTCATCTCGCCATAGCCGGCGACGATGTCCTTCACGCGCAACACGGGCTCATCCGCAATCGAACCGGACATGCTGGCTCCTCAGTGGCCCAGATAGGCGTCGATGACGGTTTGGTTGGCGCGCACCTCGGCGGGCGTGCCCTCGGCAATCTTGCGGCCTTCGGCCAGCACCACCACGCGGGTGCACAGGCGCATCACGAAGTCCATGTTGTGCTCGATCACCACGAATGTGGCGCCCTGCTCGAGGTTGATGGCGCGCAGGCGCTCTTCCAGGTGGCCCAGCATGGTGAGGTTGACCCCGCCGGCCGGCTCGTCCAGCAGCACCATGCGGGGGCCGGCCATGAACGCCATGGCGGCGTCCAGCAGCTTCTGCTGACCGTAGCTGAGACCGCCGGCTTTCTCGTCGGCGAGATGGCCGAGGCGAAAGAACGCGATCATCCGGTCGGCGTCGGGCGTGAGGCCGACGTCGCGCTTGCCGAACAGGCGCGACGCCATGGAGCCCTTGTGCTCCTGGCCGGCCAGGATGAGGTTCTCGCGCACGGAGAGCTGCGGGAACACCTGCAGCAGCTGGAAGGTGCGGCTCACCCCGCGCCGGTTGATCTCGGACGGGCGCAGGCCGGTGACGTCCTGGCCGTCCAGCACCACCTGCCCCTCGGTGGGCTTCAGCTGGCCGAGGATGCAGTTGAACAGCGTGGACTTGCCGCAGCCATTGGGGCCGATGATGCCGAGGATCTCGCCCTCGCGCACCTCGAACGAGACGCCGTCCACGGCCGTGATGCCACCGAAGCGCTTGCGGATGTCGCGCACTTCCAGGATGGGGCCGGCCATCACGGCTTCTCCGGGCTGAGCGCGGGCGCGTCGAGCGTCGCGCTCGCGGCGGCGCGCTCGGCGCTGGCGCGGCGGGTCTTGCGGTTCGCGACCCAGCGGTCGGCGACGCCGAGCAGGCCGGTGGGCGAATAGATCAGCAGCCCCATCACGAAGGCGGCGTAGATGACGAGGTACCACCCATGGGCGAAGCGCAGCCACTCGGGCAGCAGCACCGCGATGGCGGCGCCCAGGAAGGGGCCGAAAAAGAAGCCCGAGCCACCGACGATCACCATCATGAGGATGTTCAGCGACAGCGCCAGCGTGAAGGGCGTCGGGTCCACGAACTCCACCAGCGGGGCGTAGACCGCGCCCGCGAAGCCGCCCATCGCGGACCCGATCGCAAAGGCCATCAAGGTGTATCGGCGGGTGTCGACGCCCAGCGACAATGCCCGCACGGGGTTCTCGCGCAGCGCCACGAAGGCGCGGCCCCAGGGCGAGCGGACGATCCAGGCCAGGAACGCGGTGGCGATCGCCAGCATCGCGAGGCAGAAATAGTAGAAGGCCAGCGGGGTTGCGGTGGAGATTCCGAAGATGGTGGGGCGCTTGAAACCCATGATCCCGTAGATGCCCTTGGTGAGCCATTCCTCGTTGCGGAACACGAGATAGACCAGCGTCGAGAAGGCCAGCGTCACGAAGGCCAGATAGTGGTGCTGCACCCTCAGCGCCGGGTAACCCAGCAGCCAGCCGATCGCGAAGCTGAGGCCGACCGCGACCACCAACGGCACGATGAACGGCATGCCGTTGGTGGACAGGATCGCGACCGCATAGGCGCCAATGCCCACGAAGGCGCCCTGCGCGAGCGAGACCTGCCCGGCATAGCCGAGCGTCAGGTTCAGCCCCATGGCGGCGATGGTCATCACGGCCCAGAGGCTCATGATGTAGACGCCGTAGCGGCTGAGTCCGAGCGGGACGAGCAGCAGGAACAGCAACCCGGCCGCCAGGGCGGCGGCGCGCAGCGTGGCGGCGTTCGCGCCCATCAGACGGTGCGCTCCTCGGCGCGGCCAAAGAGGCCCTGCGGCCGGAACAGGATCACGGCGATCAGCAGAAACAGCGGCACCGCGCCGCGATACTGCGTGGACACATAGGCGGCGGCGAAATTGTCGACCACGCCGAGCAGCAGCCCGCCCGCGATGGCGCCGCGAATCTGGTTGAAGCCGCCCACGATGGCGGCGATGAAGGCCGCGAGCCCCAGCGTCTCGCCGGACGAGAACTTGGCGAGGTAGACGGGGCTCACCAGAAACGACGCCAGCGCGACGAGGCCGGCGTTGATCAGGAACGTGTAGAGGATCATCCGCTCCACCGGGATGCCAAGGAGGCGCGCCACCGAGGAGTTCTGCGCCGTGGCCTGCATCTGACGGCCCGTGGAGGTGCGCATCAGGAACGCCTGCAGGGCGAACACGACCACGAGCGCGAACAAGAAGATCGAGACGCTCTGGAGGGAGATCTGCGCGCCCAGGAGCGAAACGTTGCCGCCGGGGACGAAGGACGGAAAGGGCGACGCCTCGGCGCTGTAGCTTTCCTTGACGCCTTCCTTGAGGAAAATCGACAGCGCCATGGTGCAGATCGCGAGCGGCAGCACGCCGTGGCGCAGCATCGGGTCCACGACGGCGCGCTTGAACAACGCGCCGAGCACCAGCATGGAGGCGCCGAGCCCGATCAGCAGCGCCAGCCACAGCGGCGCCTTCAGGTTCAACGCAGCCAGCACGAAGAAGGCCGGCAGCATCACGAATTCGCCCTGCGCGAAATTGATGGTCTGCGACGTCTGCCACAGCAGCGTGAAGCCGATCGCCACCAGCGCGTAGATCGCGCCGGTCGCCAGCCCCGCCATCAGGAGGTTGATCATGTTCGCCATGCTGCGTCCGTGTGTGGCGTCAGTGAGCCCCGCCGTCATTGCGAGCTGGAGGCGAAGCAATCCAGTCTAATTGCCGGGCTTTAGACTGGATTGCTTCGCTGCGCTCGAAAAGACGGCGAGAATGGTCCGTCGATCCCGGTCATACTCTATCTGTCATCCCCGGCGGCGCGGAGCGCCGGGAAGGGGATCCAGGAGTGAGCGCGGCGGCTCTGGATCCCCTTCCCGCGCCTACGGCGCGCCGGGGATGACGGCGACCCTTCAGGCATTCCGGAGTCCCGCGTCCTTCGAGACGCAGGCCCAAGCGGGCCTGCTCCTCAGGATGAGGGAGCGGCCCCGAAACAAAGCCCGGGACCGCACTTGGTCATCCCTTACTTGTTCATCTTCGGCAGCACGGTCTTGATGACCTGCTTGCCGTTGACCACCTCGCCCATGAAGCTTTCGCGGTCGAGGTCGCCGTTCTTGTCGATGGTGAGGTCCATCAGGATGCCGGGCTCGGCGGCGGCCGAGATTGTGAGGCCCTTCAGCGCCTCGGGCAGGCCCTTCGGGTCGACCTTGCCCATCTTCTCGGTGGCGGCCTTGATCATGTAGACGCCGAGGTAGCCCTTGATGCCGTTGTGATCCGGCACGTAGTTGTACTTCGCCTGGAAGCGCTTGCCATATTCCTGCAGCGCGGGAAGCGGGGCGTCGACCGTGAGGCCGACATGGCCGCGCGCGCCGTTGGCGGCTTCGCCCGCGAGCTCGATCACCTTCTGGCCGAGCAGCGTGGTTTCGCCCACCAGCGGCGCGGTGACGTTCTGGCGACGCAGCTCCTTGAGGGCGCGGGCGCTCTCCTCCTCGTTGAGGTAGACGAACACGGCGTCCGGGTTGCTGTTCTTGACCTTCACGACGTCGGCGGCGAAATCCGCCTGGCCGGCCTCGGTGGAGAGGTCCGCCACGATCTTGACGCCGCGGGCGGTGAGCTCCTTGGTGACCATGTCGCGGCCGCCCTTGCCGAAGTCGTTGTTGACCCAGACGAGCGCGACGCTCTTGGCCTTCACGTCCTCGGCCAGGTACTTGGCGATCTTGGGCATGGAGGATTGCTGGCCGAAGCTGGTGCGGAACAGCGTGCCGAAGCCCAGCTGAGTGAGTTCGGCGGCCTCGCCGCCCATCACCTGCGCGACGCCGGCCTGCGCGGCCAGTGGGGCCGTGACCTTCACGGAGCCCGAATAGCCCGGGCCCAGAAGCGCATAGGGGTTCTCGTCCAGCGCCTTCTGCACCAGCGCGCGGGCGACGCCCGGGTTGCTCTGCGAATCGTAATGCGTGACCTCGATCTTGCGCCCGAGGATGCCGCCCTTGGCGTTGATCTCCGCGATCGCGAGGTCGGCCGAGTTCTTGAAATTCGTCCCCACGGTCGCGCCGGGGCCGGAGAGCTCGCCGACGCTGATCAGCTTGATGCTTTGCGCGTGAGCGGGCGCCATCAAGGCGGCGGACAGGACCAGGGCGCCTGCAATCTGCTTCATCGTTTCCTCCTCTGCGGCGTTCAAGCGCCGATCATTGTGCCGTGGTGAAAGCCAGGCTCCCGCCGCCATCCGGGCGACTTGCCGTTCTCACGGGTTCATAAACGGCGTCGCTTAAGCCATGCCGTTCAGGTCCGATCAACCCAATTTCGCACCGAAACTGATGCGATCTTCGGGGTCGGCGTCAATGACCAAGTTCGAGGTGGTGCGTAAGGCTCGCTACCGCCAGGGCGCGAACTGTCTCCCGCGCAGCGGGGGAGATGCCGGCGCAAGCCGACGGAGGGGGCGGCTGAGCGCCGGAAACGAAATGGCCAGCGCTCGACCGCCCCCTCCCTGCCCTCCCCCGCTGCGCGGGAGAGGGTTCCACATCGCGCGCCCGGCGCGCCTCGGCAGGCGCCGATGCACTCAGTTGGCCGCGAAGCAGTAGAGCAGGCCGGCGCCGCCGGTGCTCTTGAGGTCGTCCTGCGTGCAGCCGCCGCCGGGGCCGCGCGAGGGGTGGGACGAGTTCCAGGACTTGGCGGGCGCGCTGTCGTCGAGGCCGGTGCGGTCGGAATGGCCCACCATGGCGGAGCCGGCCGTGCTGCTGGTCCAGTTGCGGCAGGTCATGTCGGCGTCGCCCGTGAAGGCCTTGCCGTCCGGCGTGGAGCCGGTGAGAACGTCATGCGTGTTGGGCTGGTCGCCGCGGCCCTTCACGATCTCGCCCTTTTCGGTGAGGGCGGTCTGCTTGGTGAGCGCGTTGGGGCCGTGCAGGTCCTCGACCGACTTGGCGATGGTCTCGCCCTTCGCGTTGACCCAGGGCCCGGCCCCAATGCGGTCGCGCGCGTTCACGGCTCCAGCGCCCTGCGTGCTCAGATAGGCGCGCCAGGTGCGCGAGCCCGCTCCGGCGGAGGCCGCGAGCGTCTGGCAATGCTGGTCCGCGCCCGCGAGGCCGCCCAGGTCGCCGCCCTTGCCGACGCCCGCGCTGGTGACGAAGAAGGTCATCGGGTTCGCGTTCTGCGCCGCGGCCGGGCCGGCCAGGACACAGAGCGCCGCGGCGGCGCCGAGCGCCAGTCTTGCATTCTTCATGGATTCCATCCTCCCTTGCGGAGGCCGGCGGCTGCATGGGCGGCCAGTCGCTCCGTATGCGGCCAGGACGCCGCGCGCTGAGCCTAGCTCAAAGCCGGGCGCACGGCGCAACCGAAGCGGGAAAATGGGCCCCACGCTTACGCAAACGTGATCAGCGCGGCGCGTGCAACCTTGCCAATCCGGGACGACGACGGCAAGTTGCGGCCAGCGAGTTGTTCAGCAGTTGTTCACCCGCATGGCGTTTGGTCGGGTGATGGCAGAGGGGCGTTGTAGCGAGATGATCATGAACGGCAGGAACGCGGACGCGCATGCGGCGATCGGCAACGCCCGGCTTCAGCCTGGTTCGGAGGCTCTGAGCCGGCGCTCGTTTCTGATCGGCTCGGCCGTCAGCATGGGCGCGCTCGGGCTGGCGGGATGCGCCACCACGGACGGTCTGAGCCGCGCCGAGGCGGCGCTGATGTACGGCCCCATGCCGAACGAGAAGTTCCCGATCCCGGCCGTGGATCTCAGCCAGGTCGACCCGAAGTATTTCCGCCGCACGGTGCGCTACGAGAGCAAGGAAGCGCCCGGCACGATCGTGGTCGACCCCGCGAACTACTATGTCTATCGCATCGAGGGCGATGGAAACGCGACGCGCTACGGCGCAAATGTGGGCCGCTCGGGCTTCCTTTGGAGCGGCGAGGCCTATGTGGGGCGCAAGTCCGAATGGCCGACCTGGACGCCGCCGGCCGAAATGATCAAGCGCCAGCCCGAGGCCGCGAAATACGCGCGCGGCATGCCGGGCGGCCTGGAAAACCCGCTCGGCGCGCGGGCGCTCCACCTCTACCAGAACGGCAAGTACACGCTGTACACGATCTACGCGAGCAGCGCCCCGGAGACGATCGGCACCAACCTGACGAGCGGCTGCACGGGCCTGCTCAGCCAGGACATGATCGACCTGTACAATCGCACGCCGGTGAAGACCAAAGTGATCGTGCTGCCGGCCTAAGGCCCGGCAGGCGCGCTAGAAGGCGTGCAGCGCGCCGCCGTCGACCACCGTGATATGGCCGGTGACGTAGTTGGCGGCGGCGGAGGCCAGGTAGGTCATCGCCCAGCCGATGTCCTCGGGCTGGCCGAGCCGGCCCATCGGGATGCGGCCGTCGATCTTGGCCCGGCGGGCCGGATCGTTCGCGGTGGCGCCGCGGAAGAGCGGCGTGTCGATCCACCCCGGCGCGACGCCGTTGACGCGCACGCCGCGCGGCGCGAGCTCGGTGGCGAGCGCCCGGATCATCCCCACATGGGCGGCCTTGGAGGCTGAATAGCCGGAGACGTTGGGGATCCCCAGGAACGAGCTCATCGAGGCCGTGAACAGGACCGAGCCCCGTCCGGCCTCGATCTGCGGCAGGAAGGCGCGCGTGAGCGCGAAGGCGCCGGAGACGTGGACGTCCAGCACGGACTGGAACTCGGCGGGCGTCATCTGGTCGATCGGCTTCTTGACGGTGCTGCCGGCGTTGTTGACCAGGATGTCGACCGCGCCGCGGGCCTCGCGGACCCGGGCGGCGAAGCGCTCGGCTTCGTCCACCTTCGTGACGTCGAACGCGAGGCCGGCCGTGTCCGGCCCGAGTTCCGCGCACGCGGCCGCGAGCTTCGCCTCGCTCGTGCCCACGATCGTCACCCTGGCGCCGGCCAGCAGGAAGCAGCGCGCGATCGCGAGGCCAAGCCCACTGCCGCCGCCGGTGACGAGGGCGTGGCGGCCGTCGAGGCCGAAGGCGGCGCGGATGGGGTCTGCGGCGGGGGCGCTCATGCGGGCTGCTCCAAGGGGTGCTGCACGGCGATCATAATCTTCGTGAAGGCGCCGGGATCGGCGTCCCAGTCGCGCATGGCGTCGCCGGCCTCGGCGAAGCTGGCGGTGCGGGAGACGATGAGGTCGCCGATTTCGGGGCGGGCCTGGAGCACCGCGATGACGTCGGCGAAATCCGCGAGCGTGGAGCCGCGCGAACCGCGGATATCCATCTCCTTCATGAGGAAGAAGCGGGTCTCGTAGGTGACCGGGTATTTGGCGTAGCCGACATAGACCACCCGCCCGCAGGAGCCGACGAGATCCACGGCCTGCCGGAACGTGACGTCAGCGCCGACGGCCTCGATCACCACCGAGGGCCCGTCATCGCCGGTGAGCCTCGCGACCTCGGCGGCCACGTCTCGGCTGGAGGCGTCGATGACATCCTCGGCGCCGAGCCCGCGCGCCTGCTCGAGCTTGCCGGCGGCGAGGTCCACCGCGATCACGCGCGCGCCGGCCGAGACGGCGCCGAGCACCGCGCCGAGGCCGATCACGCCGCAGCCCAGCACCACGACGCGCTCGCCGGCTTGCAGCTCCGCCCGCCGGACGGCGTGGAAGCCGACGGCCAAGGGCTCGATCAGCGCCAGATCGCGCAGCGCGAGGCCGTCCACCGGGATGACCTTGCCGTGCGGCACGCAGACGAACTCGGTGAGCGCGCCCTCGCGCTGGACGCCCATGGTCTGGTTGTGCTTGCAGGCGTTGGGCCGGCCCATCCGGCAAGCGTTGCACTGGCCGCAGTTGAAATAGGGCAGCACGCAGACCTGCTGGCCAACCCTGAAGCCGGCGGGAACGCCCTCCCCTAGGGCCTCGATCACACCCGCGATCTCGTGGCCGGGCACGCGCGGATAGGACACAAGCGGGTTGACCCCGCGGAAGCTGTTCAGGTCCGAGCCGCAATAGCCGATGAACGAGACGCGGACACCGATCTCGCCCTCGCGTGGTTCGGGGCGCGGGAGGTCAACGAAGGAGACCTCGCCGGGGCGGTCGATGGAAAGCGCGCGCATGGTGGGCTCCTTGCTGCTGGGAGATCGCTCGCTGAACGCCCTCATCCTGAGGAGCCATGCGACAGCATGGCGTCTCGAAGGACGAGGGATCCAGAACGCTCGACCCTGGTCACGTACTGGAGTCCCTCGTCCTTCGAGACGCATCGCCAAGGGGCGATGCTCCTCAGGATGAGGGGCATTCTGGTTATTCGGCTCCGCCCTCAGACGATCGCGACGGTGCAGCGGTCGATGTCCGCCCAGTCGAGCTCGACGCCGAGGCCGGGCTTGGTCGGCAGCATCGCCATGCCGTTCTGGATCGGCAGCGGCTCGGCGAGGCCGAACGCGAAGCCCTCGACCGGGTAGAGCAGCTCGAAGAAATCGCAGTTCTTCACGGCCGCGCAGCAGTGGAGGTTCACGATCTCGGCCGGATGGAAGATCGAGGTGTGGATCTCGCAGTTCACCCCGAAGGCCTCGGCGAGCCGGGCCGTCTTCATCACGCCGGTGACGCCGCCCGTCCACGACACGTCGGCGCGGACGCGGTCGACCACGCGCGTCGCGATGCATTCGGCGATGCTGTAGGGGTGCTTGGCCAGCACCTCCGTGCCGACCAGCGGGATTTCGAGCGTGCGGGCGAGATCGCGCAGCTGATGCACGTCCTCGTCGTAGAGCGGCTCCTCGAACCAGTAGTAGTCGAGCTTTTCCAGCGCCCGGCCGAAGCGGATCGCCTGTTCGAGATTGTAGGTCGAGACCGGGTCCGACATCAGCGTGAAGTCGGGGCCGACGGCCTCGCGCACGAGGCGGTGCGCCTCCAGGTCCTCGGCGATGTCGGCGCCGGGGGTGTGCAGCTTGTAGGCCTTCAGCCCCTCCGCCTTGGCGCGCAGCGCCTCGCGGGCGTAGTCGGCCGGCTCCTTCAGGATCATGGAGCTGCCATAGACCGGGACGCTGTCGCGGTAGGCGCCCAGATATTTGTAGAGCGGCTGGCCGGCGGCCTCGGCCGAAAGCAGCCACTGGCAGGTGTCGAAGGGGCCGTAGGCGTAGATCGGCAGGTGGCCCCACCAGCGGTCGGCGGTGCGGAACTCGTGCCAAGCCTTCTCGCGGTCGCGCGGGTCGCGGCCGATCATGAAGGGGCGCAGCGTGTCGGCGATGAGCTTGCCCGCGCCTTCGGCCGAGCGGCCCGCGAAGCCGAAGGTCGAGGCCTGGTGGCCGGTGTCGGTTTTCAGCGTGACGACCAGGAACTGGAAGGCGGCGAAATCGCCGGTGCGGAACGCGCTGGTGTCGAAGGCGTCCGGCGCGCGCCGGCAGCAGCGCACTTCGACGTCGGTGATCTTCATGGGGGCCTCGTGGTGCAAATATCAGGCGATGGGCTCACGCCGCCGGAAGGCAGGCGGGGCCGATCGGCTCGAAACTCTTGTAGGTGAGGGCGAACTCGCGGTGACCGAGCTCCTCGGACTTGGTGCGTGCGCCCTGCGCGAGCGACAGCACGAGGTCGCGGATTTCGCGGCCGACGTCGTCGAGCGAGGCCGCCCCATCCAAGATGCGGCCGGCGTCGACGTCCATGTCGTCCGCCATGCGCCGGTAGGTCTCCGGGTTGGCGCAGATCTTCACCACCGGCGAGATGGCGGAGCCCACCACCGAGCCGCGCCCGGTGACGAACAGCACCGCGTGGCTGCCGCAGGCGATCAGTTCGGCGATTTCGGCCGTGTCGTTGATGTTGGGGAAGCCGAAGCGCACTTCGCCGTCCGGCACCACGTCGAGCAGGTAGAGCCCGCCGCGAGGCGGCCGGTCTGCCGGCTTCAGCAGGCCGGAGATCGCAGAAGAGCCCGACTTGGCGTAGGCCCCCATCGACTTCTCCTCGATAGTGGAGAGCCCGCCGTCGGCGTTGCCGGGCGCGAAGGAGCCGTAGCCCAGCGTCGCGTAGTAGCGCGCCGCCTTGGCGACGCTCTGCTCCAGGATGCCGGCGAGGTCCGGCGTGATCGCGCGGCTCGCCATGATGTGCTCGCAGCCGATAAGTTCGCCGGTCTCCTCGAAGATGCAGGCGGCGCCGTCGTTGATCAGCATGTCGAAGGCGCGCCCGGCGGCCGGGTTGCCGGTGATGCCCGAGGTGCCGTCCGAGCCGCCGCATACGGTTCCGACGATGAGCTCGCTCACCGCCATCGGAACGGTTTCGGCGTTTTCCAGAGCAGCGCGCTGGGCCTCGATCCAGGCCTGCCCTTCCGCGATGGAGCGCCGCGTGCCGCCGCTCGCCTGGATGACGATGGTCTCCACCGGCCGGCCGCTCTCGCGCACCGCATGCGCGAGGCCGTATTTATCGAAGCTCTCGCAGCCCAGCGACAGCAGCAGCACCGCGCCCACATTGGGGTGCGTGCACAGCGCCTCCATCATGCGCTGCGCATAGGCGTTGGGGAAACAGCCCGGGAAGCCGATGAGGTGGACGTCGGCGTCGCGGAACGGCCAGGCGATCTCGCGCGCAACGTGATGCGCGCACTCGACCAGATAGGCCACCACCACGGTGTTGCGGATGCCCTTGCGGCCATCGGCGCGCAGATAGCCGCGCAGCGCGGGCTCGGGATGGGTTTCAGCCAGGGTCATGCCGCCGATCCTCCGTGCCGCGCCCGGGCTTCGTCGAGCGTGTGCGTGGCCGTGTAGTCGCTCTTCATGTTGTGCACGTGCACGTGGTCGCCGGGCGCGATCGCGGCCACGGCCGAGCCGATCGGCGCGCCGTATTTCAGCACCTTCTCGCCGGCCTGGATGGGCCGGCACGCGACCTTGTGGCCGAGCGGGATGTCGCGGGCGGGCGTCGCGACGCGTCCGGCGACCCGCACGGGAAGCCCGGCCTCCAGCCGCTGCCGGACCACCGCGACGTTGTCGCGCGGATCGAGGCGGATGAGGCGGGGATCGAGATCGTCCGGATCGGCCATGGGTTCGCTCTTCTGCAACAGCGGGTGGCGGAGCCCGCCCGATGCGGGCCCCGCCGTGTTTTTCGGTCAGAAGCGGGGCAGCTCGGGATTGGCCGCGCCCATCCACTTCTTCTGCAGGGCCTGGATCTCGCCCGTGGTCCACAGCATGAAGATGTCGGTGTTCAGCCAATGCAGGAAGTCGTGCTCGCCGCGGCGGATGCCGAGGCCCATGGGGGCGCTTGCGACCGGGAACTTGGTTTCGAGGTTCGGGCTCTTCTGGCTGAAGACCTGCGCGAGGCCGCCGCTGGTCACGATGCCGTCGACCTGCCCGGCCAGAAGCGCCTGGCTGGTGGAGGCGTCATCGTCGTAGCGCTGGATGGCGGTGCCTTCCACGGCGCGCTTGGTGAGCGCGATGTCGTTGGTGGTGGAGCGCGTGACGCCGATCTTCTTGCCCTTCAGGTCGGCGAGGCTGCCGAACTTGTTGTCCTTGGGGGCGAGCAGCACCTGCTGGTCCACATAGACCGTGTTGGTGAACGCGATCGCCTTGGCGCGCTCGGGCGTGATCGAGAAGGACGAAATCACGAGATCCAGCTTGTTGCTGGTGAGGTTGGGGATGCGGTTGGACGCCACCGTGTCGACGATGTTGATCTTCACGCCGAGGTCGCGGGCGATCAGCTTGGCGAGCTCCACGTCGTAGCCGTCCGGCTCCATGGAGCTGTTGGTGAGGCCATAGGGCGGCGTGCCGAGGCTGACTCCGACATTGATGACGCCGCGCTTGATGATGTCGTCCAGCAGGTTCTGGGCCGACGCTACGCCAGCGGACACGATGGCGAGGCCGAGGCCGAGCACGGCGGCTTTCAAGAAGGTTCTCATGGTTCGCTCCCTTGGTATGTATGCGGCGACGGCTGGGCCGCGCTTTTTCGTTGGCTACTGGATGGCGGCGGCGAGCGCCGCCGGTTGCGCCGTCGCGGCTTTGGCCCGCGCGCCCTGGCCGCGCATGCGCTCGTCGAGGCGGCGGCTGAGATAGGACAGGCAGGAGCAGATGACGAAGTACATGGCCCCGACCGTCAGGTAGACGCTGAGCGGCTGGAAGGTCGCATTGGCGACGATCTGGCCCGCGCGGGTGAGCTCCACGAAGCCGATCACGGACGACAAAGCCGTGTTCTTCACCAGCTGGACGAAGAAGCCGACCGTGGGCGGAATGGCGGCCCGGATGGCCTGCGGGACGATGACGTGGCGCATCGTACCCGGCCAGTCGAGGCCCAGCGCCGCCGCGCCTTCCCACTGGCCCCTGCCGACGGACTCGATCGAGCCGCGCCAGATCTCGCCCAGAAACGCCGCCGCATAGAGCGTGAAGGCGACGCCGGCCGACACGAGCGGCGGCACGTCGAAGCCCGCGAAGGCGACGCCGAAATAGGCGATGAACAGGAGCACCAGAAGCGGGATGCCCTGCACGACGTAGATATAGGCCGCCGCCGCCCCGCGCAGCGCCGGAAAGATCGAGATCCGGGCGAGCATCAAAAGCGCGCCGAAGATCGCGCCGCCGAACAGCGCGACGGTGGAGAGCAGCAGCGTCCACAGCCCGGCTTGCGCCAGGAAGCCGACATGGTGCCAGGAGAAGGTCTGGAACATGCCGCTCACCGCGCCGCGTTCTTGAACGTGAAGGCGTTGTGCCCGATGGCGCTGAACACGCCCTTGAACGCCGCCGTGAGCACGAGATAGAGCGCCGCCACCACCAGGAAGGCTTCGAGGCTGCGGAAGGTGAGGCCCTGGATGTCGTTGGCCGCGCCGGTGAGCTCGGGCACCGAGATGGTCGAGACCACGCTGGAGGCCAGCATGATGAGGATGAACTGGCTGGTCAGCGCCGGATAGACGCTCGCGAGCGCCGGCTTCAGGACCACATGGCGGAACGTCTGGGTCGGCGACAGGCCGAGCGCCCGGGCGGCTTCCACCTGGCCCTTGTCGATGCTCTCGATGCCGGCGCGCACGATCTCGGTGACGTAGGCGCCGGCGTAGAGCGACATTGCGATCACGGCCGCCGTGATGGCGTTGAGCCGCAGGCCCAGCGACGGGAAGCCGAAATAGACCACGTAGGCCTGCACCAGGAAGGGCGTGTTGCGGATCAGCTCGACATAGAAGAACGCGACCGCCCGGGCGGCGCGGAACCGCGACAGGCGCGCGGCCGCGCCTGCGACGCCGATCAGGAGGCCCAGCAGCGTGGATGCGATGGACAGGCCCACCGTGAAGGCCGCCGCATGCGCGAACACGTCCCAGCGCGAAAGCGTGCCGGAGAAATCGAAGTAGAACATGGTCCTCCCCGGTTCCGGCTGTTTCCGCCGGACTCTTGGATCGCGCGGGCCAGAAGGCCCGGCGTCGCAGATGATCAGGTCTTCACGTTCGCGAGCGTGTTGGCCCGGCTGTGTTCAAGATGCTTGCGCAACGCCTCGCAGGCGCGGTCGGCCGAGCCTTCCACGAGGCAGGCCAGCACGGCCCGGTGCTCGCTGGCGGAGGTCTGGTAGTCGCCGGCGTTGAACACGAACACGGTGTTGGTCTGGCGCAGCACGCGCAGGTGCCAATCGGCGATCAGGATGTTGCCGGCCGCCAGCACCATCTGGTGGTGGAACTCGGAATCGAAGGTCAGCGCGGTGGCGACGTCGTCCAGCGTGTTGCGGCCGGCGTAGCGCTCGTGCTCGGTGAGGGTGCGGTCGAGGCTGGCCAGAAGCTCCGGCGTGAACGCGCCGCGCGCCATGGCGGTGCGGATGGCGTTCTGCTCCACCAGGAGGCGCGCCTCGTAGAGCTCCTCGACGTCCTGCCGCGAGAAGCGGCGCACCACCGCGCCCTTGCGCAGCGGCGAGACCACCAGCCCGTCGACCTCGAGCCTGACCAGCGCCTCCTTGATGGGGGTCGGGCTGATCGACATCTCGATCGCGAGTTCTTCCGGCAGCAGCCGGTCGCCGCCCTGCAGCTGCCCGCCGAGAATGCGGGAGCGCAATTCGCGATAGGCCTGGTCGGCCAGGGTTGCTCGAACGAAACCACTCATGGGCCCATCCGGCCACAAGGGCGCGGCGAGCGCAATATCTAAGATAGAAAATTTTCTATTTGCTCCTGTCGGAGGGTCGTGCTGGATTGGGCGCAACCATAAAGTGCTCGGGAAACGCCATGTCGGGATCAGCAGCGCCGCTGCTCAGCGTTCGCAACGCATCCAAGCAATTCGGAACCTTCAAGGCGCTGGACGGCGTCAGCCTGTCGGTTGAGCGCGGCCAGCGAATCGTGGTCTGCGGACCCTCCGGGTCCGGCAAGTCGACGCTGATCCGCTGCATCAACGGGCTGGAGACGCTGCAGGGCGGAACGGTGGTGATCGACGGAGCGGAGCTGTCGCAGGACCGCGCCAGCCTGATCCGGCTGCGCCGCGACGTCGGCATGGTGTTCCAGCATTTCAACCTGTTTCCCCATCTCAGCGTGCTGGAGAACTGCGTGCTCGCGCCGATGCGGGTGCGCGGCGAGGGCCGGCCGGAGGCGCAGGCGCGCGCCATGGAGTTCCTCGCCAAGGTTCACATCGCCGAGCAGGCGCACAAGCTGCCGGCGCAGCTCTCGGGCGGGCAGCAGCAGCGCGTCGCCATCGCGCGGGCGCTATGCATGCGGCCGAAGATCATGCTGTTCGACGAGCCCACCTCGTCGCTCGACCCCGAGATGGTGGGCGAGGTGCTGGACACCATGGTGGCGCTGGCGCTGGACGGCATGACGATGATCGTGGTGACGCACGAGATGGGCTTCGCCCGGCAGGTCGCCGACCGCGTGGTGTTCATGGACCGCGGCGAGATCATCGAGGAGGCCGCGCCGGCCAATTTCTTCGCCAACCCGACACACGAGCGAACGCGCAATTTCCTGGGGAGGCTGCTGCACTGACGCGGCGGCTCACGCCCGCGCGCCCGTCCCTCCCCGCCCGCCTTCCGGAGCCATCATGACGATCACAGCCGTTCACCCCTTCATCCTGCATCTGCCGCTGACGCAGAGCTCGATCTCGGATTCCACGCACAGCATCACGCATTGGGGCGTGGTGGGCGCGCGGATCGTCTCGGACGACGGCCACGAGGGCTTCGGCTTCACGGGCACGCACGCCCACCTGGCGTCGGACCGGCTCGTCACCTCCTGCATCAGCGACAGCTACGCGCCGCTGCTGGTCGGCGAGGACGAGCGCGACCACCGGCGGCTGTGGATGAAGCTCGCCCGCCACCCGGCGCTGCAATGGGTGGGGCGCGCCGGCATCACCCAACTCGCGCTCGCGGCCGTGGACGTGGCGCTGTGGGATCTCAACAGCAAGCGGGCGGGCGTGCCGCTGTGGAAATATCTCGGCGGCGCGACCTCCGAGCGCGTCGAGGCCTACAACACCGACATCGGCTGGCTGTCCTTCACGGGCGAGCAGCTGGTGGAGAATTCCCGCCGCGCCGTGGAGGAGGAGGGGTTCACGCGCATCAAGCTCAAGGTGGGGCATGACGACCCGTCCGCGGACGTGGAGCGGCTCGCGGCCGTGCGCCGGGCGATCGGCCCGAAGATCCGCATCGCGATCGACGGCAACGGCAAGTGGGACCTGCCGACCTGCATGCGCTTCTGCAACGCGGCGCGCGACCTCGACCTGTTCTGGTTCGAGGAGCCGCTCTGGTACGACGACGTCGCCTCGCACGCCGCGCTGGCGCGCTCCACCGCGATCCCGGTGGCGCTGGGCGAGCAGCTCTATACGCTGGACGCCTTCAAGGCCTTCATCGCGGCGGGCGCGGTGACCTATGTGCAGCCGGACGTGACCCGGCTGGGCGGCGTCACCGAGTACCTGCAGGTCGCCGACCTCGCGCTGGCGCACCGGCTGCCCATCGCCCCGCATGCGGGCGAGATGAGCCAGGTGCACGTGCACCTCTCCTATTTCCACCCGGCCTCCAGCATCCTGGAGTACATTCCGTGGATCAAGGACCACTTCGCCGAGCCGATCAGCGTCCGCGACGGCGTCTACGCCCGTCCCGAGCAGCCGGGCGCGAGCACGACGCCGCTGCCGGCCAGCATGGAGCGCTACGGCAAGGCCCTGCGCTGACCGCCTCATCGCCACGATTTCCGCCTCGACAGAGAGATTTGCAATGACACTCGCCGACCGCCTCCACGCCTGCCACAGCTCCGTGATCCACGACGTGATGGCGGACATGAAGCTGCGCATCCGCGTCCTTCCCCGCACCATCCTGGGGCTGGAGCCCGGCATGAAGGCCGCCGGGCCGGTGTTCACGGTGCGCGGCCGGCCGGATCCGACGCTGGACAAGCACACCTCGCTGTTCGAGTGGGCCGGGCTGCTGTCGAAGTCGCCGGCCGGCCATGTGGTGGTCTGCCAGCCGCAGGACGACACGCGGGCGCTGTTCGGCGGGCTCTCGGCCGAGGCGCTGATGATCAAGGGCGTGCGAGGCTATGTGGTGGACGGCGGCTGCCGCGACATCCAGGCGATTTCCGACCAGCAGTTCCCGGTGTTCGCCCGCTACGCGACGCCGATCGACATCGTTTGCGCCTGGCGGGCCGAGGCCTTCAACGAGCCGGTCGCGATGGGCGGGCACCTCGTGCAGCCCGACGACATGATCCTCGCCGACCGCGACGGCATCATCCTGATCGAGGGCTCGGCGGCCGAGGACGTGATCAAGGCGGCCGAAACCAAGATGGCGACAGAGGGCGAGATGGTGAAGGCCATCCGGGCCGGGGTCGATCCGCAGGAAGCCTACATGAAATACCGGGTGTTCTGACCGGACGGCCGAACGAACGAACGAACGAACCCACCCGCACGGACGGGTGGGCGCCAAACACAAAAACCAGTCTGGGAGGAGAAGCATGACCTACGATTTGGATCGCCGCCGGTTCGTCGGCGGCCTGGCGGGCGCGGCGGTGCTCGGATCATCCACGCGCGGCGCCTTCGCGCAGGTCGCGAAGCCTGCCGCCCCGCTCACCATCTCGGTGATCGACGCCGCCGGCAGCCTGGCGCTCACCCAGCCGGTGTTCGAGAACTATCGCAAGGCTAAGCCGGATTTCGTCAGCCGCTTCACCTTCACGAAGGCGCCGTCGCCGGAACTGCCGGGCAAGCTCAAGGCGCAGCAGAACGCCGGGCGCGTCGACATCGACATCGCGCTCGTGGGCACCGACGCCATCTCGGCCGGCGCCGAGCAGAAGGTCTGGACCAAGCTGTTCCCGGATCACGCCGCCGCGTTGCCGAAGCCGACCGACATCTACTCCAGCGATGTGCAGCGCATGCAGGCGATCACGCAGGGCCAGGGCGTCTGCATCGCGTTCACGCCGTCAGGCCCGCTGCTCGAATACATGCCCGACCGGGTGAAGACGCCGCCGAACACGGCGGCCGAGCTGCTGGACTGGTGCCGGCAGAACCCGAACCGGTTCTTCTACGCCCGGCCGTCGAATTCCGGCCCGGCGCGCGGCTTCCTGATGGCGGTCCCGTACCTGCTCGGCGACGCCAATCCGAAGGATCCGGCCAAGGGCTGGGACAAGACCTGGGCCTATCTGAAGGAACTCAACAAGTACATCGAGTACTACCCGACCGGCACGGCCGTGACCATGAAGGAGCTCGGCGACGGCTCGCGCGACATGATCACTTCGACCATGGGGTGGGACATCAACCCGCGGGCGCTGGGCATCGTCCCCAAGGAGGCCAAGACCATCGCGCTGAAGGGGACCCACTTCATCGCGGACGCACATTTCGTGGCGGTCCCGGCCGGCATCGCGCCCGAGCGCATGGCGGTGATCCTCGACCTCGTGTCGTTCATGCTGTCGCCCGAGCAGCAGGCGCTCGCCTATGACGAGGGCTATCTCTACCCGGGCCCGTCCGTGAAGGACGTCCCGCTCACGGCCGCGCCGGCCAGCAGCCAGAAGACGCTGGCCGAGTTCGGCCGGCCCGAATACGCGACCCTGATCTCGTCCGTTCCGGTCGAGATGCCGCTCGAATTGCCCGAGATGGTGCAGGCGTTCCGCATCTGGGACACCGAGATCGCCGGCAAGAAGACCCCCTGAACGTGAAGGCGGGCGACTCCGGATCGGAACCGCCCGCTTCTCGTTCAGCGATACGCGCTGTCGCCTGTCGGTCAGGCCGCGCTGGGCAGCTTCTCGATCAGCTTGTCCAGCGTGACGGGGTAGTCGCGGACCCGCACGCCCGTGGCGTTGTAGACCGCGTTGGCGACCGCCGCCGCCACGCCGCAGATGCCGAGCTCGGCCACGCCCTTGGCCTTCATGGGCGAGGAGACCGGGTCGGTCTCGTCCAGGAAGATCACGTCCTGGTGGGGGATGTCGGCATGCACCGGCACCTCGTAGCCGGCAAGGTCGTGGTTGACGAAGAAGCCCGCGCGCTTGTCGACGACGAGATCCTCCATCAGGGCCGCGCCGACGCCCATCGTCATCGCGCCGATGACCTGGCTGCGCGCCGTCTTGGGATTCAGGATGCGGCCGGAGGCGCAAACCGCCAACATGCGCCGCACCCGGATCTCCGCCGTGAAAGGGTCCACGCCGACTTCCACGAAATGCGCCCCGAAGGTCGACTGCTGGTATTTCTTGGCGATGGCGCCGAACTCGATCGTGTCCTCGGCCACGAGTTCGCCGTCGCGCGCCGCTTCGGCCAAGGGCACGCTGCGGCCGCCCGAGCGCACTTCGCTATCTGCAAAAACGAGCTCGGCGGCGTTGAAGCCGAGTTTGCGGCCGATCTCCTCCCTCAGCTTCACGCAAGCCGCGTAGACGCCGGCGGTGGAGCAGTTGCCGCCGAACTGGCCGCCCGAGCCGGCCGAAACCGGGAAGCTGGAATCGCCGAGCCGCACCGTCACACGCCCGATCGGGACGCCCATCATCTCGGCCGCCGTCTGGGCGATGATCGTGTAGCTGCCCGTGCCAATGTCGGTCATGTCGGTGTCGACCTGAATGGCGCCGCGCGCGTCGAGCCGCACCCTCGCGCCAGACTTCACGACCTGGTTGTTGCGAAACGCGGCCGCGACGCCATGGCCGATCAGGAGCCCATCCTGCCGCGTGCTCGCCGGCTGCGGGTTGCGACGGCTCCAGCCGAACGTCTCGGCGCCTAAACGCAGGCACTGCACCAGCTGCCGCTGCGAGAAGGCGCGCCGCTGGTTGGAGTCGCCACCGGCGCCCGGGGCCTTGCCTTGCGGATCGCTGCCCGATGCGCGGCCGGGGTCGTCCGGCACCACCTGGGTGTCGTTGCGGATGCGGAACTCGACAGGGTCGAGCCGGAGCTTTTCGGCCATCTCGTCCATGGCGATCTCGAGCGCCATCATGCCGGTGGCCTCGCCGGGCGCCCGCATGGCGTTGGCTTCCGGCAGGTCGAGAACGGCGAGCCGCGTGGTCGTCATGCGGTTTTCGCCGGCGTAGAGCATGCGGGTCTGGCTCACGGCGCCGTCGGGCTTGCCGTCCTCCAGGTCGCCCGACCAGCTCTCATGCCCAATGGCCGTGATGCGGCCGTCGCGCGCCGCCCCGATGCGGATGCGCTGGATAGTGGCCGGCCGATGCGGCGTGTTGTTAAACATCAGCGGGCGCGTGAGCGCGACCTTCACGGGGCGCTTGGCCGCCCGCGCGCCCAGCGCGGCCAGCACGGCGTCCGCCCGCACGAAGAGCTTGCCGCCGAAACCACCGCCGATAAAGGGCGAGCTCACCCGCACCTTTTCGGGCGCGAGCTTCAGCGTCTTGGCGATGTCCTTCTTGGCCCAGGCGATCATCTGGTTGGAGGTCCAGACCATGAGTTCGTCGCCGTTCCAGGCCGCGATGGAGGCGTGCGGCTCCATCATGGCGTGCGCCTCGTCGGGCGTCGTGTAGGTCTCGTCCAGCCGCACCTCGGACGCCGCGAAGGCTCCGTCGAAGTCGCCGACCGCCGTGTCGGGCGGGCCGCCGGTGAGCTTCTCGGGCTTGGCGGCCTTGTCGCGCGACGCCGCGAGGTCGTAGGCGCCGTCCGCGGGCGCGTAGTCGATCCGGATCGCCTGGGCGGCGTCCCGGGCCTGCTCGAAGGTCTCGGCGACCACCAGCGCGACCACCTGATGATAATGCTCGATCTCGGGCCCGCCGAGCAGCGTGGCGGTGTTCATGTCGCCCTTGCCGAGCGGCCCGGCGTTCTGCGCCGTCACCACGGCGAGCACGCCCGGCGCGGCCTGCGCGCGGGCGATGTCCATCGACTTGATGGCGCCCTTCGCGATCGTGGAGCCGACCACGTAGCCATAGGCTTGGTTGGGCGCGACGTCGTGGCGCTCATACGCGTAGGGCGCGCGCCCTGTGGTCTTCATCGGGCCGTCGATGCGGTCCAGCGGCTGGCCGACGACATTCAGCTGGTCGATGGCGTTGAGTTCTGCGGGGTTATCGAACTTCATGGCTCAGCCCCTTGCTTTGGCCAGAACCGCGCCGAGCGTGCGCTCGACCAGCGGGATCTTGTAGGCGTTGTCGGGCGTGATCCTGGCGCCTGCCAGCAGCTTCTCGGCCGTCGCCCTGGCGCCGTTGGGTAGCTCGGCTTCGGCGGCTTCCACGCGCCACGGCTTGTGGGCGACGCCGCCAACCGCGACCCGTCCGCCACCGTCGCGCTGCACGATGGCGGCCACGGAAACGAGCGCGAAGGCGTAGGAGGCCCGGTCGCGCACCTTGCGGTAGATCTGCACGCCGCCGACCGGCGCCGGCAGCGTCACGGCGGTGATCAGTTCGCCGGGCGCGAGCGTGTTCTCGACCTGGGGCGTGTCGCCGGGCAGCGTATGGAACTCGGCGATCGGGATGCTGCGCTTGTTTCCATCCGGCCGCACGGTCTCGACGGCGGCGTCCAGCACCCGCATGGCGACCGCCATGTCGCTCGGGTGCGTCGCGATGCAGGCGTCGCTCACCCCCATCACGGCGTGCTGGCGGCTGAAGCCGCCAAGGGCCGAGCAGCCGCTGCCGGGCTGGCGTTTGTTGCAGGGCTGCGCGGTGTCGTAGAAATAGGGGCAGCGGGTGCGCTGCAGCAGGTTGCCGGCCGTGGTGGCCTTGTTGCGCAGCTGGCCGCTGGCGCCGGAGAGCAGCGCCCGCGATAGCACGCCATAGTCGCGCCGCACCCGCTCATCCGCCGCCAAGTCCGTGTTGCGCACCAGCGCACCGATGCGCAGGCCGCCCTCGGGGGTCGGCTCGATCCGGTCGAGGCCCAGGCCGTTGACGTCGATCAGGTGCGCGGGCGTCTCGATCTGCAGCTTCATCAGGTCGAGGAGGTTGGTGCCGCCGGCGATGAACTTGGCGCCTGGCGTGCGGGCCGCCGCGGCCGCGGCTTCGGCCGGGGATGCGGCGCGTTCGAAGGTGAACGGTTTCATGCCTTCCTCCCGGCGACTTCGGTGATGGCTTCGGCGATGTTGGAGTAGGCGCCGCAGCGGCAGATGTTGCCGCTCATGCGTTCGCGCAGCTCCGCGCCGTCGAGTTCCGGCATGGCCAGGAGGTCGTCGCTGACATGGCTGGGCAGCCCGGCCTTCACCTCGTCCAGCATCGCCACCGCCGAGCAGATCTGGCCCGGCGTGCAGTAGCCGCACTGGTAGCCGTCGTGCTTCACGAAGGCGGCCTGCATGGGGTGAAGGCTGTCCGGGCTGCCAAGCCCCTCGATGGTGGTGACGCTGGCGCCTTCGTGCATCACGGCGAGCGACAGGCAGGAATTGATCCGCCTGCCGTCGACGATCACCGTGCAGGCGCCGCACTGGCCGTGGTCGCAGCCCTTCTTGGAGCCGGTCAGGTGGAGATGCTCGCGCAGCGCGTCGAGCAGCGTGGTGCGGGTGTCGAGCTCGAGCGCCCGGGCCTCGCCATTCACCGTCACGGAAACGCGGGCCGTGACGGGCGCGCTCGTGGGGGCCGCGCCGGCCGGAGCGGTTGCGGTTTGGGCGCAGACGGGGCTGACGCCCAGCGCCGAGACGGCGCCGGTCGCGGCCGTGCCGAGCACGACGCCGCGCCGGCTGACGTCGAGACCATTCGGGGGATTCATGGTGGCTCCCATGCGGGTGAAGAAGCGTGCGGTGGATCGATTTCGAAGGGTGGAATGGCTCAGCGGCCGAAATGATCCCGGTTGGTCCGGCGATGACGCGCTCGTGATCGGTGGGACGCGCGCCGGGATGAGCGCCCGATTGGGCTCGGGCGCTCGGCGCGTCAGATCGACGCTGCCCGCGGGGGCGCGTGTTCCGGACTCCGCCTGGGCGGCCGCGCTGCAGGCCTAAGCGGGGCTACGCCTAGACCCTGAATGTGGATTGTACGCCAGTGGCCCGCGGCCCTGATCGCGGAACTCACGCCGCGCGGCGACGCTTTCCGTGGGTCGAACGAGAGTAGAACCCACAATGGAAACGCAGTTTTGTCCCCCGATTTCTCCGCTGAAGCCACTTCGCGCAGAACGGCAGGGGGCGAAACGAGACGTTCTCCTCTGCCTCTCCCATCTGCGCTGGAACTTCGTCACGCAGCGGCCGCAGCATCTGCTGTCGCGCGCGGCGCGCGACTACGACGTCGTGTTCTTTGAGGAGCCGCACTACCGCGAGGGCGTGGAGCCTTTTCTGGAGCGGTACACGACGTCCGAGGGCGTGCTGGTAGCCGCGCCGGTGCTGCCGTGGGGGCTGGATTCGCTGCAAGTCGCGCGGGCGCAGCGGCGGCTCGTGACCCTTCTGGTGGACGAGCTCGCGGCCGAGCGCCTCGTCGCCTGGTACTACACCCCGATGGCTCTGCCGTTCACCCGGCATCTGGCCGCCGACGTGGTGGTCTATGACAACATGGACGAGCTCTCGGCCTTTCTGGGCGCGCCGCGCCGCACGATCGCGCTGGAGCGCGAGCTGCTGCGCCGCGCCGACGTGGTGTTCACCGGCGGCATGAGCCTCTACGAGGCCAAGAAGCACCGGCACGCCAACATCCACCCGTTTCCGAGCAGCATCGACAAGGCGCATTTCGGCCAGGCGCGCAGCCATGCGGGCGAGGAGCCGGCCGACCAGGCAGGCATTCCGGGCCCGAGGCTCGGCTTCTTCGGCGTGATCGACGAGCGCATGGACGTGGATCTGGTCGGCCGCATGGCCGATCTCAGGCCCGACTGGCATTTCGTGATGATCGGCCCGGTGGTGAAGATCGACCCCGCCACCCTGCCGCAGCGCCCGAACCTGCATTGGCTCGGGCCAAAATCCTATGCGGAGCTTCCCGCCTATCTGGCGGGCTGGGACGTCGGCCTGATGCCGTTCGCGATCAACGAGGCGACGCGCTTCATCAGCCCCACTAAGACGCCGGAATTCCTGGCCGCCGGCAAGCCCGTGGTGTCGACCCCGATCGTCGACGTGGTGCGCACCTATGGGCGACAGAACCTCGTCACCATCGCGAGCACCGCCGAGGAGTTCGTCTCCCGGGCAGAGGCCCTGATGGCGGCGCCGCGGGCCGAATGGCTCGCCGCCGTGGATCGCTGCCTCGCCGCCCATTCGTGGGATCGCACCTGGGCCGAGATGGACGGATTGATCCGCGCCCACCCGCCGACAGCGCTGCGGTCGCGCGCCGTGCGCAGCCGGGAGGCCGCCGATGTCGTACGCGTATGACTGGCTGGTGGTGGGCGCGGGCTTCGCCGGCAGCGTGCTGGCGGAGCGCATCGCCTCCCAGCGCGGCGAGCGCGTGCTGCTGATCGACCGGCGCCCGCACGTGGCCGGCAACGCGTATGACCGGCTGGATCAGGCGGGCGTGCTGATCCACCAGTATGGGCCGCACATCTTCCACACCAACGCGCAGGCGATCTTCGACCACCTCTCGCTGTTCACGGCCTGGCGCCCCTACGAGCACCGCGTGCGCGCCATGGTGGACGGCATGCTGGCGCCGATCCCGATCAATCTCGACACCGTTAACATGCTCTACGGGCTCGACCTGTCGTCCGAGGAGCTCGAGGGCTGGTTCGCGGCCCGGGCCGAACCCGTCGCCGAGATCCGCACCTCCGAGGACGTTGTGGTGAGCAAGGTAGGGCGTGAACTCTACGAGAAGTTCTTTCGCGGCTATACCCGCAAGCAGTGGGGCGTGGACCCGTCCGAGCTCGACAAGAGCGTGACCGCCCGAGTGCCGACCCGCACCAATCGCGACGACCGCTATTTCGGCGACACCTTCCAGGCGATGCCGGCCGAGGGATTTACCCGGATGTTCGAGCGCATGCTCGACCATCCCAACATCACCCGGCGGCTGGGCGTCGACTATTCCGACGTGAAGCGCGAAAACCTCGCGCCGCGCACCATCTTCACCGGCCCGGTGGACGAGTTCTTCGGCCATCGGTTCGGCAAGCTGCCCTATCGCTGCCTTCGCTTCGACCATCGCACGCTGGACCAGGAGCAGTTCCAGCCCGTCGCGGTGGTGAACTATCCGATGTCGGAAGCCTACACGCGCATCACCGAATACAAGCACCTGACCGGGCAGAAGCACCCGCGCACCAGCATCACCTACGAATATCCGAGCGACACGGGCGATCCCTACTACCCCATCCCACGCGCCGAGAATGCCGAGCTCTACAAGAGGTACGAAGCCTTGGCGCTGCAGACGCCCGACGTCTGGTTCGTGGGCCGCCTGGCGACCTATCGCTATTACAACATGGACCAGGTCGTCGGCCAGGCGCTGGCGACGTTCCGCCGGATCGAGCAGTCGGTCCCTAGATCCGTCCCGGTCGCCGCCGCCCCGGCGACCGTCCCAGCGCTTCAGCCTTTGTCATGAGGGCGCTGGCGTAGTCCCTGCCGCCATCGTCGAGGCGCGTGTCTCCGGCTCGGGCGCGAACAGCCAGGCCGAGAGGGCGCCGGCCGCGAGCGCGCCGAGGATCTGCGCGGCCAGGAAGGCCGGCACGCTGGCGGGCGCGATCCCGGCGAAGGTGTCCGTGAAAGCGCGCGCGACCGTGACGGCCGGGTTGGCGAAGGAGGTCGACGCCGTGAACCAATAGGCGGCCGTGATGTAGAGCCCGACCGCCACAGGCGCGCTTTCGGCCCGAAAGCGGACAACGCCGAAAATGGTCAGCAGGAGGCCGAAAGTGGCGACGAACTCGGCGAACCATTGCGCGCCGCCGGCCCGCACGGTTTGCGAAGCCTGCCAGACCGGCAGGTCGAACATGAGGTGAGCGATCAGCGAGCCCGCGACGCCCCCAATCGTCTGCGCGGCCACATAGGGGCCGACCTCGCGCCAGGGCAGGCGCGCGCGCTGCGCCATCACGAGACTGACCGCAGGGTTGAAATGCGCGCCCGAAACCGGACCCATGATGAGGATGAGCACCACCAGAATGGCGCCGGTCGGCAGGGTATTGCCGAGCAGCGCCAGGCCGAAATCCTTGGTGAGCTTGGTCGCCATCACGCCCGAGCCGACCACCGTGGCGACCAGCATCGCGGTCCCCAGCGCTTCGGCGGCGAGGCGGCGCCTCAGGTCGAAAATCGTCATCCTGTGTGGGCCTCGAGCGCCATCGCGGTAGCCCCGTCCATGGCGCCGATCTCCGCCAGGCGCTGCTTCAGCGTGGCGAGGTCCAGGCGTTCCAGGTCAAGGCCGACGAACGCCTTGATGCGCGAGGCGAGCCGGCCGTAAGCCTCCAGGAAGGCTGCGCGCTTTTCCGCATCCGAACCCTCGACGGAGGCGGGATCGGGAATGCCCCAATGGGCGACGAGCGGGTGTCCCGGCCAATACGGACAGGCCTCGCCGGCGGCGCTGTCGCAAACCGTGATGATGACGTCCATTGTCGGCGCGTCGGGTCCGGCGAACTCGTCCCAGCTCTTGGAGCGAAAGCCTTCCGTGTCGTAGCCGAGGTCCCTGAGCAACGAGAGCGCGTGCGGGTTCGGCTCGCCCTTGGGCTGGCTTCCGGCAGAGTAGGCCTTGAAGCGCCCTGCCCCTTCCCGGTTGAGGATGGCTTCCGCGAGGATCGAGCGGGCGGAATTACCCGTGCACAGGATCAGAACGTTTGCGGGTCGATCGACCATGGTGCGTCTCGCGTCGGGCCAAGCCCGGTTGGTCCATGGGCTGTTCCTCTACGAGCATTGGCGCAGTTTGTGACACGGGCGTGACACCCCGCGCCGGATCAGGCCGCGGCGCGCATCTTGCCCCGGATGGGGCTCGACGGTTCCGGCGGCGGCGGCGCAACACGCGGCCCCGTCGCCGAATGATTTCAGTCGGCCAAGGCCTTCTTGGCCGCGGCGTCCCGGGCCGCGTCGGCGGCGGCCCCTTTCTGAGGCGGGGAGATGTCGACGGTCAGTTTGGAGATCTTGCCGGTAAACCGCGACTTCGCTTCCGCCCCGATCGCCTCGAAGACCGGCGTTCCGAGATCGATGCCGACATCGGCCGTCTCGTCCGCCGAGAACATGCCCGGCTGCGTGCGCTTGACGCGGCCTTCCGCGACCTTCTTCCCGTCCACGAAGAGCCGGCCGACGCCGCCCCGCCCCGCGCCGCCGCCGTCATAGGCGAACTCGAAGCGCAATGTGGCCTTGCCGGGCTTCAGGCGCTGCGTCGCCGCGATGGTGGTCTGCTCCAGGCCGAGGAAGTTGTAGTGGTAGCCCGGCACGCCGTCCTTCACGTAAACCGACCACCCGCCGAAGCGTCCACCCTGGGCGATGATCGTTCCGTTCGCCTTGCCGGTCGGGATCTCGATATCGGCCGTGACCGAACTGGATCTGTTCTTCACGTTCAGGAAGACGTTCTCGGCCATCCCGACCATGCCTTGCGACAAGGTCATGGAGGTGCGTCCCGCCATGATGTCGGGACGGCCGACAAGCGTGGCGTCGAAGCGCTCCAGAAGGCGATCGTCGATGGGCAGGACGTTGTATTTCTCGCCCTCCTTCATGAACACCGCCTGCAGCTCCGCGAGCTTGGCCGGGTTCTGCTGCGCGAGGTTGCGGGTGAGGCTGAAATCAGCCCGGACGTCGTAGAGCTCCCACACGTCGTCGGCGAGCGGCCTGCGCACCTTCGGCTCCCACGGGGCCTTATGGATCGTGCCGGCGAGCCAGCCGTCCTGGTAGATCGCGCGGTTGCCGAAGATCTCGAAGTATTGCGTGACGTGCCGGTCGGCGGCTGTCTTGTTGTCGAAGCTGTACGCCATGCTGACGCCCGCCATCGGCACTTGCGGCGTTCCGTTGACGACCTTGGGCTCGGGGAGCCTGGCGGCTTCCAGGATGGTCGGGGCCACGTCGATGACATGGTGGAACTGGCTGCGCACCTCGCCCTTGGCCTTCATGCCGTTGGGCCAGTGAAACACCGTGCCGTTGCGTGTTCCGCCAAAGCTGGACGCTACCTGCTTTGTCCAGGTGAAGGGTGTATCCAGCGCCACGGCCCAGCCGGCCGCCATATGCGGATAGGTATCCGGCCCACCCCATCTGTCCATGTTCTTCAGCATGTCGGAGACTTTCTCGTCGACGCCGTTGAAGTAGGTGAGCTCGTTGAAGCTGCCGTTCATGCCGCCTTCGGCGCTCGCGCCGTTGTCGCCCGCGATATAGACGATGAGCGTGTTGTCGAGTTCGCCCATGTCCTTGATCGCCTGAACGAGCCGGCCGATCTCGCTGTCGGTCATCTCGGCGAACGCGGCGTAGACTTCGGCCTGATGAGCGAACAGGCGCTGCTCGTCCAGCGTGAGCTTGTCCCAGTCCTTGATGGCGTCCGGCTTGGGAGCAAGCTTGGTTCCCTCGGGAACAACGCCGAGCTTGATCTGGCGGGCGAGCGTCTCCTCGCGGAGCTTGTCCCAACCCTGGTCGAACTTGCCCTTCCAGCGGGCGATCCACTCTTTCGGCACGTGGTGCGGCGCATGGGTGGCGCCCGGCGCGAAATACACGAAGAACGGCTTGTTCGGCGTCATCGCCTGCTGATGGCGGACCCACGTGACGGCCTGGTCCGTCATGTCGGTCATGAAGTGGTATTTCGGGTCGGTCGGGAGTTCGACCGGCTTCACCCCGTCATAGATGAACGGCGCCCACTGGTTGGTCTCGCCGCCCAAGAATCCGTAGAACTTGTCGAAACCCTGGTGCGTCGGCCAGCGGTCGAACGGACCGGAGACGCTGGTCTCCCAGACGGCCGTTTCGTGCCACTTGCCGAAAGCCGCCGTGCTGTAACCGTTGAGGCGCAGCATCTCGGCCACGGGCGCGACGCTGTTGGGGACCTGGCCGGTGTTTCCCGGAAAACCCGTCGAGGTTTCCATGATGGAGCCGGCTTCCCCCTGATGGTGGTTGCGGCCCGTCTTGAGCGCCATCCGGGTCGGCGAGCACAGCGCCGTGGTGTGGAAGTTGTTGTAGCGCAGGCCATCGGCCGCGAGCGCGTCCAGGGTCGGCATCGCGATCGGCCCGCCGAAGGTGCTGGGCGCCCCGAAGCCCATGTCGTCGACCAGAATAACGACCACGTTCGGGGCTCCCGCCGGGGCCTTGATCTCCTGGCGAGGCGGCATGGTGACGTTTCGCGCGTCGAGCTCCGTGTAGGTCGGACGCGGGGGGGCGGGGATCGGCAGCACGGTCCGGTCGAGCGCGCCGGGTGGCTGTTGCGCCAGCGCCGATGCTCCCCAGAGGGCGCCGACAACAGCCGGGAGTAGCCCGCGATACCTGGTCCTGCCCATCCTGTTCCCCTTGGTCACCGCGCCACCGCGTAGATTCAATGTTTTCTGAAACATCGCCCGACGGATTGACGGACGTGAACGGTAGGGCGGCATGTCGGGAAGGGCGTTGATTTAACGCAATCTTCGGTTGCGCTCTCCAATGCGCTCCGCCCCACCGCAATCGCGCCGATCGCGGCTGAGCATTCACCAGTGATTTCCGCATTGCGCCAGATCAACGTCGATAAAAATTTGTCGACGACTTGGAATTTCCTTATCGGGGTATTGACGATTCTCGCCCGCTGCGCACAGCCTGTTGTTCGACGTGCAGCCTGATTTCCATGGAACGCGGCCGGCGGGCGGGCGTACCGGGCGGCTGCATTCGCGGAGCGGGGGCGAGATCCATGTCGGTGTCCAAAACTGTCGTTGCGTTGCTGGGTGCGCTCGTGCTGGCTTCACCCGCCGGAGCCGCGGACCTCCCGGCCCCCCTGGCGCAACCCGCAGCCCCCACCTTCGTGCCGGGCTGGACTTTCAGGATGACGTCCTATGGCTGGTTCACGGCGCTGAACGGTTCGCAGACCGTCCGCGGGCGCAGCGTGGACGTGAATGCAAGCTTCATCGACATCGTGGAGAACACGATCGGGGATGGCGGCTCCCTCCTGGCCGTGATGCTGGACGCCGAAGCGCGCAACGGTCCGGTCGCACTGTTCGCCGACGTCATCGGCGAGAAGATCACGATCGAGAAGTCCGGGCTGAAAACCAAGAGCGTCGCTCCGGGCATCACCGGAACCGTGGGCGCCGCTGTGGACATGCAGTTCCAGATGGCCATCGTGGAGGCCGGCGCGGCCTATGAGGTCGGGACGATCGGGGCGGCGTCCTTCGACGTGCTCGCCGGCGCTCGCTACTGGCGCCAGAAGCTGGATGTCGGCTTCGACATCGCCGGAACGGTCGACCTTGGCGGCTTGTCCATCAAACGCGGCGCCGCGATCGCACGATCGGGCTCAGTCGACTGGCTCGACGCCTTTGCGGGCGTTCGCGCCCGTGTCGAACTCGCCCCCAACCATCACCTCGAACTACGCGGCGACATCGGCGCGGGCGGCAGCAAGCTCACATGGCAGGCGCTGGCCGCCTACGCGTATGACTTCAAGACCGCGAACGGCGTCACCTACTCGGCCGTGCTCGGCTACAAAGCCCTTTACGTCGACTACAGCCAGGGGATCGGCCCCTCGCGCTACGCCTTCGACATGCTGCAGCACGGCCCCGTGCTGGGCCTGAGCGTCCGGTTCTAGAAACGCCCATCAGTGGATCTCGAGGCGCGAGCTGCGCCGCAGACCTCACCGCGTCGTGACGGGGAACCCGCGGTGTACGCGGCTCGATGCTGGACTGTGGATCGCCGCCCTGGCCCGGCGCACTGGAAGGCTGCTCGTCCGCAGGTCGAGCGATCGCTGGGGTGGACGTCGAACGCTCCTGCCCCATTTCGGCAGATCATCAGGCGATCAGGTCGCGGGCTTCTCAGAGACCATTCTTCAGGCGCTGTCCCGGGAAATTCCTGATTACTCCGACGTTCGTCATGCAAATAATTGGGCGTTGACCGCCACCCTCGACGACACTCCGCCGAACTCCAGATACAGCCTTCACGATGAACATCGTCCCCCACTGATGATCAACCGCTGCTCGATATCCCCCAAGCATCATGAAATTTGACTACATAGGAGTCGGGACCAGCCCATTGATGCTGATCCACGGAACGGCTCTCGCTCGACTCAATCGGTCAGTCCTCTTGATCGACCAAGCTCCTCGGGCCGGGGGAGTATGGCGGGCAAAGACTTTGTTCGGATACGAAAACGTGGAGACGAACGTCCACTTTATAGAAAATCGATCCGGACTTTATGACTTGCTTGAACGCGAGTACGGCCTTCGACTTTCCCCAGAGCACTATGCGCTAGACATTGCCGGCACAGTCCAAGCCTCGCGTGCACTCTTTCATGCCCTGGTCGCCATCAAATCCATCGCTTCTGGACGAACAGATCGCGCATTGCGTAGCGCCCGGAGCGCTGTCGGATCGGCGATTTCCTCTAGCGCAGGTTTCAAGTATCCCGCCGGGGGCGCTGGTTCGTTGATTTCGACGTTGGTCCAAGCTTTCTTTGATGCGGGAGGAGTGATTCATTTCGGCGAGAACGTACTTAGCGCCTCGATTGGAACCAATGCAGCATGCTTGCGAACGGATCGGGGCGTGCACACGGCTGAAAACCTTGTGATCACAACGAGAGCGTTCCCTATGCTTTCGATTGGCGACACGAAGTTGCAACTCGAGCAGGACAGTATGGAAACGCACTCTTCTGTCGTGCAAATCCGAAACACCCCTCCTGGCATCTACGACTACATCGAGATACTCGGTGATCCTTTGGTCAAAAGGACTCGCGATATCGGGAGATATGTTCATCCGCGTTTGCCGGTGGGCGAACGGCTGTTGGTTGTCCAGAGTCGCTCAGCCCCCGGATCAGATGAACAGGAAGGAGCCGCGCGTATCATCGATCGGCTGGTACGACGAGGACACGTGGCGAAGAGCGCCGAAATTGCCCATTCGTACAGCCACCGCATTCGCCTCAACACCATGCGGGCAAGAGACGCCAAGCGACTGCGATCTGCGTCAAGCCGCTTAACAGTGTTGGCGAGTGAAGATCTCGCGGAGGCTTTTGTATCCCGCGAGAAACTACAAAGTAGACTTTAGCCGCAGCGGCCCATTGCGGCGTACAAGCTACACAGTGCGTGGTAAGCGGCTTTCCGCGTTGTCTTGTCTTGCGCCACGAGGCCCTTTCGGTTCCAGCCCTGCTGGAACGCGGTTTGCCTGCGTTCCGACCGGAAGTCGTAGAGCAGCCAAGGAAAGCATCCGCAGATCCAGGGAACGGCTGACAGGATTTCGATCTGCCGGCGGATGACCCAGGCCTGACGCTCCTCGGTGAACAGCTCGGCTTCAGAGCCGTGATGTCCCGCGAGCGCGTCCGCGCCGGTTTCGCTCACCACGACCGGCCTGTCCGGATGCGAGTTGGCGATCAGGCGCTCCAGCCCGGAAAAGTCGGGCTCGTACCAGCCGAAATATTCGTTGAGGCCGATCACGTCGAGATGGGCGGCGAGGCGGTCCTCGATGCGGAACTGCTCGCGGTTGATCAGGCAGGCGGCGCTGATCAGGCGAGTGGGATCTTCGGCGCGGGCGGCCTCGGCCAGCGTCGCCATGAAGCGGTAGCGCGCGTCGGTGTCGGCGTTCTCGTTGCCGACGCCCCACAGGATCACGCTGGCGCGGTTGCGGTCGCGCGCGATCATCTCGAGCAACTGGTTCTGAGCGTCGTCCAAGGTTTCCGGATTGTTGAAATCGATGGCCCAATAGACCGGGATCTCCTCCCACAGCATCAGCCCCGCCTGGTCGGCGAGGCGCGCGACGTGCTCGTGGTGGGGGTAATGCGCGAGGCGCAACACGTTGCAGCCGAGGTCGCGCGCATGCGCGAAACGGCGGCGCACGTCCGCCTCCGTGCTGACCTTGCCGAGTTCGGCGTCGTCCTCGTGGACGCAGACGCCGCGCAGCGTCAGCGGGCGTCCATTCAGCAGGATCGCATGCCCCTGCGTGCGAACCTCGCGAAAGCCGATGCGCTCGCGCACGACATCCTCGCCGCAGCGCAGCTCGACATCGTAGAGGCGCGGCTGGTCGGGGCTCCAGAGCTCCGGGTGGGCCGCGATGACAACGCGGCCGGCTCCGTTCTCGACACGGAAGGCCACGTCTACGCCGAGTTCCGGGATCCGCAGGCGCGCCTCCGCGGCGACCGGATCCGACAGCGTGACCTCGGCCGCGATGGCGCCGAAGCCGCCATCCGGGACCAGCGCGACGCCAACATCGCGCATGAACACGGCCGGCAGGCGCAAAATCGAGACCTCCCGGTAGATCCCCCCGTGGTTGAACCAGTCGAAGTGATGCATCGGCACGCGCTCGGGGCGCCGGCGGTTGTCGACATTGATCTGGAGCCGGTTGGGGCCGTCGCGCAGCCCCGATGTCAGCTCGACGAAGAACGGCGTCGATCCGCCGCGATGCGAGCCGAGGAAGGCGCCGTTCAGGAAAACCCGGGCCTCATAAGCGGCCGCGCCGACGCGCAGCACCATGCGCTCGCCCGGCGCGAGCGCACCGTCGATCATGCGGGTGTACCAGGCGCCGCCTTCGAAGAAACTCCACTCGGGCTTCAAGCAGGTCCAGCAGGACGGGACCGCGATGCTGTCCCCCTGCCCCGCGTCGTAGTCGAGCGGCGTGGTCCAGGTCCTGGGGTCGGCGGAGGGCTCATTGGCGTACCAGCGCTGGCGCAGCCCCTCGTCGAAGAGGTCGAGCGTGAAACGCCACTCGCCATCGAGGCTCTCGGCCTCGCGCCCGCCCATCGCGACGCGGTCGGCGAAACCGAGGCGGCGCGCCGCGAAAGCGGCGGCGTAATCCTCGTCGTGAAGATGCGCGAAGGGATCCTCCGCAGCGTTGCTGCCAGCGTCCGGCGCCGTCATCGCGCTCGCTCCAGGCGGTAGCCGATGCCCACCGAGCGACGGAAGCCCCAGTCCCGCCAGTCGGGCCAGAGGCAATCGGCGATCATCGCGATCGCGATCCAGCGGAACCAGGTCGCGAAGGTGTTGGAAAGGCCTTGCGGCTCCTCGTAGCCCTTCACCCAGCCGTCGAGCCGGCGCACGCCCTCGCGCACGTCCGCGAAACCGCCGTCCGGGTTCTGGAAATCCAGCAGGGCCGGCAGCAGCACGCGCAGCCAGCGGCGGATCTCGGGACGGCGATGGTCCATCAGATCGTGGCCGTGGACCAGAAGGTCGACGAGGTCCACGTCGATGCAGGCGCTGTCGATCACGGGCGGCTGCGCGAGCGCGTAGTCGATGGCCTTGTCCTGATAGGGCAACGGCCGGCCCGTCGCGTACCAGAGATGGAAATTGTGCATGGAGCCCGCCATGGAGTGCAGGGCGCGCAGCGGATCGGAAAGCTGGCCGACGCCCCAGAAGCCGGTTGACGGCTCCTGCAGACGGTCATGCCAGTCGAACAGCACCGTCATGGCGCGGTCGACCGCCGCCGCATCCTGCGCGTCGCCGTGACGCTTCAGCGCGAGCAGGAAGCCGCCGAGGTTGACGATGTTGTTGCCCTCCTGCCAGGGATCGCGCAGATCGCGGCGGGCCAGCCAGGCCTCGAGCCGCAGCGGCTCCAGGAAGGGCCGCACGAAGTTCAGCACGGGCTTGCGATCCGGCCGCAAGGCCTCGATGGCGCCCAGTGTGTAGTTGGTGACGTGAAAGTCGATATAGCCCCAGGTCTCGGCCGGGTCGGGCTTCTTGAACACGGCGTCATCGGCCATGCCGGCCACCCGGAATACGCCGTCTGGGCGGCGCGACGCCTCGAACCAGGCGACCAGCGCGTCCCGCTCTGCGTCGTCGAACTCGGCGACGCCGCCCAGCAGGTCGAGCGCCATGACGCCGTTGTAGCTCCCGGACAGCAGCACCCCGGGCCACCTGGCCGGATCATGCGCCGCGCTGGCCCGCATGACGCCGCGCGGCGCGTCGGGGGCTTGCATGGATTCGAGCCAGCCCAGCGTGCGGGCCCGCGCCTGTTCGATCGCGCCCTGCAGAAGGGCGTCGGGGAGCGACTGCTGGTTCATGGTCAGCCTTTCACGGCGCCTTCGGCCATGCCCGACATCACGCGCCGCTGCGCGAGAAGGAACACGATCGTGGCCGGGATGGTGGTGAGCACGGCGAGCGCCATGATCCCCTGGAAGTTGACGCCGAGCTCGCCGTTCAGCGTCAGCAGCGCGACCGGAAGCGTGAAGGTGTCGGGCGTGCGCGACACCACCATCACGGGGAACCACTGCGCCCAGTTGAGCAGGAAGGTGATGATCGACACCGTCGCGACGATGGGCGTCGCCATTGGAATTACGACGCGAAACAGCGTCTGCCATTCGGAGGCGCCGTCCACCACGGCGGCCTCGATCACCTCGGGCGGAATGGACCGGAAGAACTGCTCGAAGAGGAAGAACTGGATCGGCCCCAGCGCCAGGAACAGCACGATGCCGGTGTAGCTGCCGAGCAGGCCGAGCTTGTACATCACGATGTAGACCGGGATCACCAGCAGCATGTAGGGATACATGATGGTGACCAGGAAGCCGTAGCGTAGCGCTTCGAAGAACTTGTCGCCCGTGCGCCGGACGATCGCGTAGGCGCCGAGCGCCGTCACCAGCACGGCCAGCACGGTGGAGAGCCCCGTGATCAGCACAGAGTTCAGCGCATAGCGCCACAGCGGCGTGCCGCCGATCTCGGCGATGTCGTGGAAGGCCTGCAGCGAGAACCCCTCCGGCCACAGCCGCAGCGGCGCCGTCATCACCGCCTCGGTGGAGCGGAATGCGCCCAGCAGCATCCACCAGTAGGGATAGAGGAACAGAAGGCTCACCAGGCCGGCGGCTCCGTAGACGCCGATAGTCTCGATGCGACGCGCGCTCATGCCTGCGCCCTCCGGTCGCCTAAGCGATAGGCCGTCATCGCAATCACGATCACGATGCCGAACAGGATGGTCGCCATGGCGGTGGCCTCGCCGTAGCGGCCCTGATCGAAGAGTTGGTAGGCGTAGTAGCTGACGAAGTTGGTGGCGTCGTTCGGGCCGCCCTTTGTCATCACCACCACGACCGTGAAGGTCTTCAGGAACTGGATCAGCGCTTAGATCCCGTTGATCAGGATCGCGGGCCGCAGCTGCGGCAGGAACACGTGCCAGAGGATCTGGCGGCGGCTGGCGCCGTCGATCGCGGCGGCTTCTTCCTGGGATTTGTCGCAGATCGCCAGGTTGGCGAGGAAGATCACGACGTAGAAGCCGGCGTGGTGCCAGAGCTCGGCGATCAGGATCGCGATGGTCACCGTCGAGCCCGACGCCAAGCCGCCGAAGGCAGGCAGATGCAGGAGATCCAGCGCCGCGTTCACGGCGCCGAAGCTGCGATCGTAGAGCCAGCGCCACACCACGTAGCCGGCGACGTCCGGCGTCACCACGGGCAGAAACACCGCGACCTTGAACAGCGTGCGACCCTTGGTGATCAGCGGCGAGTTCAGCAGCAGCGCGTAGGCGAGCGCGAAGCCGACATTGGCCGCCACCGCCAGCGCCGTATAGGCGAGCGTGCGGGAGAGCGACTCGCGAAACAGCGGGTCGCCCAGCACGGTCAGGTAGTTGGCGAAGCCGACATAGTTGGCGTTCGGCTTCAGCGCCGAAGCCGAGGCCGTGAAGGACACCTGGATCGACAGCAGGATCGGCCACAGTCCGAACACGATGGTGAGCGCCGCGAAAGGCAGCACGAAGAGGCCCATCGTCGCGCGGGGGCTGAGCAGGGCCGCACCGCGGGCCTTACGGGGAACCGCGCCGAGGGTCGCAGTTGTCGCCGTCATGGTCGCATCCTCGAAAAGGGCGGCGGAGCCGGGGAGGAACTCCGCCGCGGGCGGCAGGGCGAAGCGGCCCGCCGCGTGAATTGCCTACTTGGCGGCGAGCTTGGTCTTGAGGTCGCGCATCTCGGCAGCCGTTTCCTTGATGAAGGCTTCGACGTCCTTCGGCGGGTTGGCCAGCGCGCCCATCAGCTTGCGGTGGAAGGCGGCCTCCAGCTCCGGGTACCAGGCGTGCACGGATTCCGGGAAGTCATAGGCCACGAGCTTGCCCTTCGCGGCCGCGAAGAACTGCGCCCGCTCCGAAAGAGCCGCGATGTCGAGGTCCTTGCGCACAGCCGCGCCGACGAGCTCCAGCGACAGCTGCTGGGCCGGCTTGGTGAGCATGAATTGGGCGAATTCGAGCGCGAGCGCCTTATTGGGGGCGTTGGCGGGCACTGCCACGCCGCGCATGCCGCCGATCACCACCGCGCTCTCGCGCGCGGGGTCGAACTGCGGCCAGGCTCCGACGACGTAGTCGCCCTTGATCGCCTGTGCATCCCACTTCTTTACGTTCCAGTCGCCGACCCGGAACATGCCGGCGCGGCCGCCCTCGATCACCTGGTACATCTCGCCGAAGGAGTGGTTGATGGTGTCGGGCGAGACATAGCCGTAGCTGGTGTAGGTCTTCAGGAACTCAGCCAGCACCTTGGCGTGCGCAGGCTCGTCGATCACGATTTCGCCCTTGGGGTCCACCAGCGTGTGGCGCAGCCCGGAGCCGAAGGTGAAAAGGTCGAGAATGTGGATGAGGTCCCGCGGCTTGGCGGCTTCCAGCGCCATCGCGTAGGTGTCGGCCTTGCCGTTACCGTCCGGATCGCCATCCTTGAACTTCACCGCGATGCGCTGCACGTCGGCCCAGGTCTTCGGGAAGGTCTCGCCGGTCTTTTCCAGCCAGCTCTTGCGGACGCCCAGCGCCATCTGCACGCGCTGCACCGGCAGGATGATCATCTTGCCCGCATAGGTCGCGACGCGTAGGTCGTCCTCGCCCAGGAAGTCTTTGTCCTTGACGGCGTCGAGTTGCGGCTTGAGATCCGAGATCTTGCCGGTCTGCGTCTCGACGCGGATCACGCGCTCATAGTTGTTGAACACGAGGTCCGGCGCCGTATCGGTGTTCAGCGCGCCGATGACGCGGCCGAACCATTGGTCTGTCGGGAAGTTCGCGGCCTTCACGGAGACGCCCGGGTGGGTCTTGGCGAACTCGGCCGAGAGCTTGGCGAAGAGCTGCGTGCCGTTGTCGCCGAGATCGTGCCAGACGCTCAGCTCCTGGGCGCGAGCTGCCCCCTGCGACATGAAGAGCGCCGCGACCGCGGCTGCGAACGCGAATGTCCTGCGCATGGTGTTCCTCCCGGACGGATCGGGCCGTCGTGTTCGCCCGTTGTTGGGTAAACGTTTTCCCTTTACGCAGCTTATGGCGACCCGCTAGGTTTGCGCAAGCCGCTTTTTCGGGCGGCGCGAACAGGGATGCGCATGCCGAGCCGGACGCAGAGGCCCCGCGCCGCCGAGGCGCCGTCGATCACCAAAGTCGCTGCGCATGCGGGCGTCTCGATCGCGACGGTGTCGCGCATCCTGAACGGCATTGAGAAGAAGGCGTCTCCCGACACGGTGGCGCGGGTGCGCGCCGCAATCACGGAGCTCGGTTATCGCCCGGGCAGCGTCGGGCGCGCGCTACGGCGCGGCCGAAGCCGGCTCGTGGCCGTGCTGGCCGCCAACCTGGCCAACCCCGCCATGGCGGCGATCGCCGCATCCGCAGAGGTCGCCTTGCGCGAGGCCGGGCTGGTGATGGTGCTTTGCGACACGCATGACAGGCCGGAGCTCCAGGACGAATATCTGCTGGAGATGCGCGCCCAACTGGTGCGCGGCATGGTGCTGCTGGGCGCGGTGGAAAGCCCGCAGCTGCGGCTGTTCTCGCAATCGGACGATCCGCAGCTGGTCTTCGTGAACCGGCGCAATCCATTCGGCGGCGCGGCCCCGTTCGTGGGGGTCGACAACCGCTCCGCCGGCGCCGCAGTCGCGGACGTGCTGCTGGAACGCGGCGCGCGCGACCTGGCGCTGATCCACGGACCGCTGCACTCCTCGGCCACATCCGACCGTCTCGAAGGCTTCACGACGCGTCTGCGCGAGCGCGGCCGCCCGATCGCGCACGAACGGGTCGCGGGCGGCCCGGGGCTTGACCACCTCGCCATCGGGTACGAGGCGATGTCCACCATGCTGGCCGCCGGACGCCATCCTCCTGACGGGCTGTTTTGCCTGAGCGACCTCATCGCCTACGGGGCTCACCGCGCCTTGCTGGACCGCCATGTCGATCCGCAGAGAATGATCATCTTCGGCTTCGACGACGGCCCTCTCAACGATTGGGTCGCCCCGTGGCTCAACTCCGTGAAGGTGCCCTATGAGGCCTATGGCCAAGCCCTCGTGGAGGCGCTGGGGACACCGGCCGATGTTCCCGCAAGGGGACGGGTCCTCCCCTTCCACGTGCAGATGAGAACCGCAGCAGCCGGGCTCTCGCTGAAGCCTGCCGGCTAAACCGCCCCGAGCTAGGCCGCCGCGCGTCAGGCGTGCAGGGTCGAGGCGAGAAACGTCTTCAGCCGTTCGCTGCGGGGGCGCCGCAGCAGTTCGCCGGGAGGGCCATCCTCTTCCAGCACGCCTTGGTGGAGGAACAGCACGCGGTTGCTCACGTCCCGGGCGAAACTCATCTCATGGGTGACCACGATCATGGTGCGGCCTTCCTCGGCCAGCGACCGCATCACCCGCAGCACCTCGCCGACGAGCTCGGGGTCCAGCGCCGACGTCGGCTCGTCGAAGAGCATGACCTCGGGCTCCATCGCCAAGGCGCGCGCAATGGCGACGCGCTGCTGTTCGCCGCCCGACAGATGCGCCGGATAGGCGTCCTTGCGATGCGCCACGCCGACGCGCTCCAGGTAGCGCAGCGCGCGATCGCGCGCCTCCGCCTTAGCCAGTCCGAGCACCTGGACGGGCGCCTCCATGACATTCTGCAGCGCGGTCATGTGCGCCCACAGGTTGAACTGCTGGAACACCATGGCGATGCGGCTGCGGAACCGCTGGAGCTGCGCCGGATCGCTCGGACCCAGGCTTCCGTCGCGCCCCGGCGACAACGCCAGTTCCTCGCCGCCGAGCAGGATGCGCCCCGCGCTGGGACGCTCCAGCAGGTTGAGGCAGCGCAGAAACGTGCTCTTGCCCGAGCCCGACGACCCGATCATCGCGATCACGTCGCCGGAGCCCGCGGCCACCGAGATTCCCTTCAGCACCTCGACGGCGCCGAAGGACTTTCTGACGTCCTGGGCTTCGAGCGCCGGCGCCGGGGCGCCCGCCGAGGCGTGATGGTCAACCGTGGTTGCGAGGGCCATAACGAGTCCTTGAGCTGGCGATCGGCAAGGTCAGGGGCTGAGCAGCTTGCCCGAGCGGATGGCGGCGGAGCCGGCCACCTTTCCGAGCCTTTGGCCGGGCACCGCGAACCTCGACGCGCTGCGTGCGTAGAGCAGGCCGGCGGATTGGCAGCGGACCTCCGTTCGCGCGCCGGTGAGCGGATCGACGATGGCGGCGACGAGCGCGCCCGCTTCGAGACGGGCGCCTGGCGCCGCCTCGAACATCACGATGCCCGCGGCGGTCGCGCTGAGCGGCTCGGAGGCCGCGAGCGGCGTCGGCCGGCACAGAGCGTCCGGCAGGTCCGGAACGACGCCCTCGATCGCGCCTTCATGAACCATGAAGGCGACCAGCGCGTCGGCGTCCGCGGCGGCGGTCGCGACGTCGACGTCGTGCTGACCGCGCAGCTCGACGGTGACGGCGAAGCAACCGAGGGGGATCGCCGCGCCCGGGAAGCGATCGCGAAGCTCCAGCCACGGACGGCTCGTCGCCTCGTCGAAGGGGTCGTCGCCCGACTCGGTGGCGAGCAGGATGGCCTGCGCGCCTAGAAGCCGGCCCAAGGCCTCGATACGCTCCGAAAAAGGCGTGAGCGTGTAGAGATGCATCACGGCCTCGCTGTCGCAATGCAGGTCGAGCACCACGTCGGCCGGAGCGGCGAGCGAGAGCAGCGTGCGCTTCAGTCGATCCGTGGCGCTGACGGCGTCGATCGCGGCGATCTCCTCGCGCATCGCCTCGCGGATGAGCGCACTGTTGGCGTCCTGATCGGCCGCGAGACGTCCGTCCAGGCGCTGCGCCAGCCGATCCGTGAGGGCTGCGTAGCCACGGTTGAAGTTCACCCCCGTGGCAAGGTCGAAGCGGCCATGCGCATGCCCGTGGAGGCGCTGGCCCAGACCGATCGGATTGGCGACCGGCACGACCACGATCTCGCCGCGCACGAGGCCCTGGCGATCCAGCGTCTCGAGGCGGTCCACCAGCGCGCGCGCCGCCGCCATGCCGGGGATTTCGTCGGCATGCAGCGCGCCCTGCACATAGACGAGCGGCCGCGCGCCGGGCGCGCCGAAGCGGTGTACGGCGAGGGTTTGCCGGGAGCCGGGTATGTCCGAGTGAAGATCGATGAATTCGACTGACATGACGCTTTCGATGATGAGTGAAACTGGGTTTGGCTGACCTTCAGGCGGCCTTTCGCTCCGGCGGCTTCGGCCTGAGGTGGCCCAGATAGCGCTGTTCGAGCAGCCTGAAGATGCCCACCAGCGTGAAGGTGAGCACGAAATAGAACACCGCCACCGTGCCGAAAGCCTCGGCCGGGAGCAGATGATCGGAGTAGACGTCGCGGGCGACGCGCGTGAGCTCCACGATGCTTACCGTGCTGGCCAGCGCGGTGGCGTGCATCATCATCACCACCTCGTTGCCGTATTGCGGCAACGCCCGGCGCAGCGCGCCCGGCAGCAGGATGCGCCGATATATGGCGGGCGTGCTCATGCCCAGGCTGCGGGCTGCTTCCAGCTCGCCCGGCGGGGTGGCGCGCAGCGCGCCCGCGACGATCTCGGTGGTGTAGGCCGTGGTGTTGAGCGTGAAGGCCAGCCAGGCGCAGAACCACGCCGACTTGAGCAAGGGCCAGGCAAAGCTTTCGCGCACGGCTTCGAACTGCGCCAGGCCGAAATAGATCATGAACAACTGAACCAGCAGCGGCGTGCCGCGGATCACGTAGGTGTAGAACCAGACCGGGCCCGAGACCCAGCGCCGCGGCGAGACGCGCAGCACGCCGAGCGGGATCGACAGCAGGAGCCCGGACGACATCGAGATGGCGAGCAGCAGCAGCGTGATCTGCAGGCCGCGCCAAAAATTGGGCAGCGCGCCGAAGATGACGGACCAGTCGATCATGGGCGCGTTCATCAGAAGTCGACCCTCCGCACGCCAAGCGAGAAGCGCTTTTCGAGCCCATAGAGAGCCAGCAGCGAGACCGTGGTGACGGCCAGGTAGATGCACGCGATGGCGGCGTAGAACGTGAAGGGCTGGCGCGTGGACGCCGAGGCGAGACCGGCGCGATGCATCATGTCGTCGAGGCCGATCACCGACACCAGCGCCGTCGCCTTCACCATCACCAACCAGTTGTTGGCGAAGCCCGGGATCGCGTGCCGCACCATCTGCGGCGCGACGATGCGGCGCGCGACCTGCAGCCTTGTGAGGCCGAAGGCGTGCCCGGCCTCCACCTGCCCTTTCGGGATGGCCAGGATCGCTCCCCTGAACGTCTCGGTCAGATAGGCGCCGAAGATGAAGCCGAGCGTGATCGTGCCGGCCACGAAGGGATCGATATCGACATAGCCGCCGCCCAGGCGGTCCGACAGCGCGTTGACGCCGACCTGGCCTCCATAAAAGATCATCAGCATGAGCACGAGCTCGGGCAGCCCCCGGATCAGGGTGGTGTAGACTCCGGCCAGGAAGCGCGCCGCCCGTGAGTCCGACAGGCGCGCCGCCGCGCCGATCAGGCCGAAAACGCAGGCGATGGCCAGCGACAGCGCCGACACTTTCAGCGTCGTCACGAGGCCCTCGAGGATGGCCGGGAGATATCCGTACAGCATGCGATCAATCTCGCTGGCTGGAGCAAGGCGCATGGCGCCTGGACACATTGGCGGTTCGCGATGCTGCGGGAGCTTGCGCCCCCGCCCGGTCCTGCCGCCGAACCGTCACCCGCCCGAAATGTCGAAGTCGAAATACTTGTCCTGCAGCGTCTTGTAGACGCCGTTCGCCTTGATGGCCTTCAGCGCCGCATTCACGCGCTCCCGCAGCTCGCCATCGGACTTGCGCAGCGCGATCCCGACTCCGCCGCCGCCCGCGTCGAGCTTCACCAGCTGGCCGACTTGAGCAAAGCCCTTGCCCTCGGGCTTCTTCAGGAAAGCCTCGCCCGACACCACCGACGAGCCGAAGGCGATGTCGCCGCGTCCGGCCGCCAGCTCCATGTAGACCTCCGGCTCCTTGCCGGCCAGCAGCACCGTGCTGTCCTTGAAGGTGTCCTGAACCCACTTGGCGCGCGGCGAGTTGCGCAGCACGACGATCGTCTTGCCCTTGAGCGAGGCCGCCGTCGCCTCCGTGAAGGCGCCGGACTTCGCCACCCAGCGCGACGGGACGTCGTAGTAGGGGTCCGAGAACTCGACAGCCTTCTTGCGCTCTTCGGTGATCGACATGGAAGCCACAATCATGTCGAACTTCTTGGCGTTCAGCGCCGGGATCATGCCGTCCCATTCCTGCTGCACGAAGCTGCAGTCCGCCTTCATCTCGGCGCAGATCGCGTTGGCGATGTCGATGTCGAAGCCTGACAGCTTTCCGTCCGGGCTGATTTGCGAAAACGGGGGATAGCTGCCCTCCACGCCGACGCGGAGCTTCGTTGTTTGCGCAGAAAGCGGAGAATGGACCAGGGACGCAGACATGGCGGCGAGCGCGGCCACGATGAAAGAGCGACGGAACATGCGAAGTCTCCTGCCAGACGGATTTGCGACTTCAATGTGACCGTAAATTTTCATAAGATCAATACATGAAAAAAACCGATCCAGCACCCGCGCGCGGCGGCATGGCGGCGAACGAGCCCCCTGGCCCTCCGGTGAGCGCCTCCACGGCCGAGATGCGGTTCGCGCAGTCGCAGCTGGGCGAACGCCTGAGAGCCATGCTGGACAACGGCTCCTCCGCCAACCGCGCAATCTCGGACATTCTCTTGCGCCATCCCGTGCAGGCGACGTCCTGGAGCATCGAGAGCCTGGCCGAAGTCGCATCCGTATCGCCGGCGTCCTTGAGCCGGTTCGCCCGCCTGCTCGGCTACCAGGGTTATGCGGCGCTGCGCAGCGACGTCGCCGCCACCGTCGAGGCGATGATCAATCCGGTGGAGAAGCTGCGCGGTCGCTTCGACGCCCAACCCGACAATGCGCCATCGCCGCTGTCGGACAGTCTAGAGGCTGCGCTCGCCAACTCGCGGGGAACTGCCGAGGGACTTCACCCCGATCTCATCGCCGAGGTGGTGGAGCGCCTGACGGCGGCCCGAAACGTCTACGTCATGGGGTTTGGCCTCAGCGCCCATGTGGCCGGCGTGCTCACGCTCGGACTGCAGCCCTTCTGCCATGGCGTGCAGAACGTGGTGGAATTCGGCGGCACCGAAGTGGCGGCGGGACGCCTCCTCAATGTCGGGGAAGGCGACGTGATCGTGGTGCTGTCCATCCCGCGCTACGCCAGCGACGCCGTTCACCTCGCCGCCTACGCGCGCGATCGCAAGGCCTCGATCATCGCGATCACGGACTCCTCCGCGTCGCCCCTCGTTCCGCTTGCGGATTGCGTCCTGCTCGCCCGCAGCAGCCACCCGATCCTGTCGAGCAGCACGCTCGGCCTCATCGTCGTCGTGGAGACGATCGTGGCGGCGCTGATGACGTCGAACCAGGCCAACGTCGTGCAGGCGGCGAAACTTACGGAAGCGATCTCGTCCTATCTCTTCGGCGACGATGCGTCCCGCACTCCTTCGAGGCGTCGACGGCCGAAATCGAGCTAGCCGCGAACCAGTTCAAGAGTGATGCTCGATCGGAAACGACGAGCATGGCCCAACGTCACGGCCTCCCCGTCACGGCCCCCGGATCTGGTTGCCGGACACAGGCCGCCCTAGGTTGCGGAAATGGACGAGAACGACGCTCGCACGCAGCTCCCGCAGTCATCCGTCAACGGGGCGCCGGAACGGAGCGCCCTCTTCCAGCGCGCACGCGCCACCCTGCGTTTCGCGTTGGCGCTGTTCTACGGAGGAGCAGGGCTCCTCCACCTGCATGCGCCCGCCGCGTTCCTGCCCATCATGCCGAATTGGGTACCCGCTCCGCTCTCCGTGATCGTCGCGACGGGGCTGTGCGAAGTCGCCGGCGCCATCGGGCTGCTCGTTCCGCGCCTACGCCGCACGGCCGGGATGATGCTCGCCCTCTACGCCGTGTGTGTGTTCCCCGCGAACCTGCGTCACGCATTCGCGCACATCGACGTCCCAGGCCTGCCCTCCAGCTGGTGGTACCACGCTCCCCGACTGGCGTTTCAGCCAGTCCTCGTCTGGTGCGCGCTGTTTTCCGCCGACGTGCTGACCTGGCCACTCGCCCCGCGTCCGTCATCGCCAGCCCGCTTCCCGGGCAGCGCGCCCTGATGATTGGCCCAGCACGGATCAACCGCAACCGAAAGCGGCTGACGCGCGGCGAGAACTCTTCTGATCTAAAGAAGCCAGAAAATTGGCGCACCCGACACGATTCGAACGTGTGACCTTTGCCTTCGGAGGGCAACGCTCTATCCAGCTGAGCTACGGGTGCCTGCGGCGAGGCCGGCGGATCGTGTCTAGCCGATTGTGGCGCGGGTCGCAATGGGGCGGGTTTTCGCGGTGTGTCGGGGCGGTCGCTCCGCGGGTTTCGCCGAAGGTGCGGTTCGAGGGCTGATCGCACCCGATTTGTGGCGCCGGGATGGCGATTGCGTGCGGCGCCGAAAAGCGCTTTGCTAGGCCTACGCTGTCCCGAGACGGCCGGGCCCGCCATGGCCCGAAGAACAAGTGACGAGGGGAAGTTGATGACACGCTATGCAACCGCCAAAGGCCTGCTGGGCCTCGGGCTCGCGGCTCTGTTGATGGGCTCCACGGCCGTTTCGGCCAAGACGCTCGTCTACTGCTCGGAGGGCAGCCCGGAAAACTTCACCCCTGCGCTGAACACGACCGGCACCAGCTTCGACGCCGCGCGTCCGATCTTCAACCAGCTCACCGAATTCGCGCGCGGCTCCACCACGGTGGTGCCCGGCCTCGCCGAGAGCTGGACCTTCTCGGACGACGCGAAGGTGATCACCTTCAAGCTGCGCAAGGGCGTGAAATTCCACGCCACCAAGGATTTCAAGCCCAGCCGCGACTTCAACGCGGATGACGTGCTGTTCTCGTTCAACCGCCAGTGGAAGGAAGACCATCCCTTCTTCAAGGTGTCGGGCGGCAAGTACGACTACTTCAACGACATGGACATGCCCAAGCTGTTGAAGACGATCGAGAAGAAGGACGACTACACGGTCGTAATGACTCTCAACGAGCCGAACGCGCCCATCCTGGCGAACCTCGCGATGGACTTCGCGTCCATCCATTCGCAGGAATATGCCGATTTCCTCCTCAAGCAGGGCAAGCCCGAGCTGATGGATCAGGTTCCGGTCGGCACCGGCCCGTTCTCGTTCGTCGCCTACCAGAAGGACGCGGTGATCCGCTTCAAGGCGAACAAGGAGTATTTCGGCCAGGAGAAGGCGCTGGTCGACGACCTCGTCTTCGCGATCACGCCGGACCCGACCGCCCGCCTCGCCAAGCTGCGCAAGGGCGAGTGCCACCACATGGCCTATCCGCGCCCGGCCGATCTCGAGGAGATCAAGAAGGACGCGGCGCTGCAGATGATGCAGCAGCCGGGCCTGAACATCGCCTACTGGTCGTTCAACGTCACCAAGCCTCCCTTCGACAAGAAGGAAGTGCGCCAGGCCATGAACATGGCGGTCGACAAGGCGGCGATCATCCGGGACGTGTATCTGGGCGCCGGCGCGCCGGCCAAGAACCTGATCCCGCCGACGATCTGGTCCTACAACGACACCGTGAAGGACTACCCGTTCGACCAGGCGAAGGCCAAGGAGCTGCTCGAGAAGGCCGGCGTGAAGACGCCGCTCGACATCGACCTCTGGTACATGCCGGTGCAGCGCCCCTACAACCCGAACGGCAAGCGCATCGCCGAGATGATGCAGTCGGACCTCGCCAAGCTCGGCATCAACGCCAAGCTGGTCACCTATGAGTGGGGCGAGTACCGCAAGCGCATGCAGCAGGGCGAGCACATCACCGGCCAGCTCGGCTGGACCGGCGACAACGGCGACCCGGACAACTTCTTCTTCCTGCGCGGCTGCTCGGCGGCCCGTCCGGGCGGCCAGAACCTCTCCAAGTGGTGCAACAAGGAGTTCGACGACCGGCTGAAGAAGGCCGCCGCCATGTCGGACAACAAGGAGCGCGCCAAGCTGTATGAGGAAATGCAGCTGATCCAGAAGGAAGACGCCCCGGACATGACAATCGCGCACTCGATCGTGTACGAGCCGATGCGCAAGGAAGTGACCGGCTACAAGATGAGCCCCTTCAACCGCCACGAGTTCTATGGCGTCGACATGAAGTGAGGCTGCGGGAGGGCTTAACCCTCCCGCACTGATCGGCGCGGGATCGGCGGACGCCCAAGGCGCTCCGCCGATCTCGTGTTTTGGGCTAGTATCCGCCGTGAGCGTTGCAGGCCCCAGGGCGCCCGTGGCGCACGACGTGCATAGGTGGGACCGCCGGCCGCCCCCCGGGCCGCATTCCCCGATCCTGCGTAGGATTCGATGATCAAATTTCTCCTGAAGCGTGCGGCGCTGACGCTGCCCACCTTCTTCGCGCTGATGTTCGTGACCTTCGTGGCCATCCGGATGGTGCCGGGCGACCCCGTGGAGGTGCGCACCGGCGAACGCGGCATCTCGCCCGAGCGGCTGGCGCAATTCCGGCACGAGCTCGGGCTCGACCAGCCGATCTGGAAGCAGTTCGCCGACTATGTGTGGCAGCTGCTGCACGGCGATTTCGGCACCTCGGTGGTCACCAACGAGAAGGTGCTGACCGAGTTCTTCGCGCTGTTCCCCGCCACCCTGGAGCTTTCGGCCGCCGCCATGCTGTTTGCGGTGTTGCTGGGCGTGCCGGCCGGTGTGATAGCGGCCGTGAAGCGCGGCAGCTGGTTCGACCATACGCTGATGGGCGCGGCCGTGACGGGCTTTTCGATGCCGATCTTCTGGTGGGGCCTGCTGCTGATCATGCTGGTGTCCGAGCGCTGGGGCCTGACGCCGGTGTCCGGCCGCATTGACCTGATCAACTATTATTTCGAGCCCGTCACCGGCTTCATGCTGATCGACGCGTTGAAGTCCGACCAGCCCGGCGCGTTCTGGTCGGCGCTGCACCACCTCATCCTGCCCATGATCGTGCTCGGCACGGTGCCGCTGGCCGTGATCGCCCGCATGACGCGCTCGTCCATGCTGGAGGTGCTGAGCGAGGACTATGTCCGGACCGCCAAGGCCAAGGGCTTGTCGCCGTTCCGGGTGATCGGCTATCACGCGCTCCGCAATGCGCTGATCCCGGTGGTCACCATCGTGGGGCTGCAGGTGGGCACGCTGCTGGCCGGCGCGGTGCTGACCGAGACGATCTTCTCCTGGCCGGGCGTCGGCAAGTGGCTGATCGAGGCCATCGGCCGGCGCGACTACCCCGCCCTGCAAGGCGGCATCCTGCTCATCTCATCCATGGTGATCGTCGTGAACCTGATCATCGACGTGCTCTACGGAGCCATCAATCCGAGGATCCGCCATGGCCGTTGAGGCGCTCGCGGCGCAGCCCGTCCAGCCGGCCCCGCCCGGGCCGTTGCGCGCCTTCTGGGCGTCGTTTTCGGAGAACAAGGGCGCGGTCGGCGGCCTGGTGGTGCTGGTCATCATCGCCCTGCTGGCGATCTTCGCCGATTTCGTGTCGCCCTACTCGCCCTTCGAACAGTTCCGCGACTTCTCCAAGCTGCCGCCGGCCTGGGAGGAAGGCGGCAACTGGAAGTTCGTGCTCGGCACGGACGCGCTCGGGCGCGACACGCTCACCCGGCTGATTTTCGGGGCGCGCATTTCGCTGTTCATCGGCGTGGCCGTGATGGCGACGTCCGTGATCGTGGGCGTGCTGCTCGGGCTCGCGGCCTCGTTCCTGGGCGGGATCGTCGACACTGTGATCATGCGGATCATGGACCTGATCCTGTCCGTGCCCGGGCTCGTGCTGGCGATCCTTGTGGTGGCGGTGCTGGGGCCGAGCCTCACCAACACCATCGTGGCGGTCGCGATCGTGTATTTGCCGAGCTATGTGCGGCTGGTGCGCGCCTCGGCGCTGGGCGAGCTGGGCAAGGACTACGTCACCGCCTCCAAGGTCGCGGGCGTCGGCACGATGCGGCTGATGTTCGTCACCATCCTGCCGAACTGCCTCGCGCCGCTGATCGTGCAGGCAGCGCTGGGCGTGTCGAACGCCATTCTGGAGGCGGCCGCGCTGGGCTTCCTGGGGCTGGGCGCGCAGCCGCCGACGCCAGAATGGGGCTCGATGCTGGCCGACAGCCGCGAATTCATTCGCTCCAACCCGTGGATCGTCACGCTGCCGGGCCTCGCCATCCTGGTCACCGTGGTGGCGATCAACCTGATGGGCGACGGATTGCGCGACGCGCTGGATCCGAAGCTGAAGCGTAGCTGAGCGGCGCCGCGCCGCTCACCACCAGGCGTGGAAGTGGTGCGTCGGCCCGTGCCCATGGCCGATAGCGAGGCGGTCTGCGGCCTGTAGCGCGCCGGTAAGCCAGATCTTGGCTGCCTCGACGGCCTCGTGCAGGGTCTGGCCCTTGGCGAGACCGGCCGCGATGGCGGCCGAAAGCGAGCAGCCGGTGCCGTGCGTGTTGCGCGTTTGGACGCGCGGCGCCTCGAAGCGGGTGACGCCGGACGACTCGACCAGCAGGTCGACGCTGGTTTCGCCGCCCTGGTGGCCGCCCTTCATCAGAACCGCGCGCGCGCCGCTGCCAAGCAGCGCCTCGCCCTGCCGGCGCATCGCGGCCTCGTCGGCGGCGATCTCCTGCGTATCCAGCAGCGCCGCCGCCTCGGGGAGGTTCGGGGTGATGAGGGTGGCGCGCGGGATCAGAATGCGCCGCAGGGCGTCCACGGCGTCGGCCGCGATCAGCCGGTCGCCGCTGGTCGCCACCATCACGGGATCGAGCACGACCTGCCGCACGCCGTGCCGCTCGAGCCCGGCCGCGACGGCGTCGATCACGGAGGGGCGCGACAGCATGCCGATCTTCACGGCGTCCACGGCGAGGTCGGAGAACACCGAGTCCATCTGCTGGGCGATGAACTTCGGCGGCACGTCATGGATCCCCTGCACGCCGAGGGTGTTCTGCGCCGTCAGGGCCGTGATCACGGTCGCGCCGTAAACGCCCAGCGCCGAGAAACTCTTCAGGTCGGCCTGGATGCCGGCGCCGCCGCCGGAATCCGAGCCCGCAATGGTGACCGCGATGGGGGTTTTGACGGCGGGCTGGGGCACGGGCGGGTCCTTGTATCAGAGATGAGGGAACATCATCGCAGTTGGGGAGCCATCCAATTCGGCTCCATTCTCGCCGTCATCCCCGGCGACCTGCGAAGCAGGTCGGGAAGGGGATCCAGGGCCACTTGCCCGATGCTGCACCCAGTTGCCTGGATCCCCTTCCCGGCGCTGCGCGCCGCCGGGGATGACGGCAGGAGGCAATCAACGCGCCACCGCGTAGCGGGAGACGGGGTGCACGGTATCGATCAGGCCGCGGTCCTTCATGAACTGGGCGAAGCGGCTGTAGCGGGCGCCGTCCAGGGCGGCGGGGCTGGAGGCGAGGCGTTTCAGGGTGTCGGTCCAGGCGGTCTTGTTGAGCTCGTCGTCGAGCTTCGGGTTCGCCTTGGCGAAGCTCGCCCAGGCGGCGTCCGGATCGTTCAGGATCGAGAAGGTGGCGCGCTCTACGGCGTCCAGGAAGCGGGTGACCTTGGGGTCGGCGGCGCGGTCCTGCTTCACGATGTAGATCAGCTCGTCATAGGGCGGCACGCCGTGCTCCTCGGGGTAGAAGGCGCGGCCGGGCTTGCCGGCGAGCTTCAGCTCGGTGAGCTCGAAATTGCGGAATGCGCCGATCACAGCGTCGACCTGGCCATTCAGCAGCGCCGGCGTGAGCGCGAAGTTAATGTTCACGAGCTTCACGTCCGTGAGTTTCAGGCCGGCCTCGGCCAGCATGGTGGACAGCAGCGCCTCCTCGAAGCCCACGATGGAGTAGCCGATCGTCTTGCCCTTGAGGTCCGCGATCGACTTCACCGGGCCGTCCGCCAGCGCGACGAGGCTGTTCAGCGGCGTCGTGACGGCCGCGCCGACCCGGATCACCGGCAGGCCTTCCTGCACCTGCTGGTAGAGGTTCGGCTGGTAGGTGATCGCGATGTCGCCCTGCCCGGCCGCCACGAGGCGCGGCGGCGCTGACGGGTCGGCGGGCTCCACGAGCGTGACGTCGAGGCCAGCCTTGGCGAAGAAGCCATTCTCCTTGGCGATCACCAGCGCGGCGTGGTCCGGGTTGGTGAACCAGTCGAGCAGCACGGTGAGCTTGTCCTGCGCGGCGGCGGGACCGGCAAGGCCGGCGACCGCCAGGGCGGCCGCGAGCGCGAGAGAGGCGAAACGCATGGGTTGGGGTCCTTTCGGGGGATGTCAGGCGGCCGCGCGGGCTGCGGGCTGGTCGAGGCTGTCCGGAGCCCAGCGCACGAGGCGTCGGGAGAAGCGGTCGACCAGCGCCCAGAGTGTGATCGAAAGAGCGGCGAGCACCACCAGGGCGGCGAACACCATGTCGGTCTGCGAGCGCGCGTTGGCGTGCAGGATCAGGAGGCCGAGCCCCGCCGAGGAGCCGACCCACTCGCCCACCACGGCGCCGATGGGGGCGGCCGCGGCCGCGATGCGCAGCCCGGTGGCGACGGCCGGCAGCGCCGCGGGCGCCCGGATGATCCGCAGCGTCTGCGTCGGCGTGGCGCCGTACAGGCGGGCGAGTTCGATCAAGCCGGGGTCGGTGCGGCGCAGGCCATCCAGCGCGTTGGCGGCGACCGGGAAGAAGATGATCAGCGTCGCCATCACGACCTTGGAGGCGAGGCCGAAGCCGAACCACACCACGAGCAGCGGCGCGATGGCGAAAACCGGCAGGGCCTGGCTGACCACCAGCACGGGCCCGAGCGCCCGCTCCAGCAGGCGCCACCGCGCCATCGCGATCGCGACCGCGAGGCCGAGCAGGGCGCCGGCCGCAAAGCCGCACAGGATCTCGCCCAGCGTCACCAGCGCCTCGGCGCCGATCACACGCCAGCGTAGCGCGAGCGTCTGGGCGATCCGGCTCGGAGCCGGGAGGATGTAGGTCGGAACGGCGAAAAGCGCGACCGCGGCTTCCCAGGCGGCGATCAGGGCGAGGCCTGCGCCGAGGGCGAGCGGGTCGACGAGCCACCGTCGGGGTAGCCGATTGGGCATGGGGGATTGCTGGCTGGGCGCCATCTCACGTTCCCTCCGCCGGTGCGAGCCGGATCAGGTTCGACGGGTTGGCGGAACGCCTCTCAGCCGCCCCGGATTGGGCGGCACCCCGACGAGAGATGCACGAAGACGTATCGCGGCTTTCGGCAGGGCGCAAGCGTTGCGCGAGAGCACCGCGCCCGGCGCAAGACTGCCGTGCCGCACACCGCGATTGACGCCGCCGGTCAGGGAGGCGACCGTCAGGGCCGGGCGATCGGCGTCGCCCAGACTGTTTGGGCCACGCCGAAAGGATGTCCATGCTCGACAAGGCGCGCGAAACCCAGCTCCTGGCCATTCTCGGGCTCAGCGGCTTCGCCAGTTCTTTCGCGGCCCGCTCCACTGATCCCATGGTGAACGCCATCGCGGCGGATTTCAGCGCCCCGGTCGCCACCGTGGCGCTGCTGTCGTCGTGCTATGCGCTGCCCTACGGGTTGGGCCAGCCGGTGCTGGGGCCGCTCGGCGACGCCATCAGCAAGGGGCTGGTGCTGCGCGTGTGCCTCGTCGTGTTCGCGCTGGCGCTCGGCGCGGGCGTGTTCGCTGGGTCGCTCGAACAGCTTTTCGTGAGCCGGGTCGTCGCCGGGTTGGCGGCGGGCGGCGTCATTCCGCTGGCGCTCGCGATGGTGGGCGACGCCTTCGCGTATGAGCGGCGGCAGGTCGCGATCTCGCGGTTCCTGGCCGCGGCTCTGATCGGCCAGCTCGTGGGCGTGACGGCGTCGGGCGCGATGTCGGACTGGGTCGGCTGGCGCGGCGCCATGGCGGTTACGGCCAGCGCGGCCGCGATCGCGCTGGTGGCGACGCTGCTGGGCCTGCCGGCTCATCTCAACGCCCGCGCGCCGGGGCGCTTCAGCGTCGCGGAAGCGATCGGGCGCTACCGGCTGGTGTTCGCCAATCCACGCGCCAAGATCTGCTATGGGGCGGTGTTCCTGGAAGGCGTGGCCATCTACGGCGTGCTGCCCTTCGTGCCGGAGCTTCTGCAGGCGCGCGGCGGCGGCGGGGCGACGCAGGCCGGTTTGTCGATCGCCGGCATCGGGCTGGGCGGCATCCTGTTCTCGGCCACTGTGTCGCTGCTGCTGCGGCGCTTTCCGGTGCATGTGCTGATGCGCGCCGGCGGGGTGATCGGCGGCCTCGGGCTGGCGGGCGTGGCCTATGCGGCGACGTGGCCGGCCCTCATGGCGTGCTTCGGCGCCGTCGGCTTCGGTTTCTTCATGCTGCACAACTCGCTGCAGAACCGCGCCACCGAATTGGCGCCGACGGCGCGCGGCTCAGCCATCGCGCTGCATGCGTTCTTCTTCTTCATCGGGCAGGCGCTGGCGCCGCCGCTGTTTGGCGTGGCGTTCCACACCATTGGCGCGCCCGTGGCGCTGGCGGTTTGCGCGATCGTGCTGGCCGCCACCGGGGTGGCGACAGGCTCGCTGCTGAACCGTCACGACATCCGTGAGGGGACCGGCTGAGCCTCGCCATCGGCGGGCACGGCCCAGCACGCGACCTTGCGGCCCTGTTTGAAATCGAGCGGCGGCATCTCCTTCGGGCAGGGCTCGAAGGCGAGCGGGCAGCGCGGGTTGAACGGGCACCCGCTCGGCGGATTGAAGGGCGACGGCAACTCGCCCTGCAGCACGATGCGCTCCTTCTTGGCGCCGGGCTCCGCCACGGGAGTCGCCGACAGAAGCGCGCGCGTATAGGGGTGCTGCGGCGCCGTGAAGATGGCCTCGCGGCTGCCGACCTCCACGGCGTGGCCGAGATAGATCACCATGATGTCGTCGGCGATGTGCCGCACCACCGAGAGGTCGTGCGAGATGAACAGGTAGGCGAGCTGGAATTCGTTCTGTAGCTCGGCCAGCAGGTTCAGCACCTGGGCGCGGATCGACACGTCGAGCGCCGAAACGGGCTCGTCCAGCACCAGGATCTTGGGCCGGAGCATCAGCGCGCGCGCGATCGCGATGCGTTGGCGCTGGCCGCCCGAGAACATGTGCGGGTAGCGCTCCACATATTCGGGGCGCAGGCCGACGCGGGCCATCATGTCGCGCGCGGCCTTGCGGCGCTCGGCGGCCGGCATGTCGGTGTTGACGATCAGCGGCTCTTCCAGCGCGGCCCCGATGGTCTGGCGCGGGTTGAGCGAGCCGTAGGGGTTCTGGAACACGATCTGGACTTCGCTGCGCAGGCGCTTGCGATCGGCCGCGGTGGCCGAGACCATGTCGACGCCGTTGATCTTGAGCGTACCCTCGGTGGGCTCCTCGATCATCGTGATCAGGCGCGCCAGCGTCGATTTTCCGGAACCGGATTCGCCCACCACCGCCAGCGTCTTGCCGGCTTCGAGGTCGAACGAAACGCCCTTCAGCGCCTTCACGGTCGCCATGGGGGAGAACATGCCGCGCTTGGCGCTGTAGTCGCGCGAGAGATTGCGGCCTTCGAGAACGACGGTCACGCTGCGCGCTCCCGGTTGGTGGGTTGGCCCTGCACGAGGGCGTAGTGGCACAGCGCGTAGCCGAGTTCGGGGGCGGCCGGCTTGGGCGGCACGGCGCGGCAGTAGTCCGTCGCGAAGGCGCAGCGCGGCGAAAACAGGCAGCCCTGCGGCCGGTCGAACTGGCCCGGCACCACGCCCGGGATGCTGGGCAGGATGCGGCCGGTGGCGCGCTCGGGCAGGGCGGCCAGCAACGCCGCCGTATAGGGATGGTGCGGATCGGCGAAGAGGCCGTGCGTTTCCTGCCGCTCGACCTGCTGGCCGGCATACTGCACCACGACGCGGTGCGCGGTTTCGGCGACAACGCCCATGTCGTGCGTGATCAGCACGAGGCCCATGCCGGTCTCCTGCCGCAGGCGCAGCAGGAGATCGAGGATCTGGGCCTGGATGGTGACGTCCAGCGCGGTGGTGGGCTCGTCGGCGATCAGCAGCTTCGGCCGGCACGCGATCGCCATCGCGATCATGACGCGCTGGCTCATGCCGCCGGAGAGCTGGTGCGGGAACGCCGACAGGCGGCGGGCCGGATCCGTGATGCCGACTTCCTCGAGCAGCTCGATCGAGCGCTTCTTGCGGGCGGCGCGGTCGAGCTTGAGATGCGTCTTCAGCGTCTCGCCGAGCTGAAAGCCGACCGTGAAGCACGGGTTCAGCGAAGTCATCGGCTCCTGGAAGATCATCGCGATGTCGCGGCCGATGATGGAGCGGCGCTCCTTGTCCGAGATGGTCAGGAGGTCGCGCCCGTCGAAGCGCATGACGTCGGCCGTCACGGTGGCGGTCCATGGCAGGAGGCCCATCACGGCCAACATGGCGACGGACTTTCCGGAGCCGGACTCGCCCACGATGGAGACGACGTCGTTCTGGTCGACTGTCAGGTCGACGCCGTCCACGGCCCGGAACTGGCCCGAGCGGGTCGCGAAGGTGACCGAGAGGTTTCGGATTTCAAGCAGGCTCATTCATCCGCCATGGCGATGGGGCGAGACCGGAGGTCCGGAAAAGTGGGATCGCCGGCGGCGAGCCGCTGGCGTTGGCTTCAGCATAGAGCAGGAACGCGTGTCCGCAAATCGGAGCGCGGCGAAGGCACGGTCGGCCTCCGCGTCGCATGCCAAGCATGCCGCGGATCGTCTGGCGCGAAAGGCGACTGGGTGACAGAAGAGGGCGCGTCCCGACGCAGGCGCGTCGCGAGGCCGCGTCATACTCCCCGCGATCCCCCCGGACCCCGTGGTCCCCGTCCCAGTGGTCCGTCCCGCCGTGCAGCCCTCCCCCCATCCGCGGATCATGACCGGCATCGGGCTCGCGATGGCCGGCTATGCGTGCTTCAGCGTGCAGGACGCCATCGTGAAGTGGCTCGTGCAGGACCTGCCTGTGTTCGAGATCCTGTTCGCGCGCAGCATCATGATCATGATCTTCGCCGGCATGCTGGCGGGCCCGGGCGTCTATGGCGCGGCGCTGCGCAGCCGCGCAAAGCCGGCGCTGCTCGGCCGGGGCGTGCTGATCCTGATCGCGTGGATCTCCTACTACTCGGCCGCCAAGTGGCTGCCGCTGGCCGAGCTGGTCACGCTCTACTTCGCCGCGCCGATCTTCGTGATGGTTCTGTCAATCCTGATCCTCAAGGAGCAGGTCACGCTGGCGCGCTGGCTGGCGGCCGGCGTCGGCTTCCTGGGGGTGGCGCTCGCGGCCGACCCGACCGGCTCGGTGAACTTCATCCCGGCCGCCATGGTGGTGGCGTCCGCTTTCCTGTGGGCGTGGACCAACATCCTGGTGCGCATCATCAGCCGCACCGAGGCGACCGCGACGCAGATGATCGCGTCGAACTTCATTTTCGCGATGGGTTGCGCGGTCGCGCTGCCGTTCCTCTGGGTGACGCCCACCTGGACGCAGTTGCTGCTGCTGCTGGGCCTCGGCGTGGCGGGCGGCGCAGGGCAGTACCTCGTGTTCGAGGGCTTTCGCTATGCGCCGGCCTCCGCGGTGGCGCCGTTCGAATATTCGGCGCTGGTGTGGGCCTTCGTGTTCGGCTTCGCGATATGGGGCGACATTCCGCGCATCGGGGTCGTGATGGGGGCGAGCCTCATCATCGCGAGCGGCGTGGGGTTGCTGATCGCCGAGCGGCGCGCGACGGGATAGCGGCACATCCCTCTCCCGCCTTGCGGGAGAGGGACTCTGCGCTCAGTGAACGTCAGGGCGGGCCAGCCTGGCGCCGGGCCAGAGCTTCGGCGCGGCGCGGGCGTATTGCGGCGGGCGCGGCAGGTCGAACCCAAGCGCCTCGGCGGCGTGCCAGCCCCAGCGCGGGTTGTCCAGGAAGGCGCGCGCCAGAGCGATCTGGTCGGCCTCGCCCTTCTGGAGGATCTCCTCGGCGTGCTTGGCCGTGGCGATCATCCCGACCGCGCGGGTGACGATGCCGGAGCCCTTCTTCACCGCGGCCGCGAACGGGACCTGGTAGCCCGGGCCAACCGGGATGCGGGCGGTGGAGACGTTGCCGCCCGAGGTCACGTCCACCCAGCTCAGGCCAAGCGCCTTCAGCTCGGAGGCCAGCGCGACGGCGTCATCCGGCGTGATGCCGCCTTCGGTCCAGTCCGAGCCCGTGATGCGGGCGCCGACCGCCATGGTGTCCGGCACGGCCGCCTGCACGGCCTCGGCGATGCGCAGCAGGAAGGCGCGGCGCTTCTCTGGCGTGCCGCCATACTCGTCGGCGCGCTGGTTGGAGAAGGGCGACTGGAACTCGTGGCCGAGATAGCCATGCGCGAAATGGAGCTCGATCACCTCGACGCCCAGTCGCGCCGTGCGCTTCGCGGCCTGAACGAAGGCGGCTTCCAGCCGGTCGAGATCCTGCGCGTCGGCGGGCTTGGGCACATGCCAGCCTTCAGCGAACGGGATCGCGGACGGGGCGACCGTCTGCCAGGGATCCTGGTCGGCCTTGAGCGGGCCGCCGCCCTCCCAGGGGCGCTGCGACGACGCCTTGCGGCCCGCATGCGCGAGCTGGACGGCGAACTTCGTGCCCGGCAGCGCCACCGCGCGGGCAGCCGCCAGCGCGCGGGCGAAAGCGCGCTCGTTGTCGTCCGAGTAGAGGCCCATGTCGCCATGGCTGATGCGCCCGTGGCGCTCGACGGCGGTCGCCTCGACGGTGACGAGGCCCGCGCCCGACATGGCTAGGTTCATCCAGTGCTGCAGGTGCCAGTCGCTGGCGCAGCCGTCCGTGGCCGAATACTGGCACATGGGCGCGACCGCGATGCGGTTGGGCAATTCGACATTGCCGAGCGCGATGGGAGAAAACAGAAGAGACATGGTGCAAAAACCCGGTTCAAGGTCGGGGGAAGGGCGAAGATAAGCGCCATGCTGCAGCGCGGAAGAGCGCGCCGCGCATGGCTCAGCCGCGTTTGCGGCGTTCGTGCGCGATGTCGATCAGCGACAGGATGGTGAACAGCACCTGCGCGCCCGCCTGGGCGGTGTTGCTGGTGGCGTCGTATTGCGGCGCGACCTCGACGACGTCGCCGCCCACCACGTCAACGCCCTGCATGCCGCGCAGGATCTGCAGCGCCTCGCGCGGCGTCAGCCCGCCAACCTCGGGCGTCCCCGTGCCGGGCGCGAAGGCCGGGTCCAGGCTGTCGACATCAAAGGACACGTAGGTCGGGCCGTCGCCCACCACCTGCCGAGCCTTGGCGATGGCGGCCTCGGGCCCCATGGCGGCGAATTCCTCGGCGTGGATCACCGTCATGCCGGAGTCGAACGAGAACTCCCAGAGATACTCGGCGCCGCCGCGGATGCCGATCTGCACCACGCGCTCGGGGTCGAGAACGCCGTCCAGCACCGCCTGCCGGAACGGCCCGCCATGGTGGAACTTCGAGCCCTCATAGGGGCCAGACGTGTCCGCATGGGCGTCGATATGCACCATGCCGACCGGCCGGTCGCGGCCCACCGCCTTCAGGATCGACATGCTGATCGAGTGGTCGCCGCCGACCGAGAGCGGGATCACGCCGGCGTCCACGATCTTGCTGAAGTAGTCGACGATGTCCTCGTGGCAGCTCTCCAGGCTGAAGCGGCTGCGGAACGGGACGTCGCCGACATCCGCCACCCGCAGCGTCTGCAGGGGCGCGCGGCGCAGCACGTGCTCGAACGGGCCGATGCGCTCCACCGAGCGCACCGCGCGCGGGCCGAGGCGGGCGCCGGCCCGGTTGGTGACGCCAAGATCCATCGGCACGCCCACCACGGCGACGTCGAGGCCGGCGAAGTTCTCCTCCAGAGCCTGCGGCCGGAAGGCCGCGCCCATGAAGGTGGCCGGGTCCGCATAGGGCCACTTGCGCCGGTCGCCCTGGAACTGGCCGGCCGCCACCTTGGCGAATTCGGGATCGTAGATGTCGCCGCCGCGGGCGGCCCCATACTTCTCTCGCAGCGCCTTCAGCTTGTCGTCGTTCACAACTCTCGCCCTCGTGGCGGGTCCGGCGCGCCGGGGATGCGCGACGGGTTGGACCCTCGGGTCGAAGCCTGTAGGAAGGACGCCGCGCGCGCAAGGCCGCCAGGGATCACTCGCATGCCCGCCCTCAATCCGAACCTCGTCGACACCGGCACGCCGCCGATTCCGGAAGCGCAGGGCTGGGCCCGGGCCTATGCGGGCGGGCGCGGCCCCCTGGTCGACCTCTCCCAGGCGGTGCCCGGCTATCCGCCGCATCCCGAGATGCTGGCGCGCCTCGCGGCCGCGGCCGGGGACGTGCGGTCGGCCGGCTACGGATCGATCTTCGGCGACGACGCCCTGCGCGAGGCCTATGCGGCGCACTGCTCCGCGCTATTCGGCGCGCCGATCCGCGCCGCCGAGACCGCGATCACGGCCGGCTGCAACCAGGCCTTCGTGATCGCGCTGATGGCGCTCGCGAAAGCTGGCGACGCCGTGTTGCTGCCCTCACCGTGGTACTTCAATCACGAGATGACGTGCCGCATGCTCGGCGTGGAGGCGCGGCCCCTGCCCTGCTCGGCCGAAAACGGCTTCGTGCCGGACGTCGAGACCGCCGAGGCGCTGATCGATGATCGCGTGAAGGCGATCGTGCTGATCACGCCCAACAATCCCACGGGCGCGGTGTATTCGCCCGAGACGCTGGCGCGCTTCGCGGCGCTGTGCCGGCGCCGGAACATCTGGCTGGTCGTGGACGAGACCTATCGGGATTTCCTGGAGGGCGCGCACCAGCGGCCGCACGGATTGTTCGGCGAGCCCGCGTGGGGCGACACCGTGATCGGGCTCTACAGCTTCTCGAAGTCCTACTGCGTGCCCGGCCACCGGCTCGGCGCGGTGACGGCCGGAGAGGCCGTGATCGTCGAGATCGGCAAGGTGCTGGACTGCATCCAGATCTGCCCGGCGCGGGCCGGCCAGGTCGCGCTCACCTGGGCGATCGGCGCGCTGGACGACTGGCGCGAGGCGAACCGGCGCGAGATCACGGCGCGGGCGGAGGCGTTCCGGGCGGCGTTCGGCCAATTGCCGGGATGGCGGGTGGACTCGATCGGGGCCTATTTCGCCTATGTGGCGCATCCCTTTCCGGGCGTCGCCGCGCCCGTGGTGGCGCGCAGGCTCGCGCAGGAGCGCGGCGTACTGGCGTTGCCGGGCGGCTTTTTCGGAGCCGGGCAGGATGGCCATCTGCGTGTGGCGTTCGCGAACGCGGATCGGACTGCGATCGCCGAGTTGCCGGGGCGGCTGGCTGGGTTGGCTGTTTAGAGAGCGCGCGAGGCGGAACCGCCTCGCCGTCATCCCCGGCGCCGCGAAGCGGCGGGAAGGGGTCCAGGAGTGAGCGCCTTTGCTCCTGGATCCCCTTCCCGACCTGCTGCGCAGGCCGCCGGGGATGACGGTTTGGATAGTGCGGCCACCCTGCCGTCATTGCGAGCGCAGCGTAGCAATCCAGGCCTAAAAGTCGGCCCTTAGACTGGATTGCTTCGCCTCCGGCTCGCAATGACGGGAGGATGGCCCGACGACAGTCAGCCCGGCCCCACCATGGTCTCCGGCCGTACGATCTCGTCGAACTCCTGCTCGGTCACCAGCCCCATGCGCAGGGCTTCCTCGCGGAGCGTGGTGCCGTTGTGGTGGGCGGTCTTGGCCAGCTTGGCGGCGGCGTCGTAGCCGATCTTGGGCGCTAGCGCGGTGACGAGCATGAGCGACCTGCGCATCAGGTCGTCGATGCGGTCCTGGTTGGCCTCGATGCCGTCGACGCAGTGCTCGCGGAAGCTGTCGGAGGCGTCGGCCAAGAGGCGGATGGACTGCAGCGCCGCGTCGATGATCACGGGCTTGTAGACGTTGAGCTCGAAGTGGCCCTGGCTGCCCGCCACCGTAACGGTGGTCTGATTGCCGAACACCCGGCAGCACACCATCGTCATGGCCTCGCACTGGGTCGGATTGACCTTGCCGGGCATGATGGACGAGCCCGGCTCGTTTTCGGGCAGCGTTAGCTCGCCGAGACCCGAGCGCGGGCCGGAGGCCAGGAAACGGATGTCGTTGGCGACCTTGAACAGCCCGGTCGCGAGCGCGTTCAGGGCGCCGTGCACGAACACCAATGCGTCGTTGCTGGCCAGCGCCTCGAACTTGTTCGCGGCGCTCGTAAAGGGCAGGCCCGTCAGCTCGGCGATCTTCGCCGCGACTGCTTCGGCGAAGCGCGGATGGGCGTTGAGGCCGGTGCCAACCGCCGTGCCGCCCTGCGCGAGTGGGTAGAGATTGGGCAGCGCGGCGCGAATGCGCGCGATCCCGAGCTCGATCTGGGCGGCGTAGCCGGAGAATTCCTGCCCCAGCGTCAGCGGCGTCGCGTCCTGAGTATGCGTGCGACCGATCTTCACGATGGAGGCGAACTGCCTGGCCTTGGCGTCCACCGAGGCGTGCAGCTTCTCGAGCGCTGGCAAAAGCCGGCCCTCGATCTCCCCCGCGGCCGCGACATGCATGGCGGTCGGGAACGTGTCGTTGGACGACTGGCCGCGGTTGACGTGGTCGTTGGGATGCACCGGCGTCTTGCCGCCGCGCTGGCCGCCGAGCCGCTCGTTGGCGATGCCGGCCAACACCTCGTTGACGTTCATGTTGGTCTGCGTGCCGGAGCCGGTCTGCCACACTGCGAGCGGGAATTCGTCCGGCAGGCGACCGGCCAACGCCTCGTCGGCGGCCGCCACGATAGCGTCGGCCAACTTGGGGTCGAGTTCGCCGAGGTCGCGATTCACCAGCGCGGCCGCCTTCTTGACGGTGACGAGCGCCTGGATGAGCGGCGGCTGCATCTTCTCGACGCCGATCGCGAAGTTCTGGGTCGAGCGCTGCGTCTGTGCGCCCCAGTAATGCGCGGCCGGAACCTCGATGGGTCCGAAGCTGTCGGTCTCGGTGCGGGTCTCGGCCATTGCTTTTCTCCTGGACTGTCGAACGAAGCGCCGCAACGCGCCCCCTCTCCGTGGCACAGGGAGAGGGGGCGCGCTCCACTTGCGAGCCTTTGAAAGAGCCATTCCAAACGCAGGCCGCCGGCTGGGGTTGCGCGCGGCCATTGGCAGCCTTCAGCTTGTCAATTGTGCACGAACGGGGCTCCGGGGCGGCATAAGCCTTGCCTCCCTGTTGTGAACGCGTAACCCTGATCACCAAGGGCGGCGCATCTGTCCTCAACCGGAAGAGCCCTGTGTCCATCACCGCAGCCCTCCACCATCTGACGCACTACACCTATGACCGGCCGGTCATGATCGGCCCGCAGGTGATCCGCCTGCGTCCGGCTCCGCACAGCCGCACGCCGGTGAAGAGCTATTCGCTGAAGGTCTCGCCCGCCAACCACTTCATCAACTGGCAGCAGGATCCGCACGGCAATTGGCTGGCGCGGCTGGTGTTCCCCGAGCCCGCGACCGAGCTGAAGATCGAGGTGGACCTCATCGCCGAGCTCGCGGTGGTGAACCCGTTCGACTTCTTTGTCGAGGACTACGCCCAGACGATCCCATTCGCCTATCCCATGGAGCTCCAGCACGAGCTGCTGCCCTATCTGGAGCTGGAGGACGGCGGCCCGGAGCTCGACGCCTATGTGGCCGGCATCTCGCGCGAGCCGCTGCCGGTGGTGGACTTCCTGGTCGGGCTGAACCAGCGTTTGCAACAGCAGATCGGCTACACGATCCGCATGGAGGCGGGCGTGCAGACGCCGGCCGAGACCCTGACGATCGGGGTCGGCTCCTGCCGCGACACGAGCTGGCTGCTCGTGCAGGTGCTGCGCCGGCTCGGCCTCGCGGCGCGGTTCTGCTCTGGCTACCTCATCCAGCTCAAGCACGACCTCAAGGCTCTCGACGGCCCGGCCGGGACCGATCACGACTTCACCGACCTCCATGCCTGGGCCGAGGTCTACATCCCGGGCGCGGGCTGGATCGGGCTCGATCCCACGTCGGGCCTGTTCTGCGGCGAAGGGCACATTCCGCTCGCGGCCACGCCGCATTACCGCTCGGCCGCGCCGATCACCGGCATGGTGGGCTTCGCGCAGGTCGATTTCGCCTTTGCGATGGACGTGACCCGCGTGGCCGAGGCGCCGCGCATCACGCTGCCTTTCGCCGACGAGGCCTGGCAGGCGCTAGACCGGGTCGGCGAGCAGGTGGACCGCGACCTCGCCGCGCAGGACGTGCGGCTCACCATGGGCGGCGAGCCGACCTTCGTGTCGGTGGACGACTACGAGGCCGAGGAGTGGAACACCGCCGCGGTCGGACCGACCAAGCGGGAGCGCGCGGACGCGCTGGTCCGGCGGCTGCAGCAGCGCTTCGCGCCCGGCGGCTTCCTGCATCACGGCCAGGGCAAGTGGTATCCGGGAGAATCGCTGCCGCGCTGGACCTTCGCGCTCTACTGGCGCAAGGACGGCGAGCCCGTGTGGCGCGATCCCTCGCTGCTGGCGCTGGAGACGCCCGAGGCGCCGCTGCAGCCCGAGCAGGCCGAAGCCGTGGCGCGTGGGTTCGCCGAGCGGCTCGGCATTCCGGCCGATTATGCTGTGCCGGCCTATGAGGATCCGGCGCAGTGGATCCTGAAAGAGGCCGAGCTCCCCGACAACGTCGACCCGCTCGACTCCAAGCTCGAGGACCCCGAGGCGCGGGCCCGCATCGCGCGGGTGTTCGAGCATGGCCTCGGCCGCGCCACCGGCTGGGTGCTGCCGGTGCAAACCTGGAACGCGCAGGCCGGCGACAAGCGCTGGCAGACCGAGCGCTGGAAGCTGCGCCGGGGCAAGCTCTTCCTGGTGCCGGGAGACTCACCCGTCGGCTACCGCCTGCCGCTCGGCAGCCTGCCGCACGTACCGGCGGCGTCCTACCCGTATGTGGTGCCGGCCGACCCGGCCGAGCCCCGCGGCCCGCTGCCGCCCGCCGCCGCCATCGCGGCGCTCGTGCAGGCGCCGGACAAAGAGCATACGCAGCCACAGATCGCGGGCGCGCAGCCGGAGAGCGGCGTCGCCTCGCAGGAACTGGTGGAGCAGGTCGCGATCGCGGGCGCGGTGCGCACCGCCGTGGCGTTCGAGGTACGCGACGGCATCCTCTACGTGTTCATGCCGCCGGTGAAGAAGCTCGAGGACTATCTCGAGCTCATCGCAGCCATTGAGGACACGGCGCGCGACAACCGCCTGAAGGTCCGCATCGAGGGCTATGCGCCGCCGCAGGACCCGCGCATCGACGTCCTGAAGGTAACGCCCGATCCCGGCGTGATCGAGGTGAACGTCCAGCCCGCCGCCAACTGGCGCGAACTCGTGGCGATCACGCAGGGCGTCTACGAGGAGGCGCGGCTCTCGCGGCTCGGCGCCGACAAGTTCATGGTGGACGGCCGCCACACCGGCACGGGCGGCGGCAACCACGTGGTGGTGGGCGGCGCGACGCCGGCCGACAGCCCGTTCCTGCGCCGGCCGGACCTCCTGAAGAGCCTCGTGCTCTACTGGCAGCGCCATCCCTGCCTGTCCTACATGTTCTCGGGGCTGTTCATCGGCCCGACCAGCCAGGCGCCGCGCGTCGACGAGGCGCGGCACGATTCACTTTATGAGCTCGAAACCGCCATCCGGATGGTCTCCGGCCCGGGCGGGCCGCCAACCCCGCCCTGGCTGGTGGACCGGCTGTTCCGCAACCTGCTGGTGGACGTGACCGGCAACACTCACCGCTCCGAGATCTGCATCGACAAGCTGTTCTCGCCGGATGGGCCGACCGGCCGCCTCGGCCTCTTGGAGTTCCGCTCCTTCGAGATGCCGCCGGACTCGCGCATGAGCCTGGCGCAGCAATTGCTGCTACGCGCCCTGATCGCGTGGTTCTGGCGCCAGCCGCAGGACGGCGACTTCACGCGTTGGGGCACGGCCCTGCACGACCGCTTCATGCTGCCGCACGTGATGTGGGGCGACTTCCTGGAGGTCGTCTCCGACCTGCGCCGCGCCGGCTACGCCATCGATCCGCTGTGGTTCGAGGCGCAGCGCGAGTTCCGCTTCCCGTTCTACGGCGCGATCGAGGCTGGGGGCGTGCAGATGGAGATCCGGCAGGCGCTGGAGCCCTGGAATGTCATGGGCGAGACCGGCGCGATCGGCGGCACTGTGCGGTTCGTCGACTCCTCCGTCGAGCGCATGCAGGTGAAGGCGGACGGGTTCAACCCGTCGCGCCATGTCGTGACGTGCAACGGCCGGCGCGTGCCGATGACGCCCACCGGCGTCGCCGGCGAGGCGGTGGCGGGCGTGCGGTTCAAGGCGTGGCAGCCGGCGTCCGGCCTGCATCCCACCATCCCGGTGCATGCGCCGCTGACCTTCGACATCCTGGACATCTGGTCCGGCCGTTCGCTGGGCGGCTGCGTCTATCATGTGGCCCATCCGGGCGGGCGCAGCTACGACACCTTCCCGGTGAACGCCTACGAGGCCGAGGCGCGGCGCCTCGCCCGCTTCGATGCCCACGGGCATACGCCGGGACCGATCGCGCCGCCGCCGGCGGAGCCGTCTCTGGAATTCCCGATGACGCTGGATCTGCGCCGCAGGCCGCCCGGGTGGATGTCTTGACGCCGCGAGCCGGCGTAGCCGCCGCCAAGGCCGCGTCCACGCGCGCCGCCGCCTTGCTGGCCGGGTACCGGCCCCTGCCGGGCATCCGCGACGAGTTCGTGGACGGGGACGGCCGGCTGCGGCCGCATTGGGCCCCGGTTCTGGACCGGCTCTCGGGCGACCCCGCCGAGGTGGACCGCGCCTTTGCGCTGGCGGACCGCCACCAGCGCGACTCGGGCGTGTACTACCGCGTTTATGACGCCGGACAGAGCCGCGAGCGCTCCTGGGCGCTGAGCCACGTGCCGCTGGTGATCCCCGAGGCCGAGTGGTCGGCGCTGGCCGCCGGCCTCGTGCAGCGCGCGGAGCTGCTGGACGCCGTGCTGGACGATGTCTACGGCCCTGGCCGGCTGGTGGCGGACGGCTTCCTCCCGGCGACGCTGATCGCCGGAAGTCCGGATTTCCTGCGCCCGATGGTGGGCCTGCCGTCGCGCGGACGGCGCCGGCTGCAGGTTTACGCCGCGGATCTTGGCCGCGGGCCGGATGGACGCTGGTGGGTGCTGGGCGATCGCGCGCAGGCGCCGTCCGGTATGGGCTACGCGCTGGAGAACCGCATCGCGCTGTCGCGCGCCGTGCCGGACCTTTATGGCGGCATGAACGTGCGGCGGCTGGCGCCCTTTTTCCAGACGTGGCGCAGCGCGCTCGCCGCGCAGGCCGGCCGCGAGGCGTCGCGCATCTGCCTGCTGACGCCCGGGCCGCTGAACGAGACCTATTTCGAGCACGCCTACCTGTCGCGCTATCTCGGCTTCCTCCTTGTAGAAGGCGGCGACCTGACGGTGCGGGACGGCGCGGTGTTCGTGCGCACCATCGCGGGGCTGAAGCGCGTCGACGTGCTGGTGCGCCGCCTCGACGCCGAATTCGCCGACCCGGTGGAGCTGCAGCCTTCCTCGCGCATCGGCGTGCCCGGGCTCGTGGACGCAGTGCGGGCCGGCAAGGTGGTGCTCGCCAACCCGCTCGGCGCCGGCGTGATCGAGGCGCGCGGCCTGCTTGGCTTCATGCCCGCGCTGGCGCGCCAGGTGCTCGGCCGCGACCTCAGCTTGCCCAACGTCGCTACCTGGTGGTGCGGCCACAAGGCCGAGCGCGAGCACGTGCGCCAAAACCTCGACAGGCTCGCAATCGCGCCCGCCTTCCCGGCCCGCTCCGGCTGGCCGCTGCCGCCCAACCCGACGCCCGGGGCGGAACTCGACGCCGACGCCCGCGCGGCGCTCGAAACCGTGCTCGAGCGACGCGGCTTCGACGTGGTCGGCCAGGAGATGGTGCGCCTGTCCACCATGCCGGTGTGGACCGAGGGCCGGCTGGAGCCCCGGCCCTTCACGCTGCGCGCCTATGTGGTGGCCACCGAGGATGGCTGGGAAGTGCTGCCGGGCGGATTTTGCCGCGTTTCCGGCTCGCAGGACGCGCGGGCGCTTTCCATGCAGCTTGGCGACCGCTCGGCCGATGTGTGGATCACGGCCGACGAGCCCGTCGAGCGCCTCAGCCTGCTGCCTTCGCCCGCCCAGCCGCAGATCCGCCGCGTGATCGGCTACCTACCAAGCCGGGCCGCCGAAAACCTGTTCTGGCTCGGCCGCTATCTGGAGCGCGCCGAAGCGACCGTGCGGGTGGTGCGCTGCCTCGCCGGACTGCTGGTGGAGAGCAGCGAGACAACGGGGCCGGCGCGCGACGCCGTGGTGCGGCTCTGCGACATGCTGGTCGCGTGGGGGGCCGCGCCGGAGAGCGAGGACAAGGGCCCCAAGGCGCCGGCCTTGCTGGACCAAGCCTTGCGGTCGGCCGAATGCGGCGGCTCGGTCTTGAGCCTCATCGGCGAGGCGCGGCGCACCGCATCCGTGATCCGCGACAGGCTATCGTCCGACGCCGTGCGGGCGCTCGCCGACCTCTCCCGCCTGTTCGAACACGAGGGCGTCAGCGTCTCACAGGCGGAGGCGCTGGATCTCTGCGACCAGGCGCTGCGCGTCATGGCGGCCTTCTCGGGCCTCGTGCAGGAGAACATGAACCGCCTTTCGGGCTGGCGTTTCCTCGAGATCGGCCGCCGCATCGAGCGCGGCGTATTAACCGGCCGCTGCGTGCGCCGGCTTGCGGACGCGGAAGCGTCGGCCGCCAGCCTCGAAGCGCTGCTGGAGATCAGCGACAGCCAGATCACCTACCGGGCGCGCTACCTGATGGGCGCATTGCGCCTGCCGGTGATCGACCTCGTGGCGCTGGACGACGGCAACCCGCGCGCGGTGGCGTTCCAGGTGGCGCGCATCCAGGATCATCTGGCGGCGCTCAGCAACCTGCCCACCCATGCGGCGCTCGATCTGCCGCAGAAGATCGTGCTGCAGGTCGCCACCGGGCTGCGGGTGACGGATGTCGAGGATCTCGAGCCCGCCGACGTCCTGGCGGTCGAAAACCGCCTGATGGAGCTCTCCACCGAGATCACGGCCCGGTTCTTCTCGCAGACGCCGCCCGATCCGGAGGAGGGAGCTTGATCTACGAGATCAGCCACACGACCGTGTATGATTACGACGGTCGGGTCTCCTTCGCGCGGTGCCAGTTGCACCTGGAGCCTGCGAGCCGCGATGGCCAGCGCGTGCTGGCGCATGAGCTGCACATCGCGCCCAAGCCCGTCGAAAGCACGCGCGTGCGGGACTTTTTCGGCAACTGGAGCCTGAACGTCGCCTTCGCGGAACCGCACCAGACCTTGACGATCCGGGCGGTGACGACCGTCGAGGCGCCGGCTCGGGACGCGATCGCCCCCATGCTGTCCGAGCCGTGGGAAAGCGTGCGATCGGCCGCGGGCGAGATCGACGACCTTGGCGCGGGATCGCCCGTGCACGGGCTGTTCGGCAGCCGCCATACGCCCATCTCGGCGGCGGCCGCCGCCTATGCGGAACCGAGCTTCACGCCCGGCCGGCCGATCGTCGAAGCCGTGACGGAGCTGATGCGCCGCATCTACGACGATTTCACCTATGACCCGAAGGCCACCGAGATCTCGACGCCGATCGCCGAGGTGCTGTCGAACCGCCGCGGCGTTTGCCAGGATTTCGCCCACCTGATGATCGCCAGCCTGCGCAGCCTCGGGCTGCCGGCGCTCTACGTCAGCGGCTATCTGCGCACGTACCCGCCACCGGGGGCCGAGAGGCTGGTGGGCGCGGACGCCACGCATGCCTGGGCGAGCGCCTGGTGCGGCGCCGGGCTGGGCTGGATCGGCTTCGATCCCACCAACGCCATTCTGGCCGGCGAGGATCACGTCGTTCTGGCGGTGGGGCGCGACTATGCCGACGTGGCGCCGTCTTCCGGCATCGTGCTGGCGTCGTCCGGGCACAGCCTCAAGGTGGCGGTGGACGTTTGGCCGCTCGGCCGCGCCTGAGGCTCAGCCCCGGCCCGCCGGCGGCGCGAAACGCCCGATGAGGCGGTGCCGGTCGCCCGGATAGAACAGCGTCACGCAGGTGATCGGCACGCCGCCCTGCCAGGTGCGGCGCTCGACAACGAGGGAGGCGGCTCCGGGCGCAAGCGACAGCAGTTCGGCGGTGTCATTGTCCAGGTTGGCGGCGCTGATCTGGTGCTCGGCCTCGGTCCACGGAATGCGCGCCAGCAGCCAGCTGCCGGGTGGCGCCTGCGCGAAGCTCTCAGCCTCGGCTTCGGGGACACGGGCGAGGTTGATCAGCCGGCGCTCCGCCGCGAAGGGCTTCCCGCCCGCGAAGTGCCGGACGCTGAGGGCCAGAACTTGCCCCCCGGCCTTCACGCCCAGCAGCTCGGCTTCGGCCGCCGTGGCCTTGCCGCGCCGGCGCGTCACGATCTCGAAGCGGTACTCGCGCCCGCTGGCGAGAACCTCCTTCTGGATGTCGTGGATCTCCAGCACGGTCTGCTCGGAAGCGGGCGTCGCCACGAAGCTGCCGGAGCGGCGCTTGCGGACCACGAGGCCGGCCTCGGCCAGACCGGACAGCGCCTTGTTGACGGTCATGCGCGAGCAGTCGAACTGCGCCATCAACTCATGCTCGGACGGCACCCGGTGGCCGGGCGGCCAGGCGCCCGACATGATCGCGCCCTCCAGCGCCCGCCGGATCTCGGCGTAGCGCGGAATGTTCTCCTCGGCGGTGGCCCGCTTCAGCCGATGCGGCATGCGCTCAGGCCCCGACGCGCCGAAGCACGTCCACATAGCGGCGCGTGATCGCCGCGCGAGCGCGATGGCGGCCGCCCTCCACCACCTGCTCGCCGCCCACGAAGACGCTGCCGATGGCCGCGCGGCCGGCCGTAAACACATAGGCGTCGAGCCAGCGATCGCCGGACACGGCCGCGAGATCAGGGTGTTCCCCGTCGAGCACGACGAAGTCGGCGCGCATCTCCGGCGCGATGGCGCCGATCGGGCGACCCATCGCCCGGGCGCCGCCCGCGAGCGCGGCGTCGTAGAGCCGACGGCCCGTATGTTCGCCCTCGGTCAGCGCCATCATGTTGCGCCCGAGATGGGCGAGCCGCTGCGAATATTCGAGCTGCTTCAACTCGCCCGGGGCGGTGATCTCGATGTTGGAATCGGTGCCGACGCCAAACAGGCCGCCGCTTTCGCCGAAGCGCACGCCATCGAACACCCCGTCGCCGAGGCTGCCTTCGGTGAGTGGGCACAGGCCAGACACCGCGCCCGACCGGGCGAGGCGCAGGGTTTCGTCCGGCGTCATGTGGGTGGTGTGGATCAGGCACCAGCGCGCGTCCACGGGCGCGTTGGCGAGGAGCCACTCGACCGGGCGCAGGCCCGACCAGGCGACGCAGTCCTCGACCTCCTTCACCTGTTCGGCCGCGTGGATATGGACCGGGCCGTCCGGCATGGCGTCCAGCACCGTCCTGAGCTGCTCGGGCGTCACGGCGCGCAGCGAATGGGGCGCGACGCCGACGCGGGCGGCCGGCAGGCCGGCGACGGCCTTTCGCGCGCCTTCGACCAGACGCAGGAAGCGCTCCGGATCGTTCAGGAAGCGACGCTGCCCGGGCACGGGCGGCTGGCCGCCGACGCCGCCCTGGGCGTAGAGGCTCGGCAGCAGGGTGAGACCAATGCCGGTCTCGGTCGCCGCGGCCGCGATGCGCTCGCACATCTCGGCGAGGTTGGCGTAGGGCCGGCCATCAGCGTCGTGGTGGAGGTAGTGGAACTCGCCCACCGTCGTGAAGCCGCCTTCCAGCATCTCCATGTAGGCGAAGGCCGCCACGGCCTCGACGTCCTCGGGCGTGAGCGCGCCGAGGAAGCGGTACATGACCTGGCGCCAGGTCCAGAAGCTGTCGCCTGTCGGCCCGCGCGTTTCGGCAAGGCCCGCCATGGCGCGCTGAAAGGCGTGGCAATGGAGGTTGGGGAGGCCCGGAAGCGCGACGCCGCTCACCCGCCGGTCCGCGGCCTGCGGCTCCGCGCCGGGCGCCACCGCCTCGATGACACCGTCCCGAACCGTCACGGCGACGTCGCGCGCCCATCCGTCAGGCAGCAACGCGTGATCGAAAATGAGCCTTCCCATGGGCGATCCATTCTGGTTATGTATAGACAATTAAACCGGCAAACCGGGAGGCGCGCAACCGAAATGGCGGATCATCGGGAGCGATATGACAGGATCTGGCTCGGCGCGCGACTGCTGACGCTGGACGGAGCCGGGCCGGGCCTCGGCGTGGTCGAAAACGGCGCCGTGGCGTGCCGGGGCGGACGCATCGCGTTCGCGGGGCCGGAGGCGGATCTGCCGGGCGGCTGGGACGCCGCCGAGCGCGTCGCCTGCGAGGGGCGCTGGATCACGCCGGGCCTCATCGACTGCCACACGCATCTGGTTTACGGCGGCGACCGCGCGCAGGAGTTCGAGCTGCGGCTGGCCGGCGCCTCCTACGAGGAGATCGCGCGGGCGGGCGGCGGCATCGTCTCCACCGTGGCGGCGACGCGCGCGGCCGACGAGGACGCGCTCGTCGGCGCCGCCCTGCCGCGGCTCGACGCGCTGTTGGCCGAGGGCGTCACCACGGTCGAGATCAAGTCCGGCTACGGGCTGGATGTCGCGACCGAGATGAAGCAGTTGCGGGCGGCCCGACGGCTCGGCTCCGAGCGCCCCGTATTGGTGACCACGACGCTGCTGGGCGCCCATGCGCTGCCGCCCGAGGCGAAGGGCGACAAGGCCGCCTTCATCGACCTGGTCTGCCGGGAGATGATCCCGGCCGCCGCGAAGGCGGGCCTGGCCGACGCCGTGGACGCGTTCTGCGAAGGGATCGCGTTTTCGACCGACGAGACCGCGCGGGTGTTCGAGGCCGCGAAGGCGGCCGGCCTCCCGGTGAAGCTCCACGCCGACCAGTTGTCCAACCTGCATGGCGCAGGGCTGGCGGCCCACCATGGCGCGCTCTCGGCGGACCACCTGGAGCACACCGACGACGAGGGCGCGGCCGCGATGGCGCGCGCCGGCACGGTTGCGGTGCTGCTGCCGGGCGCGTTCTACTTCATTCGCGAGACCAAGGTTCCGCCGGTGGCGCTTTTTCGCCAGCACGGCGTCCCGATGGCGCTGGCGACGGACTGCAATCCCGGCACCTCGCCGCTCACCTCGCTGCTGCTGACCATGAACATGGCGGCGACGCTATTTCGCATGACGGTCGACGAGTGTCTGGCCGCCGTGACGCGCGAGGCCGCGCGAGCTCTGGGGCGGCTCGACGAGATCGGCACGCTGAGCGTCGGCAAATCCTGCGACCTCGCGATCTGGAATGTCGAGCGGCCGGCCGAGCTGGTCTACCGCATGGGGCTGAACCCCCTTCACGCCCGCGTCTGGAGAGGCCGATGAGCGCCGTCGCACTGGTTCCCGGAGCCATCCCGCTCACCGATCTTCGCCGTGTATACGCTGGAGCGAAAACTGTACTCACGCCGGAATGCCGCGACGCCGTGGACGCGAGCGCGGCGGCGGTGGCGGCCGTGATCGCCAAGGGCGAGCCGGTCTATGGCATCAATACCGGGTTCGGCCGGCTGGCCTCGGTGCGCATCGCGGACGCGGATCTGGCGCAGCTCCAGCGCAACATCGTGCTGTCGCATGCGGCAGGCGTCGGGGAGCCGCTCCCGGCCGCAGTAGTTCGGCTCATCATCGCCCTCAAGGCCGCAAGCCTCGCGCAGGGCGCCTCGGGCGTGCGTTGGACAACCTTGCAGGCGCTCACCGGCCTGCTCGACCACGACATCCTCCCTGTGATCCCGGCCCAGGGATCCGTGGGCGCGTCGGGCGATCTCGCGCCGCTCGCGCACATGACGCTGGCGCTGATCGGCGAGGGCAAGGTCTTCGCCCGCGGCGAGCGGATGCCGGCCGGGCGGGCGCTGGCGGCCGCCGGGCTTGCGCCCGTTGCGCTCGGTCCGAAGGAGGGACTGGCGCTGCTGAACGGCACGCAGGTCTCCACCGCGCTGGCGCTGGCGGGACTGTTTGACGCCGAGCGGGCCTTCCAGGCCGCGCTGGTGACGGGAGCGCTATCCACCGACGCCGCCAAGGGCTCGGACGGGCCATTCGACCCTCGGATTCACGCCTTGCGCCGCCATCGCGGGCAGATCGAGGTGGCGGATGCGCTGCGTGGCCTGATGGCGGGCTCCGCGATTCGCCAGTCGCACCTCGTCGGCGACGACCGCGTGCAGGATCCCTACTGCCTGCGCTGCCAGCCGCAGGTGATGGGGGCCTGTCTCGACCTGCTGCGCCAGGCCGCCGCGACGCTCGAGATCGAGGCCAACGGCGTCTCGGACAACCCTCTTGTGTTCGCGGATACCGGCGAAGTCATCTCCGGCGGCAATTTCCACGCCGAGCCGGTCGCGTTTGCGGCGGACATGATCGCGATGGCGATCTGCGAGATCGGATCGCTGGCCGAGCGGCGCGTCGCCATGCTGGTGGATCCGACGCTGTCGCGGCTACCGGCGTTCCTGACCGCCCATCCGGGCCTCAACTCGGGCTTCATGATACCGCAGGTCACGGCAGCCGCGCTGGTTTCGGAGAACAAGCAGCGCGCCTATCCGGCAAGCGTCGACTCGATCCCGACCTCGGCCAACCAGGAGGATCACGTCTCCATGGCGGCCCATGGCGCGCGGCGCCTGCTGCCCATGGCCGAGAACGCCGTCCAGGTGGTGGCGATCGAGCTTCTGGCCGCCGCGCAGGGCTGCGGCTTCCACGCGCCGCTGCGGTCCAGCCCGGCGCTGGAGCGCGCCGTCGCGGCGCTGCGGGCGATCGTCCCGGCGCTGGGCGAGGACCGCTATTTTGCGCCCGACATGGCGGCCGCGGCCGGCCTCGTCCGAAGCGGGGCGCTCGCGGACGCGGTCGGCCCCGGCCTGCTGCCCCGCCTTGAGGGAGAACGCGCGTGAACGACTGGCTGACCGTCGAGCGGCGCGATGCGCCGCTGCTGCTGAGTATCCCGCACACCGGCACGGCGATCCCTGCGCCCTTCGACCGGGGCCTCGTCTCGCCCTGGCTGGCCCGCAAGGACGCGGACTGGCACATCGAGACGCTCTACGGCTTCGCGCGCGAGCTCGGCGCCACGATCGTCCACACGGCGATCTCGCGCACCGTGATTGACGTGAACCGCGATCCCTCTGGCGCCTCGCTGTATCCCGGGCAGGCCACCACGGAGCTTTGCCCCAGCACGAGCTTCGACGGCGAGCCGCTCTACGAGCCCGGCCACGCGCCCGACGCCGCCTCGATCGCGGAGCGCCGGCGGCTCTATTTCGACCCCTACCATGCGGCCCTCGGGGCCGAGCTGCGGCGGCTGCGCACGATCCACCCCAAGGTCGTGCTGTATGACTGCCACTCGATCCGCTCGGCAGTCCCGCGGCTGTTCGAGGGCGAGCTGCCGAACTTCAACATCGGCACGAACGCCGGCGCGAGCTGCGATCCGGCGCTCACCGCCGCGGTGGAAGCCGCCTGCGACGGCGCGCCGTTCACGCGCGTCACCAATGGCCGCTTCAAAGGCGGCTGGATCACGCGGTTCTTCGGCGCGCCCGAGGGCGGCGTCCACGCCATCCAGATGGAGCTCGCCGGCCGGGGCTACATGCCCGAGACGCCCGGGCCCGTGCGCGAGGGCGAATGGCCGACCGCCTTCGATCCCGCCTACGCGGCCCCGATCACGGCGCGGCTGCGCGCCGCGCTGGAAGCCTGCCTGCACTTCGCCACCGCGCGCTGATTGTTGAGGACCCGCCCATGACCCGCATCGACAACGCCCGCCGCATCAGCGCCCCCCGGGGCACCGAGATCACGGCGAAAAGCTGGCTCACCGAAGCGCCGCTGCGCATGCTGATGAACAACCTCGACGCCGAGGTGGCCGAGCGGCCCGGCGAGCTCGTGGTGTATGGCGGCATCGGCCGCGCGGCGCGCGACTGGGAGAGCTTCGACCGCATCGTGGCGGCGCTGCGGGATCTCAACGCCGACGAGACCCTGCTGGTGCAGTCCGGCAAGCCGGTCGGCGTATTCAAGACGCACCCGGACGCCCCGCGTGTGCTGATCGCCAACTCGAACCTGGTGCCGCACTGGGCCAACTGGGACCATTTCAACGCCCTCGATCGCAAGGGCCTGATGATGTACGGCCAGATGACGGCCGGATCCTGGATCTATATCGGCACGCAAGGCATCGTGCAGGGCACCTACGAGACCTTCGTGGAAGTGGGGCGCCGCCACTATGGCGGCTCGCTGGCCGGCAAGTGGATCCTCACCGCCGGGCTCGGCGGCATGGGAGGCGCGCAGCCGCTGGCCGCCACCATGGCGGGCGCCTCCTGCCTCGCGGTGGAGTGCCAGGCGTCGCGCATCGAAATGCGGTTGCGCACGCGCTACCTCGACGTGCAGGCCAAGGACCTCGACGAGGCGCTGGCCATGATCGAGCAGTCCTGCCGGGACAAGAAGCCGCTCTCGGTGGGCGTGCTCGGCAACGCGGCCGACATCTTCCCCGAGCTGGTGCGCCGAGGCGTGCGGCCGGACGTCGTCACCGACCAGACCTCCGCGCATGACCCGGTAAACGGCTACCTGCCCAAGGGGTGGAGCGTCGCCCAGTGGGAGAGCGAGCGCGAGACCCACCCGCAGCAGGTCGCCACGGCGGCCAAGCGCTCCATGGCCGAGCATGTCCGCGCCATGCTGGACTTCCACCGCGCGGGCGTGCCGACGCTCGACTACGGCAACAACATCCGCCAGGTCGCCAAGGAGGAGGGCGTCGCCGACGCGTTCGACTTCCCGGGCTTCGTGCCCGCCTATATCCGGCCGCTGTTCTGCAGGGGCATCGGGCCGTTCCGCTGGGCCGCGCTGTCGGGCGATCCGGAGGACATCTACCGCACGGACGCCAAGGTGAAGGAGCTGTTGCCCGACAACGCCCACCTGCACAACTGGCTCGACATGGCGCGCGAGCGCATCAGCTTCCAGGGCCTGCCGGCGCGGATCTGCTGGGTCGGCCTCGGCGATCGGCACCGCCTCGGGCTGGCCTTCAACGAGATGGTGGCCAGCGGCGAACTCAAGGCGCCCGTCGTGATCGGCCGCGACCATCTCGATTCAGGCTCGGTGGCGTCCCCGAACCGGGAAACCGAAGCCATGCGGGACGGATCGGACGCCGTGTCGGACTGGCCGCTGCTCAACGCCCTGCTGAACTGCGCATCGGGCGCCACCTGGGTGTCGCTGCATCATGGCGGCGGGGTCGGCATGGGCTTCTCGCAGCATGCCGGCATGGTGATCGTCGCGGATGGCACGCCGGAGGCGGCCAAGCGGATCGAGCGGGTGCTGTGGAATGATCCGGCGACCGGCGTGATGCGTCACGCCGATGCGGGCTACGAGGAGGCGTTGGACTGCGCGCGGGAGCAGCAGCTGAATTTGCCCGGCATTCTCGGCTAATCAGCGAAAATGCGATCTTTCGATGTTCGGCATAATCGAATCTCAACCGGGGTAGGGCATCAATTGACGTGAGTTTAGCCGAACCCACCGCCGGGGAGGGAGACACAATGCCGTTGGACCGCTCGTCGCCCGTGCTCGTGATCGACGACAGCCAGATCATGACCAACATCCTGCGGGGGCTTCTGCATCAGGCAGGCTTTCGCGACGTTGACGTTGCGGTCGGCGCCCAGGCCGGGCTGAACCGTGTGGCGGAGCGCGCATACGGGCTCGTGGTGTGCGACTGGCTCATGCCGCCGCATACGGGCGCGGACGTCAAGAACGCCATGGCGCGGCGCGCGCAGCTCGCCACCATTCCGGTGCTGCTGATCACCGCGCAGACGAAGTCCCATGACGTCTACGGCAATCCGCTCGGCCCCATGATCGTGAAGCCGTTCAACGCCGAGACGCTGGCCGCGCGCATCGACAGCCTGGTGGACGCCCAGGCGGCCTGACCGGCGCCGCATCGCAGCACGTTTGTATAGACAAATAGCAGGGTCCACGCTTGAATGCCCTCATGGTGCGGCCGTCGTGACGGCGGCTTCGAGCGAGGGAGAGCGGGATGCGTAAAGAGTGGATCATGGGAGCGGCGCTTGCGGCCGCGGTCGGGGCGACTTCCCCGGCCATTGCTCAGGAAACCAAGGTCGCGATCGGCATTTCGGGCTGGACCGGCTTCGCGCCGCTGACGCTCGCCAAGGAAGCCGGCATCTTCAAGAAGAACGGCCTCGACGTCACCATCAAGAAGATCCCGCAGGCGAGCCGTCATCTCGCGGTCGCGTCGGGCGACATCCAGTGCGCCGCCACGACGGTCGAGACCTATGTGGTCTGGAACGCGAATGGCGTGCCGATCAAGCAGATCTTCCAGCTCGACAAGTCCTATGGCGCGGACGGCATGGTGACGCGCAACGGCGTCGCATCCATCAAGGACCTCAAGGGCAAGTCGGTGGCGGCCTCCGGCCCCGGCACGTCGCCTTATTTCGTGCTCGCCTGGATGCTGAAGAAGAACGGCCTCACCTCCAAGGACGTCACCATCGTCAACATGGAGCCCGGCCCGGCCGCACAGGCGTTCATCGCCGGCCAGAACGACGCCGCCATGACGTATGAGCCCTATCTGTCCAGCGTCCGCGAAAAGCCGGAAGCCGGCAAGATCATCGCGACCACGCTCGACTACCCGGTCGTCATGGACACGTTCGGCTGCGCGCCGAAGTTCATCGCCGAGAACGAGAAGGCCGTGAAGGCGCTGGCCGACAGCTATTTCGAGGCCCTCGACATGATCGCCAAGGAGCCTGCCAAGGCCAACGAGATCATGGGCGCGGACGTGAAGCAGACCGGCGAGCAGTTCGCGGCGTCGTCTAAATACCTGCGCTGGCAGGACAAGGCCGCCAACAAGGCGTTCTTCACGGGCGATTTCAAAACCTTCTCGAAGGAAGCCGCCGACCTGCTGCTCGAAGCCGGCGTGATCAAACAGATCCCGGATCTCGATGGTCTGGCGGACACCCGCTTCATCCAGTAAGCCGCTCGGGCCGCCCGGACCGGGTTCGGGCGGCCCCTCACTCTCTCCAACGCTCCTGGTCGTCATGCCGCGCCCGCTGGCGCCCATTCCCAACACGCAGCGCGTGTTGCTGGGCGTGTCTTTTTTCGTCCTCTTCGTCGCCTGCTGGGCCTTGGCCACGCTGGGCGGATTCGTGTCCAAGATCTTCCTCGCCGACCCGATCACGATGGTGCAGAACGGCTGGGAGCTGCTGACCAAGTTCGGCTTCGCACGCGATATCGGCATGACGGTGTGGCGCGTGGTCGGAGGCTTCACGCTGGCCGCGTTGGTGGCCGTTCCGCTCGGGATCCTGATGGGGGCCTACAAGCCGGTTGAGGCGTTCTTCGAGCCATTCGTGTCCTTTGCGCGGTACCTGCCGGCTTCCGCCTTCATTCCGTTGCTGATCCTCTGGGCCGGCCTGGGCGAGACCCAGAAGCTGTTGGTGATCTTCATCGGCTCGGTGTTCCAGATCGTCCTGATGGTCGCGGTTGCGGTCGGGGCGACGCGGCGGGACCTCGTGGAGGCCGCCTACACGCTGGGCGCCGGCGACCAGGGAGTGGTCAGGCGCGTGCTGATCCCCGCCAATGCGCCCGAGATCGCCGAGATCCTCCGGCTGGTGCTCGGATGGGCCTGGACCTACGTGATCGTCGCCGAACTCATCGGCTCATCCGAGGGCATCGGCCACATGATCATCGAGAGTCAGTCGTTGATGGCCACCGGCCAGATCATTTTCGGCATCATCGTGATCGGGCTCATCGGCCTGATCTCGGACTTCCTGTTCAAGGCGCTGAACCGCGGCCTCTTTCCCTGGAGGCTGGCGTGAAAAGCGGGTCGCTGTCGATCGAAGCCGTTTCCCGGGTGTTTCCGGGCGTCCATGGCGGGGCGCCGACGCGCGCGCTGGAGCCCACCACGCTCAGCGTCGCTCCCAACGACTTCATCACCATTCTGGGGCCGTCAGGCTGCGGAAAGTCGACGCTGCTGCGCATCGTGGCCGGTCTGGACAGCCCGACGTCCGGGCGCGTCCTGCTGGACGGGCGCGCGGTGACGCGGCCCGGGGCCGACCGCGGCATGGTGTTCCAGAGCTACACGCTGTTTCCCTGGCTCAATGTGTTCGAGAACATCGCGTTCGGGCTCAAGGAGCGCGGCGTGCCGGAAGCCGAGCGCAACGCGATCGTGGAAAGCTACGTCGACAAGGTCGGCCTGCGCGGCTTCGAGCGCCACTGGCCCAAGCAGCTCTCCGGCGGCATGCAGCAGCGCACCGCCATCGCGCGCGCGCTCGCCAACGACCCCGAGATCCTGCTGCTGGACGAGCCCTTCGGCGCGCTCGACAACCAGACACGATCGCTGATGCAGGAGCTGCTGCTCGGCATCTGGGAACGCGAGCGCAAGACGGTGCTGTTCGTCACCCACGACATCGAGGAAGCCATCTTCATGGCGTCCCGCGTGCTGGTGATGAGCGCGCGGCCCGGGCGGATCAAGGCCGACATCGCGGTCGACCTGCCCTACCCGCGTCACTACACGGTGAAAACGACGCCGGAGTTCTCGGCCCTCAAGGCGAGACTTACGGAGGAAATCAGGGCCGAAGCGGTGCTCGCGGCGACGGAGCACTGACGCAAGGCTCTAAAGCTCGTCGTTTTTTGCTGTTTTCGGTTTATCTTAGGGTCAGGCTAAAGCTGAAGTCATACGACGATGCTGCGGCCGGCTCTACTACCGCATGCAACTCTAGGTAAGTTGAAAACGCTGTTATACACGCATTAATAAAGTTGGGGTCCACTCTGCGGCTATCCGCTTCATGACGGATGCGCGGAGGAAACATGACGAAGCTGCTTCACGGATGCGTGGGCGCCGCCCTGGCGGGCCTTTTCACCCTCTCGGGCGCGAGCGCGGGCGAGTGGGCGACCAAGGATGAGGCGCAGGCGATGGTCAAGAAGGCGGTCGCCTTCATCAAGGCCAATGGCGCCCCCAAGGCCTACGAGACTTTCACCAAAAAGACCCCGGACTTCATCGACCGCGACCTCTACGTCGTTGTCTACGGCCTCGACGGCAAGGTCCTGGCGCACGGCGCCAACGACAAGCTCGTCGGCAAGGACCTGCTCGATTCCCAGGACGTGGACGGCAAGTTCTTCGTCAAGGAGCGCGTCGACCTCGCCAAGGCGAAGGGCACGTTCTGGCAGGAATACAAATTCGTGAACCCGGTGACCAAGAAAGTCGAGCCCAAGCAGATGTACTGCGAGAAGCTCGACGAAACCGCGGTTTGCGGCGGCGTCTACAAGCTCTGACGCTTGAACTGACGAAACCCGGACGGCGCGGCCGTTCGGGTCCCCCCCTTTGCCAGCGTTCAACGCCAGGAAGCGTCGTCATGATCCGGTTCAAAGACCTCAGCTTGCGTTGGAAAGTGCTGACCGCTCCGGTCGGCCTCGTTCTGTCCCTCGCCTGCCTGGGCGCGTTCTCGCTTTATGCTTTGGACAAGACACGCGATTCCTTCCAGGACCTCGCGAATGGCCCCATCGCACAGGCCCGCATCGCCGGTGAACTCCAGACCGCCGCATGGGCGACCCATGGCAGGCTCTACCGCCTGACGGCGACGGCCGCCAATGAGAGCGACCAGGCCAAGATCCAGGCCAGCGCCGCCGCGACCCTCGCGGACCTCAAGGCGCTCGGCGAAAAGGTCGCGGCCACGCAGGCGACCTTCGCCAAGGAGGCATCGGAGAACGAGGCCCTGGCCAAGCTCGACGCCGCGATGAAGACCTATTCGCGCCAAGGCAAGAATGTCGCCGACATGGCCGACAGCGACGCCGGTTCCTCGCTGATGTTCATGATGAACGCCGACCGGACGTTCCGGACGCTCGAGGACATCACCGCCAAGCTCGCGGCCGACGCGCAGGCGCGCCAGACGGCCGGAACCGCCGGCATCAACGCCATCGTGGATCGCGAGATGATGCTCGTGATGATCGTCCTGGCGCTGAGCGCGCTGGTCGGACTGGTGAGCGCCCCGATGATCGCCCGCGCGATCAGCCGCCCCGTCAGCGCCATGTCGCGGGCTCTCGAGGATCTCGCAGCCGGGCGCCACGCGCAGCTGGAGAAGGACGATCGCAAGGACGAGATCGGCTCCATGGCGGCGTCCTACCAGGTTCTCGCGCAGGCGCTGGAGCGCCGATCGCACCTGGAGGCGGACAAGGCCCAGGCCGACATCGCCGTGCAGCAGCGCTCGGCCGCGATCGCCGAGATCGTGCGCGAGGTCGCGACCGTGGTGGACGCAGCCGTGGCGGGCGACTTCTCGGCCCGGGCGCAGGCCGCCAATGTCGACCCCGACATCAGCAAGCTCGTGGACGGCATCAACGCCATCAATACGGTGGTGGACCGCGCCACCCGCGATATCGGCGGTGTGCTGGAGGCGCTCGCGCAGGGCGACCTGACCCACATGGTGGAGACAAGCTACAAGGGACGCTTCGGCGAGCTCGCGGCGTCGCTGAACGAAACCGTGGCGCGCCTGTCCGAGACGGTCGAGACCATCCAGTCTACCTCCGTCGACGTGGCGGGCGCCGCGCGAGAGATCACGTCCGGGGCGGACGACCTCTCCAAGCGCACCGAAGACCAGGCGTCGTCGCTGGAACAGACCGCCGCCACCACGGAGGAACTCGCCGCTTCCGTGAAGGCGTCGGCGCAATCTTCCGCGCAGGCCGTGCGGCTGTCCGAGGAAGCCGCGCTGGTCGCGCAGGACGGCGGCGCCATCGTGACGCGGGCGGTGGACGCCATGAGCCGCATCGAGGAGGCGAGCCGCCGCATCTCGGACATCACGACCGTGATCGACGACATCGCGTTCCAGACCAACCTCCTGGCCCTGAACGCCGCCGTGGAAGCCGCTCGCGCGGGCGACGCCGGCAAGGGCTTCGCCGTGGTGGCGTCCGAGGTTCGCACGCTGGCGCAGCGTTCCAGCGAGGCCGCCAAGGACATCACCACGCTGATCAACTCGTCCGACGCCGAAGTCGCAGACGGCGTCCGCCTGGTGCGCTCTGCCGGCGAGGCGTTGGGCAAGATCGTGGACGCATCGCAGCGGGTCGCCGCGACCGTGTCGGAGATCTCGTCCGCGGCGGCCGAGCAGGCCAACGGCATCGACGAGATGAGCCAGGCCGTCGCCCACATGGACGACATGACGCAGCAGAACGCAGCCCTGGCGGAGGAAAGCGCCGCTTCGGCGCAGTCGCTCGCCGGCCAGATCGCCCAGCTGAACCAGCTCGTGGCGACGTTCCGCACCCGCAGGGGCGGGATGGCGGCGGCTTATTCCGCGTCCGCGCCGGTCGCCGGCAGGGCCGCGCCTGCGCCGGCGCCCGCCACCGAGCCGGCGCGGCTTCGCAAGCTCGCCCAGGATGCGTTCTCGAAGCTGACCAAGCCGGCTCGCCCGGTCGTCACGGCCGCCGGAAACGCGCCCGCTCCCGCTGCGCCAGCGCCCGCCAGGGCGAGGCGCGCAGGCGGCGGAACGCAGCCGGGCGCCGGCTGGGACGAGTTCTAGCGTTCTGTCGGCCGCCTGCCGCGCTGGCGCTGACGGCGGCCGATTGATCGCGTTATGATGGCGGCGCACCGGGAGGGGAGCGCGCCGTGATGAAGCTGATCGGGATCAAGGCCTGCGTCTTCGACGCCTATGGGACGCTGTTCGACTTTGCCTCAGCGGCCGCCGGCTGCGCGGATGTTCTGGGCGACCGCGCCGGGCTGCTCACTGCGCTGTGGCGCGACAAGCAGCTGCAATATGCCTGGCTGCGCAGCCTGCAGGGGCGCTACGCGGACTTCTGGCAAGTGACGGGCGATGCCCTGGATTACAGCCTTGATGCGCTCGGGCTCGACCAGCCCGGCCTGCGCGACAGGCTCATGGGCCTTTACGCGACGCTGCGCCCCTTCCCGGAAGTCCCCGCCATGCTGCGCACCCTGAAGGAGCGCGGCTTCGCGACCGCGATCCTGTCCAACGGCTCGCCCGACATGCTGCGCTCGGCCGTGGACGGCGCGGGCGTCGGGCCCTGGCTCGACCACGTGCTCTCGGTCGCGGAGGTGGGCGTCTACAAGCCTCACCCGAGCGTCTACCAGCTCGCGGTGGATCGGCTCGGCGTCAGCCCGGACGCCATCGCGTTCCAGTCGTCCAACGGCTGGGACGCGTATGGGGCTTCGGCGTTCGGGATGCGGGTGGTCTGGTGCAACCGCTACGGCCAGCGGCCCGAGCGGCTGCCGGGCGCGCCCGACCGGGTGATCGCCTCTCTGGCGGAGCTGCCGGACCTCCTCGAAGCGCCCGCGACCTAGCGGGGCGGATTGCGCGGCTGCGCGCGAGGGCGCATGATGCAGCTCGATTCAAACGATTGAAGAGCGCGCAAATGAAGACCCTGGATGTTCTCGCGATGGGCGAACCCATGATGGAGTTCAGCCAGGTCGAGCGCCAGGGCGAGAGCCTCTATCTGCCGGGCTATGGCGGCGACACCTCCAACGCGGCGATCGCGGCGGCGCGCAGCGGCGCAAGGGCGGCCTATTTCACGGCGCTCGGCGACGACCCGTTCGGCCGGCAGATCCTGGCGTTGTGGGACCGCGAAGGCGTGGACCGCTCCACGGTTCTGACCCGCCAGGGCGCGGCGACCGGGATCTACTTCATCAGCCACGACGATGCGGGCCACCATTTTAGCTATTTCCGCGCCGGCTCGGCCGCCAGCCTCGTGGACGCGACCGCGATCCCGGAGGCGCAGATCGCCAGCGCCCGCGTGCTGCATGTCTCGGCGATCAGCCAGGCGATCTCGGACAGCGCCTGCGACGCTGTGTTCCACGCCCTGCGCTGTGCGCGCGAGGCCGGGACCACCGTCTGCTACGACACCAATCTGCGCCTGCGCCTGTGGCCGCTCGACCGGGCGCGCGCGGTGATCCACGCCGCGGTGGCGATGAGCGACATCGCCCGGCCGGGCCTGGACGATGCGCGCAAGCTCACCGGCCTCGACGCGCCGGAGGACATTTGCGCCTTCTACCTGTCGCTGGGCTGCCGCATCGTGGCGCTCACGATGGGGGTCGAAGGCGCGATGGTGGCGACGCCCGGCGAGACCCGCGTGATCCCATGTCACAAGGTCGAGGCCGTGGACGCCACCGGAGCCGGCGACGCGTTCGACGGCGCGTTTCTGGCCGAGTGGCTGCGCGGCGGCGACCCCTTCTCGGCCGCCAACTACGCCAACGCGGCCGCGGCCCTATCGACCACCGGCTACGGGGCGGTCGCGCCCCTGCCCCGCCGGGTCGACGTCGAAGCCTTCATGGCGAGAGCTTGACGGCTGCTCCGGCCGGGCGCGACCCGGACGCGGGATCGTGAGTTGCCGTGATCGCCGCAGCGCGCTTGACTGATCCGGTCGTCGCCCGATGTGGCGATCACGGCCCCCCGCCGCGCCGACGCCTGGAGACACGATGCCGATGTTCCGCCCGCCGCCGATCGCTCCTTCCGAGATCACGCCCCAGTCCGTCTTCCTGGACCGCCGGCGCTTCATGCAGGGCGCCGCCGCTCTCGGGGCGATCGGGGCCAGCGGCGGCAGCGCCTTCGCGGCGCCGGCCGCGCTCGCCGCCCCTCGCAACGCCGCCTTCAGCGTCGACGCCGAGCCCACGCCCAAGAAGCTCGTGACCGGCTACAACAATTACTACGAGTTCGGGACCGGCAAATACGATCCGGCGGCGTCCGCCGACCAGATGAAGACCCGCCCCTGGACCATCGAGGTCGGCGGCGAGGTCGAGAAGCCCCAGACCATCGACATCGAGGCGCTGCTCAAGATGCAGTTGCAGGAGCGCGTCTACCGCTTCCGCTGCGTCGAGGCGTGGTCGATGGTGGTGCCGTGGGTGGGCCTGGAGTTCAACCAGCTCGCCAAGATGGTGGGGCCGACCAGCAAGGCCAAATACGTGAAGTTCACCACCGCGATGCAGCCCGAGACCATGCCGGGACTGCGCGTGCCGGTGCTGGACTGGCCCTATGTGGAGGGCCTGCGCATCGACGAGGCCATGCATCCGCTGACGCTGCTGACCCTGGGCGTGTACGGCGAGATCCTGCCGAACCAGAACGGCGCGCCGGTGCGGATCATCGTTCCGTGGAAGTACGGCTTCAAGAGCGTGAAATCGATCGTCAAGATCGAGTTCGTGGAGAAGCAGCCGGGCACGGCCTGGAACAAGGCCGCCGCCAACGAATACGGCTTCTATTCCAACGTGAACCCGAACGTCGATCATCCGCGCTGGACGCAGAAGCGTGAGCGGGCCCTGCCGGCCCTGTTCGCGAGCCGCCAGACGGAGATCTTCAACGGCTATGGGGATCAGGTCGCGTCGCTCTATGCGGGCATGGACCTGAAGTCGAACTTCTGATGGTGACGCGGCGCATGTGGCGGCTGCAGCCGGCGACGGCCTGATGGCGAACGCAGCCCTTGCCGAAAAGCCGGTTGCGCGGCGCAGCCCGCCGAAGCCCGCGCGTGGTCCCGATTGGGTCCGCTGGTCGAAGCCGGTCGTGCTTTTGGCCGGGCTCATCCCGGTCGCCCGGCTGGTCTATGGGGTATTCTTGAATCCCGATCTGCTGGGCGCCAACCCTGCCGAAACCATCGAGCACACCACCGGCGACTGGTGCCTCTACTTCCTGCTGATCACGTTGTCGGTGACGCCGCTGCGCCGGCTCACCGGCTGGAACTGGCTGATCAAGTTCCGGCGCATGCTGGGGCTCTTCGCCTTTTTCTACGGGTTCATCCACCTGATGGCCTATCTCGGCTTCGACATGGTGTTCGACGCCGAGGCGATCGTGAAAGACATCTGGAAGCGCCCCTTCGTGACCGTGGGGTTCGCCGCGCTGCTGCTGATGACCCCGCTCGCGATCACGTCGACGCGCGGGTGGGTGCTGCGCCTCGGCGGGCCGCGCTGGGCGCGGCTGCACCAGCTCATCTACGTGGTCGCGACGCTTGGGGTGCTGCACTACTGGTGGCTCGTGAAGCGGGACCTGACCTGGCCGATCATCTTCGCGGCGATGCTCGCGATTTTGCTGGGCTGGCGGGTCTACATGAAGGTCCGCAAGCGCCCGAACGCACGGCGCGCCGCCGCCTGAGCGGCGCGCGGCTGTGCGCTTCGGCACGGCGCCTCGCCCCGGTTCATCGCATTCTCGTCTCCATGAAGCCGACGGCTTCGGGAGGACCTGATGAACGCCGCATTGCATCGCCCTGCCGCTCCCCGCGACAGCATCCGCATGATCGCCCGGATCGTGGCGGTGCTCGTGGCGGGCTTCATCACCGGCGCGGGCCTCGGCCTCGGGGCGATGGCGGCTTACGACATGCTGCGCCCGAACGAACCTCTGCTTTACGGTGCAGAGTAGAGCCGCTGACTTTTGCAACCAGGCTTAACCGTGTGATATTCGGTTAAGCTTATCTGGTTACGCTCTGGACACGTTGCTTTAAGGATCGTGTCCAGATGGGTTTTGCAACTTATAGGCGCGTCGCTTTGATCGGCTCGCTTTTTTCCGCGATGACGCCTGCTCATGCGTGGTCTGGCGAAATCACAATTCCCGGCACCGGCGACGGCGTCGAGATGCTTCGCGCGATCGGAACCGCGTTCGCGGGCGAAATGCCCACCGTGACGGTGACGCTGCCGCCGAGCATCGGGTCCGGCGGCGCCGTGGTGGCGGTCGCGTCCGATCGCGAGACCATCGGCCGCGTCGCGCGGCCGCTCTCAGATTCCGAGCGCGCGCAGGGCCTGACGTTGAGCCCCGTCGTGAAAGTGCCTTCGGCATTTTTCACTCATCCCGGCGTGCGGGTGGCAGGGCTGACCAGCGCCCAGCTCGCCGGCATCTATGCGGGCGCGATTTCCAACTGGCAGGACGTCGGCGGCCCGGACATGCGCATCAAGTTGGTGCGCCGCGAGGACGGGGACAGCACGCTGGGCGTGTTGCGCAACTCCATGCCGGGGTGGAAAGAGCTCGTCATCACGTCGAAGTCCAAAACTGCGCTGACCACCCAGGAGGCCGTCGAGACCGTCCGGTCCGTGGAAGGCGCGATCGGCTTCGGTCCTTACTCGGCGCTGCTGCGCGATGCGGTCAACGTCCTCAAGATCGACGATCGGGCGCCCACGGAAACGGCCTATCCGAGCGCGGTGACGATCGGCCTGATCTACAAGCCCCAGACCGTCTCGGCCGAAGCGTCCGCATTCATTCGGTACTCCACCGGCGAGAAGGCCCGACGAATCGTCGGGAGCCTCGGTGGCGTGGCGCCGACGCCCTGACGGCCGCCTTTGCCCCTTCTCCGATCCATCAGCGCAAGGATACTGGCCGTCACCGTCGGGGTGACCGGCCTCGCGCTGGCGGCGCTCGTGGCCGGCACCGTGGTGCGCGTCGATCGGAGCCTGGCTGAGCAATCCACCGAACTGGCTCGCCTTTCGGTGGAGAAGCTGTCGGACGGCATGCGCAGCCAGGCTCACCTGGCGAAGGCGCGTCTCGACACCCTTCAGAAGGACGTCGCCCGCCGGCTCGGCATGGTGGCCCAGCGCACCGACGTGATGCGGGCCGTGCAGTCCCGGAACGTCGCGATCATGAGCGAGACACTGGACGCGGCCGGACGCGCCGCCAATCTGGGGCTGATCGCGGTCGTGGACGACAAGATCCACGTGGTCGGCTCGTCGTCGAAGCAGGCCGACCTGCTTCGGATCGACCAGGAGCTGCGCCGCACCTCCCTGCTCGAGAGCGTCGCCGCTCTGATGGCCGACAACCAGAAATCCGCGCCGCGTTCGCTGAACCAGATGCGGCTGCTCGACGCCGCCACCGCGCACCAGCTCGGCATGGGACAGGCGTCCGTGCTGGCCATGGTCTTCATCGAGCCCGTCTTCGACGACTTCGGCGACGTCATGTCGACGCTGATCGGCTTCCGGCCGCTTCGCTCGCCCGAGACCGTGCTGGACGAATTCTCGCAGCTCACCGGGTCCGGCGTGTTCGTCGAGGTCGAGGAGCAGATCATCTCGGTGGCGGGCGTTCCTCCCGAGGGGCTTCGGCTTCGCCGGATGGACGGCGCGCGCCTGCTCGAAACCGAAAACGGCCTCTATGTCGGCAGCTGCGCGGCGCTGGTCGACACCGTCCGGGTTTGCGCCTTAGCGCCGCGGGGCGACATCTACACGTTGCGCGACGAAACCGTGAGGATCGGCGAAGCCCACGCGCGGCGGCTGAACACCTGGCTGGCGGGCGCAGGCCTGTTTGCGATCGTGCTGGTGGGCTGCCTGATGATGCTGATGGCGGGGCGCATGGCCAAGGCTTTGCGGCAAATCACGGATGCGGTCGCGGCGGTCGCGCAAGGCGACTGGCGGGCCGCCGTGAGCGGAGCCGAGCGCACGGACGAAATCGGCTCCATCGCGCGGGCGGTGCAGCTTGTGCAACGCTCGCTCGAGGAGCGCGACCGGTTGCGGTCCGACGTCGCGGGCGCCGAGCGGGTGCGCAAGCGCAGCGCCTCGCTGGAAGCCGCGATCCAGCGTTTCGACGCCTCCATGCGCTCGGTGATGAACGGCATCCAGGGCTGCGTCCAGTCCATGAACAACTCGGCGCAGAGCCTCGACGGCATCTCGCGCAACGCCCGCGACGAGGCCGGGGTAACGGCTCGCGCCTCCAAGCAGACGACCTCCTCGGTGATGGTCGTGGACGCCGCGACCGGCCAGCTGACCGAAGCGATCCGGAGCGTGTCCGGACGCGTCAGCGCGGCCGCCGACGTGGTGGTGCACGGCAACGACATCGCGCTGGACGCCACCCGCAAGGTCGGCAGCCTGCTTGAGGCGGCCGAACAGATCGGGGCCGTGGTGCGCCTGATCGAGGGGATCGCGTCGCAAACCAACCTGCTCGCCCTCAACGCCACCATCGAGGCGGCGCGCGCGGGCGAGGCCGGCCGGGGCTTCGCGGTGGTGGCCAACGAGGTCAAGGCGCTGGCGGGCGAAACCGGCAAGGCGACGGATGTTATCGCCGGGAAGGTCGCGGCCATCCAGGACGCCACGAACGACGCCGTGCGGTCCATCGACAGGATCGCGCAGTCGTTCTCGGACGTGCTGACGCAGACCACCACCATCCGGCATGTTGTTCGCGACCAGTCCGAGGCCACCGAGCAGATCGCCGGGAGCGTATCCTCGGCCTTTGAAGGCGCGGAGGCGCTCTGCGCAAGCGTCGAAAAGCTGAGCGCCACGGTCGAGGACGCACGGGCTGCGACCGTGGACGTGGTCGGCATGGCGGCGCGCATGACCGACGAGGCCCGCCAGCTGGACCAGGCCGTGCGGTCCTTCCTGGCGGACGTGGCGGCGTCCTGATTCACGAACAAGGTACGCTTCGCCCGCAAGGCAGGCTCGCGGACCGTTGGGCGTCAGGCGCTGCGGCGGCTTCGGACCAGCCGGACCCCATCCAAGATCCGCTCGCGCCATGTCGGCGCCGAGGGCTTGATGGTGAACGGGTCGGCGAAGCAGGCAGCCCCGGCTTGTTCGGCCAGCGCCGCGACAGCCTCCGCCATCGCGGGAGCGCCGGCCACATGGACGGTAGCGCTTGGATCGAGCGGCGGCAGAGCGTCGGTGGGACGTCCGGCCTGGATGTCCGCAAAGGCGGGCGCGCCGCTGCAGGTGAGCGTCAGGTCGCGGACGCCCCGCGCAGCCAGCCACGCGAAGGCGTGGCGCATGTAGAGATCCAGGGGGTCACGCGCGCCGGCGATCATCGTCAGGGGCCGGTCGGGCTGGCCCAGGCGGGCCGCCACCGCGATCGACCAGATCGGCGCGAAGCCGGTGCCGCTCGCGACCAGCACCAGCGGCCCGGAGCCCTGGCGCAGCCACGCGTGGCCAAACGGGCCGCGCACCTTCAGGCGCGCGCCCTCCCGGAGGGTTGAGCCGAGCGCGCCCGACAGCCGCCCGCCGGGATAGCGGCGGATGTGGAAGTAGAGCCGGTTCTCATGGGCCTCACCGCCGAGCCCGAGCGTGGGGCTGTAGTCCCGCTCCGGGAGGCCCTTGAAGCCGAGCTTCACGTATTGGCCGGGCAGGTAGCGGAGGGGGGCGTCGGTCTCGATCACCACCTCGACGATGGAGGGCGACAGCGGCCTGATCGCGTAGATCACGCCGGCGCGCGTCGCAACCGCCGGGACCTCCTCGAAGGTGATCGCGGCCGGACCCGTAATGGTGGCCTGGCAGCCCAGCACGGTGTCGCGCACACGCGTGCCGTTGTCGTCGACGCCGGACGGCGCCGTCACCCGGCAGGTTTCGCACTGGCCTGTGCAGCAATCATGCGGCATCGGGATGCGAGCCGCCAAGGCGGCGTCCAGCAGGGTGGCGCCGATATGCGCCGCCACGGTTCGTCCGTTGATGCTGATTTGAGCTGTCGACGACATGCGAGACGTATTCCCGAGCGAAGCGCGCCAGATGGCGGGTGGAGGCCGGCGGCTGGCCGGCCTGAGCCTCACGGCATGGACAGCACCACCGGCCGCATGTGCCGGGTGTGGCGTGTCTGGTTGTGGTCGAAAGCCGAGACATAAACGTAGATCGGCTTGTCCTTCTTGAAAGCGATGTCGAACTTGCTGCCGGTCTGGAGCGCCCGGCTGGTCTCCAGCGTCCAGAAGCCGTCCTTCCAGCTCGCGGACCCGAGAATGTCGGCGCGATCGCCCGCATAAGCGCCCTGGATCAGGACGCCCGGCATCACGGTCCCGACCGGGATCTTGTCGTCCAGCTCCTTGCTGTAGGGAACGACCTCGTCCTCGGTCATCCACCAGCGCGAGCCCTCGTCGTTGCTCTTGTTGACGTCGAGATGCAGCGCCCCCATCGCCCGCGTGGTGGCGGCCGGATCCTTCGGCAGCTTCAGAAGGCCAACCGGTCCGCGGAAGCCACCCGGCGCTTCGGGCTTGTAGTTGTAGACGTAGAAGCCCTTGCCGGGGTCGTTGTCGTATCCGGCCTGATAGCGCGCCTTGCCGGCCTTCATGGCCTCGTTGGCTTCGTTTGGCGGGCCAAAATACATGTCGTCGACACGGCCCAGCATGCCGCCGCGCGAGGCTTTCCATTGCCACACATCGGCGTATTCGCCATCCGTCGTGTAGTGATAGCCACGACCATGGACGGGCTTGGGCGCGCCCGGGAGCGGGTTGGGACCCATATGGGTCGAGCCGCCGTTCCCGAACGCGTCCGAATGCGTGAACATCACCGCGAACTTGTCTTCATAGAAATCGGTGACGTCGGCGATGTCGGCGTCGTGGCCGAGCATGCGCCAGCCGTCCTCACGCTTGATCAGCGGCAGGCGCATCAGCGAGCGGGTGGGATCCTCCCAGCGAAACGCGAAGTAGATCTTCCGCCCGTCCTCGACCGCGCGGATCTCGACGGTTGATTGTCCCGGGCGACCGATGGTCGAGCCCTGCTCGGTGCGCACGCGCACCGGCCGGGCCGCGGACCAGACTGCCTCGTCGAGCTTGCCGTCGAGCGTGGGGGCGCTGGTCACATGCGCGACCGCGAGCGTGTCGCGGGTCGTGAGATCGATCGCCACCGCCCCGGCCGCGACCGGGACGCCGACCGCCGCCGCGATCAAGAAGGGCCGCGGGCGTAGCGCCTTGGTTTTCGCCAGCGCGGTCGGCTTGAACAGCCGCACCAGCTGGTCGAGGCCGCCATACATGAAATGCGTGAACACGTGGACGCCGATATAGATCAGCGTTCCGGTGGCCAGCAGGCCGTGCACCGGAATGATCCAGCCGCCAAACCCGACATAAAGCGCCACGCCGGTCGCGGCGAGCGCCGCCAGCACGGCATAGATCACCCAGTGCAAAATGACGTTGAGGGCGTTCCAGCGCAGGCGCGGGGCGGCCGGGAGGGTGAGCACGCGTGCGCGCGCGGGCGCGATGGGGGCGAGCAGGCCCGCGCGCTTCATGTAGACCGCGTACGCGGTCGCGCAGAAAAACAGCCCCAACCCGGCGATGAAGTGCCAGGTCCAGATTTCGCCCTGGGGGAGGATGGACCAGAGCGCCTTGCCGACGATGGAATCGGGCGAGTCGCCGCCGATGCGCAGGCCGGTGGCGAGGCTCACCACCACGGCGATCGCGGTGGCCCAGTGCAGCACGATGGTCCCGACGTCGGAGCGTGGCTTGGAGGGGGCGCGCTGCCCGGCCGCGCCAGCGTTGACGGGCCGTGCGCCCTCAGAGGTCGCGGCCGGGGTCACGAACTCGTTCATGCAATTTCTCCGTCAATCAATTCGTGTCTGCAACCGACCCAGGCCAATGTGGCCAGAGCTTGTACACTGATCGCGCCAAGCACTGCGCCGACTTGGCATCGTCGTTTTCTGACATTGAATTCACAGTAGGCTATTATCCTTGATGCAATATTATCAATACAGTCGAATCATAATACATCTAGACCTTGCATTTAATCTTGTTGCTCGCTATACGAGCGCGCCGTTCTTTTGACACGATCGCTTGCAACCTGAGCGAGCGTTCTCTGTTGAAAGGCCCTGCGCTTGCGCTCTCTCGCCATTCTCGTCGTGCTGGCCGCATTTGCGGTTTCGCCGAACGGCGCCTCCGCGGCTCCGGCCCGAAAGAGCGCCGCGCCGTCTGAATCGGCCGCCATGGCGGCCTGGATTTCGGCGTTCCGGAAGGCCGAAGGCCTCGGCCCAGTGACGGCGGATCCCACGCTCGTGCGAGCGGCGGCTACCCAGGCGCTCGGGATGGCGCGGGCCGGGCAGATGTCGCACGAGATCGCCGGAAGCTTCCCGAGCCGCCTCAAGGCCGCCGGCGTGCAGGCCTATGTGGCCTCCGAGAATGTCGCGATGGGCCAGACGTCGGCCGCCGAGGCGCTCGAGGGGTGGAAGACGTCCCCGGGCCATCGCAAGAACCTGCTGATGTCCGGCGCGACCCGCATCGGTTTCGCGCATGCGCCCGGCCCCGGTCCGCGCGGCCCGGTCCAGTACTGGGCGCTCGTGCTCGCCGGGCCCGAACCGCGGGCGGACCGGCCGCCGCCCGGCGCGGCCGTGATGCCGGGCTTCTGGTGGGGCAGCGGCCGCCCCTGACCATCGGGACGAAACAGCACCCGGCGCCCAAATAAGCGTCGTCGCTACCGTATCGTTAAGAACCACAACTTAAAGTTGTGAAGCTCTCCTCCGTTGCGGCGGCTTCACGTCCCATGCTTTTCAGGCTCTCGATCAAGTTGAAGATCCTGTTCGCGATGTCGCTCCTTGGCGCCGTCGCGCTCACGATCGCGATGCATGCGGTATTGTCCACCCGGCAGGTCAGCGCGTTGTTTCCCTCCCTGCGCGTCGTGGTGCGCGAGAGTCTTTCGGCCGAACGGCTGGACAATCTGGTGCACCGGGCCGTGATGGAATCGCGTGGGCTGTATCTCGCGCAGAGCCCCGGCGAGGCTCAACGCTTCATCCACGGCCTAAGCGCGGCCCTGACCGAGATCGAAGGCATGGATCTGGCCTGGACGGACAACCGGGTCGCCCTGGCGGAAGGCGGAATCCGCAAGGGCATCGCCGAATTCGTGGCGTTCCGTAAGAAGCTGCTCGAGATGGCCGAAGCCGGAAATCTCGACGGCGTGAGGCAAACCGGCAATACGGGCCAGAACCGAAATGTCCGCGAACAACTGAGCGAGGCCCTCACGGCCCTGAAGGCGAATTCGGAGGAGCACATGTGGTCCTCCGGCAAGGCGGCGGCCGACGAAATCCGCTCCATGCAGGCCCTCGTGACCCTGATCGCGATCACGTGCGTGCTGACGGCCGGAGGCCTGTCGTTTTTCCTGAGCGTTCAGGTCATCGCCGATCCGATCACGAATCTCACCCAGATCATGAAGCGCCTCGCCCAGGGCGACACCTCCGTGACCCTGCCGCCGCTGGACCGGGCGGACGAGATCGGCGAGATGGCGCGCGCACTCGAGGTGCTGCGGGACGCCGTGAAGCGCAACAACGACCTCGTCGCCGAACTGAAGAACCGCGACGACCGCGAAGCGGTTTTGCGGCGACAGGCCGCCGTTCGCGACCGGGTTGCGGCTTTCGACCAGCGCCTGCGTGCCTGGATCAACGAAATCGGCGACATGGTGGCCAATCTGGCGGCGTCCGCCGGCACGATGACGGCCGCCTCCACGCGCTCCCGGCAGGGCAGCGAAAGCATGGCGGCCTCCTCCCGGCGCACGGCCGAGGAGGTTTCACTGGCCGCCGCTGCAGCCGAGCAGTTGTCGCGCTCGGTGGAGGACATCGAGCGCCGGATCGTCGAGTCGGCCGCGGTGGTGCGCCAGACCGTCGAGACGGCGCGCCAGACCGGAGCGGCCGTGGACGAGCTCGCGAGCATTTCGAGCCGGGTGGGCGGCGTCGTCCAGGTGATCGGCGAGATCGCGGGCCAGACGAACCTGCTTGCGCTGAACGCCACGATCGAGGCGGCGCGTGCCGGCGAAGCGGGGCGCGGCTTCGCGGTGGTGGCCGCGGAAGTGAAGTCGCTCGCAGCCCAGACGGCGCGCGCCACGGCCGAGATCGCCGAGCAGATCGACGCCATCCAGCGCGCCGGCGCGGGGTCGGCCCTCGCGCTGAATGCGATCCAGAGCAAGATCGCGCAGGTCGACCAGATTTCCACCGCCATCGCGGTGACGGCGGACCAGCAGCGCAGCGCCACCGCGAGCATCGCGGCTTCGATCCGCTCCACGGCGGATGGCGCGGAGGCGATGGTGCGGCTCGCCGAAGACGTCGACGGCTCGTCGTTTGAAAGCGCGTCCAGCGCGGGCGCGTTTCTGGCCGCGGTGCGCGAGATCGACTCGCAGGCGGTCGCGATGCGCGAAGAGGTCGAGCGCTTCTTCCAGACGCTGGAAGCCGCCTGACCGGCCCACCCGGTGGAACCGACCCGACAACCTCGCGTTGCCAGCCCAGCGGGGGCTTGACGTATAGCGAGGAACGCATGGACACGGATCGCGTGGCGGGAACGGTCACCAACATCGCCGGCAAGGTGGAAGACGCCGCCGGCCGGCTGACGGGAGATGCGGGGACGCAGGCCCGCGGGCTCGCCGACCAGGCGACCGGGGCGGCCCAGAACGCCTATGGCCGGGCCAAGGACACGGTGCGCGACATGGCGGACCGGGCTCCTGAATCGCTGGGCGAAGGCGCCGCCCTGCTGCACCGGCAGGTCCAGGCGAACCCCATCGGGGCGCTCGCGGTGGCGGCTTTCGCGGGCTTCGCGCTCGCGACGATCCTGCACGGCCGTCGCTGATCCATCTGCCGGGCGGCTTCGGCCGCTGCGGCGCTGACGGGGCTCGGCGGTTCAACGATGCCCCTCATCCTGAGGAGCATCGCCTCTTGGCGATGCGTCTCGAACGACGAGGGGTCCAAAGGGCTCCGACAGTCGTGCAAGCTGGAATCCCCCGTCCTTCGAGACGCAGGCCGAAGATGGCCTGCTCCTCAGGATGAGGGCACTCAGGGTGATCACCCGATTATCCGGCCAGGCTCTCAGGATCAGAAGGTCTTCGAATTGCGGCGCTTCAGAGCGCGGCGACCTTTTCGGCGTACTCGGCGCGCAGCGACTTGAAGAAGCCGGTCTGCATCGGCCACCACCAGATGTCCTCTATGGTGGCCGAACTCGGATAAATCATTTCGAATGACGCCTTGGCGAGCGGCGACAGAAAGGCTTCTGCGCCCGCCGCGCAGCTGTTGTAGCCCGTCGCCTCGGCGAATTTCGCGCCGGTTTCGGGGCGCATCAGGTGGTCGATCAGCGCGTAGGCCTGGTCGAGATTGGCGGCCCCGGACGGGATCGCGATGGTGTCCGTCCAGCCGAGCCCGCCCTCCTTGGGCATGCCGTAGCGCCAATGCGGCCCCACCGTCCGGTTCAGGAGCACGCCCGTGCTGTCCCAGGTCTGCCCGATCACGCAGCCCGCCTGGGTAAAACCGCGCGTGGCCTCGGCGGCGTCGTTCCAGCGCGCCGCGATGGCGCCGCGCCGCTCGGCCATGAAGCGTAGGCAGGCCTCCATGACGCGGCGGCAGTCGTCCTCGCTGCGATACATGTCCATGCCGCGGTTCGACCGCTCGAGCCCTGAGGCGTCCAGATGGAGCGCTACGCCGGTGAGCGCCGACTTGGGCCGGATCAGCGCCCGTTTCCCGAGCGCCGTATCCCACACCATGCCGTATGACAATTCCCCGGAACGCACCGGAAATCGCCGCGAGTCATATGTGATGCCCTCGGTGCCCCAATCGAACGGGATCAGGTAGCGCCGGCCCCGGTGCGTCGCCCCGAGGCTCACGGAGGTGCGGTAGATGGACGGGATCACGCGGTCGCCCGTGAAGCGGCGCTCGTCGATAGGCTGAAGCAGGTTCAGCGCATAGTAGTTGGGAGCCGTGTCCACGGACGGGAACACGAGGTCGTAGCCGCGGCCCTTGGTGGCGGTGAGCCGGGCCTCGAGTTCCTCGTTGGAGCCGAAGGTCGAGAGTTCGACGAGGACGCCGGTGCGCGCCTCGAAATCAGCCAGGATCGTGTTCTTGTCGAAGAAATCCGACCAGGCGTAGACCTGCACGCGCCCCGAGGTCGAAAGTGCGTCGCTCGCCCGCAGGATGGCCGGGGCCGCGACGCCCATGACGGCGAGCCGCAGGGCGGCCCGTCGCGTCAGCAGGGGTGCGGCGTCGGTCATCGGTCGCTCCGAAACGAGAACCGCGGGTGCAGAACGGGCGCGACCTTCGCGCAGGTTGCGGCCGCCTGTCTGTGAACCTGTTCACACGTCCTAGTTGTACCCTCAATCGCGGGTCGCTGTCCTCATGATGCGGCGCCGGGCGACCAAAGCCAGATGCGCATGGGCTCGTCGACATTCTTGAGCACGCGGGAGCCCGCGTCCTGGAGCGGCGCGTCCACCCTGCCGCGCACGAATTGCCGGACGATGTCGGTCAGCGCGATGGCTCCGGGCTCGGCGATCTCCTGGATCCGGACCGCAATCGTGACCGTCTCGCCGAAGCGGTCGGCGTGCTTGAACACCACCTCGCCGGCCGCGATGCCGATGCGAAACCGGATGTCGCCGCCCGCGAGCCGCGAGGCTGGGTCCGCCAGCACGGATTCCTGAAAGGCGACCGACCATTCCACCGCGTCGACGGCGCTCTGGAACTCGACCAGCGCGCCATCGCCCAGCACCTTGAACAGCGTGCCGCGCCGCTGCGCGATGGTGGGCGTCATCACCTGCCCGAAGATGCGGTCGATGGCGGCCAGCGTGGCGTGCTCGTCCTCGTGGATGAACCGGCCATAGCTGACGAAATCCAGCGACACGATCGCGGCGAGCCGCCGCCCGGACTGGGCGTTGCGGGCCCATTTCTGCCGGCGCAGAACGGAACGGATGCGGGCGAGCAGCTCGCGCAGCTCGCAGGGCTTCGACACGTAGTCGTCCGCCCCCATCTCGAGGCCGATCACGCGATCGATGGAGCTGGCCGTGGCGGTGAGCATGATCACGGGCGTCGGGAAGGTCTGCTTGACCCAGCGCAGGATCGAGAGCCCGTCCTCGGTCGGCATGTTGAGGTCCAGCACCACGAGATCGGCCGGCCGGCTGACGAGGACGGAGCGCAGCGAGCCGCCGCCGTCGCACAGCGTCACCTCGAAGCCCTGCATGCGCAGGTAGTCGCCCACCATCTCGCGGGCCGGAGCCTCGTCGTCGACCACGACGATGTGTTGCGCCTGGCTCATGCGGCGTCGCCCTGGCGGATGGGCAGGCTCAACTGGAAGGTGCTGCCGGTCGCGGGCCCATCGCTGAGCGCCTCGATGCGCCCGTCATGAAGATCGACGATGCGCTTGGCGATCCAGAGGCCGAGCCCCGTGGAGCCCTCGCCCGCGGTGGGCTTGGCGGACAGCCTCTGGAAGCGGCCGAACAGGCGGCCGACGTCCTCGCTGGAGAGACCAGGACCGTTGTCGCGGACGCGGATCACCGCCTCGTCGCCCTCCAGATGCGCCGAGACCAGGATGCGCTCGCCCATGGGGGAGTATTTCACCGCGTTGCTGACGAGGTTGTCGACTGCTTCCTCGAGCCGGTCGGGATCGATGCGGGCCGGCAGCGCGGCTTCCACGTCGATGTCGATGATCTGGCCCTTGCGCTCAGCCAAGGGCCGGTTGGCCTCGGCGACGCGCCGGATGATGTCGGCCAGGTCGTGGGTTTCCAGCCGGATGCTGATGTCCAGAGCGTCCGTCATCGCGTCCGTGATGAGGCGGTCGACCAGGGTGGTGAGGTAACGCGCCGACTTGCGGATGTGCTCCACCTGGGTCTCGACCGCAGCCTTCTGCAGAGGTTCGCGCCCGGCAAGGTCGGACAGGATCTCGGTGCGGCCCAGGATGACGCTGAGCGGGTTTTTCAGGTCGTGCGCGACGGTGCCGAGCAACTCGCTCTGGAACGCGTTGGCGCGGCGCAGGCGCGCCCACTGGGCTTCGAGGCGCTGGTTGGCTGAGGTGAGCTCGCGCGTGCGCTGCTTGACGCGATCATCCAGCAGCGCGTTGGCGTCCTGCAGTTGCTGGTAGAGCAGCACGTTGTCGAACGCGATGCTAAGGCGGCTGCAGAACACCTCCACGAGCGCCCGGTTCGTCGCCGAAAGCTCCTGGCTGGTGTCCAGCAGCACCACGACCTCGCGGCCGCTCGCGGTGCGGATATAGATCAGGAAGTGCCGCGGCAGATATTCGGTGCGCCCGCACGTGAAGGCGTGCTCCACCAGGCCGCGGACCTCGGGATCGAGCGAGGTCACGCCCTGGCGGACATATTGCTCGTAGCAGCCCGACCCGGCCAGCACCGAGACGCCGCCCTCCGTGGCGCCCGAATCCCGCAGCACGAGGATGCCCGCACAGTCGACGTTGAGCAGCGAGCCGATCTGCGTGAGCACGCCCTCGGCGAGGCGTTGCATGGACTTGAAGTCGAACAGCGTCGAGGCCGCGTCGACGATGATCTCCAGGCCGCGGCGCGTTTCCTCCATGCGCTGGATCTGCTGGTAGCTGCGCAGCGCGGCCGTCAAAGAGGTAAAAAGCTTGTCGGCCGTTAGCTCGGTCTTGGCCTTGTAGTCGTTGATGTCGTAGTCGAGGATGACGCGCTTTTCGGGCGCCTGTCCGGGCTGTCCGGTGCGCAGGATGATGCGGATCATCTCGTTGCCGAGGTCGCGCCGGATGAAATCCACCAGTTCGAGGCCGGCCGTTTCGCTTTCCATCACGACGTCGAGCAGCACGGCCGCGATGTCCGGGTGCTGGCGCATGAGTTCGCGGCCCTCGGCGGCCGAATGGGCCGAGAGGATCTCCAGCCCCATGCCGGCGAGCTCGTAGTCGGCGAGCGCAAAGCGGGTGCCCTCGTGCACGGCGTCGTCATCGTCGATCACCGCGATTTTCCAGCTGCGGGCGCGCCTGTCCCGCGCCGGCGCGGGCACTTCTGGCTCGTCGATGAAGGTGAGCAGGTCTTCGGATTCAGCCATGGAGGATGTCCTGGGGCGTGTCGGCGCCGGCCGCTCTGGAATTTCCGGCAACTGGCGGAGTCGCTTGGGTCCTGGCCTGCGTATCGCCGGGCGCAACGCGGGGCAGCACGAGCACGAAGGTGGTTCCGTGGCCCTCCACGGAGGACAGCGTGATGCGGCCGCCGAGGCGCTGCGTGACCACGTTGTAGACGATGTGCAGGCCAAGCCCGGTGCCGCCCTGGCCGCGCCGGGTGGTGAAGAAGGGATCGAAGGCCTGGCGCATCACCTCGCCCGGCATGCCGCGGCCATCGTCCGAGAAATGGATCTCGACGTATTCGGACCCGCGCGGCCGGCCAATGATGCTGATGTGGCCACCCGTCTGGTCGGGAAACGCGTGCGTGACGGTGTTCAGGAACAGATTGGTGAGCACCTGCCCGTAGGCGCCGGCGTCGCCGTCCATCTGGATGCCGTCCGGGATGTCGACCACCAGGTTGAGCCGGCGGAGCTTCAGCCCCGGCCGCAGGCTGGCGAGGATGTCCTCGGTGGCGGCGCGAAGATCGAACACGCGCCGATCGGCGTGGCTCCGGTCCACCGCGACCTGCTTGAAGGACTGGATGAGATCGCCGGCGCGCTGCAGGTTGGCGACGAGCTGGCGGGCGGCGTCGCGGTTCTGGTCGACGAAGGCGGCGAGCTGCGAGCGGCGCAGCTGCCCGGCCTCGAGCTCGCCCGCGAAGGTCTTGCAGCGCTCTGCCAGCGCGGACGCCACCGTGAGGCTGATGCCGACCGGGTTGTTGACCTCGTGCGCGACGCCGGCGACCAGGCCGCCGAGGGCTGCGAGCTTCTCCGCCTCGATCAGGCTCTGCTGCGTGTCGCGCAGGTCCGCGAGAGCGCGCTCGGCTTCCTCCTTGGAGGCGCGCAGGTCCGCCTCGGCCTGCTGCTTGGCGATGGCGTTGTTCTGGAACACCTCCACGGCGCGGGCCATGTGGCCGATCTCGTCGCGGGCGTCCGCGCCCTCGACATGGTGGTCGAAGCGGCCCGCCACGATGGCGCCCATGGCGACGCCGATCTCCTCCAGCGGACCGCTGACGCTGCGGGCGATCACGGCGCCCAGCACCACGATGATGACCACGAGCGCGAGCGTGAGCACGCCGACCCACACGAACACGCCGCGCAGCACGCGGTCGAGGCGGTTCTGCACCTGCATCTCGCGCTCGGCGGTGCGCCGCGCGATCGCGCCGGCGGCCTGCGCCATCTCGGCGCCGCTGCGGTCGATGGTGTCGCGCAGTAGCCGGGCCTGCAGGTTGAGGCTCGCTGACAGCCTGTCGAGGCCCGCCGCCAGCGTCTCGGCGCGTTCGCCGAGCTTGCGCAGCGCCTGCTTCTGGAGGTCGGTCTCGGCGAGGTCGAGCATCACCGGGACGGTTTTCTCGATGGTGGCGATGTTGCGGAAGGCTTCCTCGGCGGAATCGTAGGAGAGCGAGAAATAATAGGCGTTGGCGGCCACCAGCGTGGCCGAGAAGGCCTCGCGCGATTTGCCGAGCGCCGGCAGCACCAGCGAGCCGCGCCCCTCGGAGGCGCCCTGCAGGATGGCGTAGAGGCCCGACATCTCGCGGGCGGATTTCAGCACCTCGTCGTCGTAGATCCGCGAGATCTGGCCCCGGACGTCCCGCAGCGCGTCGAAGCCGGCCAGCAGCCGCTCGGTGATGCGCGTCAGCGCGCTGGCCTCCTGCGCGATGGTGGCGTCGCGCGAGTCCGCGCCCTTGAGGGAGCCCATCAGGGCGGCCCGGCGCCGTTCGATCTCGGCCAGCACATCCGGGTTGGGCTGCGTGAAGTAACGGTGGATCAGGCTCTGCAGCCGCCCGGCCTCGCCCTCGACCGACAGGAGCAAGCGGTCCGACTGGCGCACCTGGAGGAGTTGCGCCCAGGTGGCGTTCAGAACCTTGGCGCCGTCCCAGATCACAATGGCGAGCACCACCACGATGGCGGAGTTGATCCCGGCGATCGACATGATGCGCCAGCGGATCGGAAAGCGGCGGATCACCCGCTCGACAGCCTGCCTGAACGTCCCGAAGGGCGCGGCGCCGATCAGCCCGCCCGGCTCCGTGGCGGCCTGGTCGGGCGCGGTCATTGCACCTGCCGGATGCGTTCGACGAGGTCGCGCAGAACCGGGTCGTCGAGCGCCTTGTCGCGCAGCTCGCGCGTGGCGTCCTCGAAGCCAGCCCTGTCCGTCAGGGTCGTGATGGTGTTGCCGGCGTCCTCGGCCTGGCGACGGGCGCGGTTTTCCCAGGTGGTCCAGACCTCATGCATGAAGGCGCTGGACTCGGCGGCGGCCTCCCGGAACAGCGCCTGGTCCTTCGCCGAAAGCCCATCCCAGGCCTTCTTCGACATGGTGAGGATCTCGGGCCCGATCGTGTGCTCGGTGAGCGTGTAGTAGCGGGCGGCCGTGAAATGGTTGGTGGACACATAGGACGGCCAGTTGTTTTCGGCGCCGTCGATGAGGCCGGACGTCAACGCCGGCATGACCTGCCCGTAGGAGAGCGGCACCGGTTCCGCGCCGAGCGCCCTGACCATCGCGATCGCGGTTTCGGATTGCTGGACGCGGATGCGCAGGCCCTTCAGGTCCGCGACGGTCCGCACCGGGCGGACGCTGTTGTAGATCGAGCGCGCGCCCGAGTCGTAGAAGGCGAGCCCGACGAGCCCCTTGGGCTCCAGCGACCGGAGAAGCTCGTCGCCGATCGGCCCGTCCAGCACCTTGCGCAGGTGCTCGCCCGAGCGAAACAGAAACGGCAGCACCAGAACGGACAGCTTGGGCGCAAGCGCGGTCAGCGGCGCCACGTTGGTGCGGTTGATGTCGATGGCGCCCGCCATCGTCTGCTCGATGGTGTCCTTTTCCTCGCCAAGCTGGCTGGCCGAGAACACCTTGACGGTGAGGCGGTCCCCCGTCCGCTCCGCCAGAAGCCGGCTGAGGTGGTGGAGCGCCTGGACGGTGGGGTAGCCCTCGACCTGGTTGTCGGCGGCCCGGAAGTCGCGCGCCTGCGCGGCCGGCGATCCCGCCTCGAGGCCGAGCGCGGCGAACATCGCGCAGGCAAGCCGGAAGCCGCCTCGCATCGCCATTCCCCGAACCTCCCGCTGGTTGAGCTACTAACGTAGTTTCAACCAAGAATACGCACCGGCGGGGAGAACGCCAAGCCGAAGGTCACCAAGGCGCAACGCTATGGCTTTTGTGACGTTGTTGGGCGCTTAACCCCTCGGAGAAAGCACAATGAGAGCACCCTTCATGAAGACCGTCGCGGCGGCGGCGCTCGCCGTCGGCAGCTTCATCGCCATTCTGGCGACGACCGGCGCGGCTGAAGCCCGTCACTACGGCCGGCATCATGGCTGGGGCGGCCATCATCGCACCGTCGTGGTCCGCCACTACGGACGCGGGCCGCACTATGGCTGGCGTCGCGGCCACCACTATGGCTGGCGTCACCACGGCGGTCCGCGCCATCATTGGCGCTGAGCAGCCAGGTCGACATCGAAACCCCGGAGCCTCGCTCCGGGGTTTTTTGCATCAGGCCCCCGCGGCCTGCGCGACCACGCCGAGATGCGGCTCGGCAGGAGGCCGCTCGGCTGCGACTTCGGCGGGCTCCACGTCAGCCATCGCGGTCTGGGCCGCCACGACGGCCTCGGCCAGCGTCGTCACCAGCTGCGCCGGAGCGATCACCTCGCGCAGGCCCTCGATCGCTTCCGGATCGTCCTGCTTCCAGTAGCCGACCACGATCGTGGCGTCCGGCGCCTTGCGCTTCAGGCGACGCAGCGCATAGCGGATGTGGACCGGGCTCGAGGTCTCGAACACCGACAGGCAGATCACCTCCACGCCGCGCAAATCGAGCCGGAACAGGTTGGAGAGCGTAAGGACCTCGGGGGCGAGCACGCGCGTGCGCAGGCCCCGCCGGCGCGACAGCAGCGCGAACAGCATCGCGGCTGCATCGTCCAAGGCGTTGCGCAGGCCGACGCTGACGACGGGCCGCGGCGTGCCGTCGTCGACATCCCCGTCCTCGCCCCAGGCGTCCGGAAGCGCGGTATCGTCCGTCGAGACGAGATCCTCGAGGTCGTCGACGAGTTCGCCGACCGAGTCCCGAACGGTGGTCATGCGTTCCGGCTCCAGCGCGCCGCGGGTGGCGTCCTGCGCGCCGAGCCTGATGCCGGGCAGCGCCACGGTGTCGAGATACTCGGCCATGCTGGCGTCTTCGAGGAAAGTCTCGGCCTGCTCCACCGCCTCGGTGGGGTCGGCGGCCAGCATGCGCTGATAGAACATCTCGGGCGCGGAGAGCACGGGCTGGTCGCCGAACAGCACGTCGAACACGGACAGCTGCTCCACATGGCGGCCGAGCACGACAAGGCACACGGTGAGCGGCGTCGCGAGCACGAGGCCGATCGGGCCCCAGAGCCAGGTCCAGAACGTCGCCGCAGTGACGACCGCCACCGGTGAGAGGCCCGTGCTCTGGCCATAGACCAGCGGCTCGATGACGTGGCCGACGATCGGCTCTACGATCAGGAACAAGGCCGCGGTCCACACCAGCATGGTCCAGCCGGGATCGACGGCCGCAGCCAGCGCGAGCGGAAACAGCGCCGAGATCGCCGCGCCCACATAGGGGATGAAGCGCATCACGGCCGCTAACACGCCCCACAGCACCGGCGTGGGCACGCCGATGAAGAACAGCCCGGTTCCGACCACCACGCCAAACGACGCATTCAGGGCGACCTGGACCAGGAAGAATTTGCTGAGCCGGTTGGCGGCGTCGTCCATCGCGGCCGTGGTGCGATGCAGGTCCTGTGCGCCCGCGAGGCGGATCATGCGATTACGAAGGTCCTCGCGCCTCATCAGGATGAAGATCACGAAGATGATGATGATGCCGGTGGTGGCCAGCGGGTGCAGCAGCGGGCCGACCACGTTGGCGAGCGTCCGGAAGGCGCCGGACTCGGGCGCGCGCACCTCGACCGGTATCGGGGCTGAATTCTCGGTCGGGTTGCGCGAAAGCGCCGGCGTTCCGTTCTGCTCGGGCTTCTGCAATTCTTTGCCGAGGTCCTGCAGCACGTCGGCGGCGCGCTCCAGGGCGCCGTTTCCGGCCGCCATGCCGCGCACGCTCTTGATCTTGTCCCGGATCGTCCGCTCGTAGCTCGGCAGCTCGCTCGCCAGGCCGGTGACCTGCCCGGCGATCACGGTGCCGAGGCCCGCGATGATCAGGAACGCGGACAGCACGACGCCGATCACCGCGACCGCCTTGGGGACTTTCACCCGTTGAAGCATGCGCACGAGCGGCGCGAGCACGAAGCTCAGCAGCACCGCGAGGGCGAGCGGGATCAGGATCTCGCGGCCGAAATACAGCGCGCACGTCACCACCACGGCGACGATGACGCCAACCATGATGGACATGGATCGCTGCAGCTCGAGCGCGGCGTTGGGAGGTGTCGCAGGCGCCATGGTTCATTGTCTCGTGGCGCGGAAGTCGCGCCCTCCCGAACAGCGATGCCCAGCCCAAGGTTCCCGCCGACGCAGGATCGCCGCATTGCGGGACGACGCTCCCGCGGGGGCGCGCATCGCTGGAGATCACACGATGGCAGCCGAGTGGACGCTGGAAGCCGTGCAGGCGCTGAAGACCATGGCTCAGAACCGCGAGCCGGCCTCCGCCATCGCGATGCGGCTCGGCATGGACCTGAACGCCGTGCGGGCCAAGCTTCTCCAGCTCGGGATCGCGCCCGCCCCGGACCTGCGCGAAGCCGATCGGGGCGACGCCGGTTCCGGGGACGCGCCCCGCCCGGACGCGGCCGGCGACGAGGTTCGCCTCCATACGATGTAGAGCTCGAGGCGCGACCTAGACCATTAGCCAAGCCGTCGGGCAGGATGAAGCGCTAGGCAGCAGGCCCTTTTTGCGGTCCCATCCTGTGCGCCATGCGGCCGGGGAGCCGCAGGCCGATGGGACGGAACCGTGTCGATCGCGTTTTTCTCGGACGTTCACGGCAATCGGGAGGCTTTCACGGCCTGCCTGGCGGATGCGCGGCGTCGCGGCGTCGCCCGCTTCGTGCTGCTGGGCGATTATGTAGGCTATGGCGCCGACCCGGCCTGGGTGGTCGAGACCGTGGCGGAGCTGGTCGGCCGGGGGGCGTTCGCGGTTATGGGCAATCACGACGCCGGTGTCGAGACGCCTGACCCCGGCATGAACCCGGTCGCGACGGCCGCGCTGGCGTGGACGCGCGAGCAGCTGTCCCCGACGCATCTCGGTTTCCTGCGGTCGCTGCCGCTGTCCGCATTGGACGAAGGCCGGCTCTATGTTCACGCCAATGGGTGGGCGCCGGGAGACTGGGGCTATGTGACCTCGTCCGTGGAGGCCGAGCGCAGCATCCGCTCCGTGCAGCAGCGCTGGACCTTTTGCGGGCACACGCATGTGCCGATGCTCTACCACATGGCCCCGCACCGGCCGCCGGGCGAGTTCGAGCCCCTGCCGAACAAGCCGGTGCCGCTGGCCGCCTCGCGGCGGTGGCTGGCCGTGATGGGCTCTGTGGGCCAACCGCGCGATGGCAATCCGGCCGCCTGCTACGGCCTGCTGCGGCGCGATCCATTGGAGCTCACCATGGTGCGCGTGCCCTATGACGCGGAGGAGGCCGCCCGGAAGATCCTGGCGGCCGGCCTGCCCGAGAGCCTCGCCCGCCGGCTCAAGACGGGGCGCTGAATGGGGCAGGCCCGACCACAGCCCGGCGACGTGATCGACGGCTTTCGGCTGGACACGCTCGTGCATCGCGGGCCGATGAGCACGCTCTGGCGCGTGTCGCGGCCCGGGCGGGAGGGCGGCGCTCCGCTCGTGATGAAGATCCCGTCGCTCGCCGAGGGCGAGGATGTGTCCGCCATCGTGGGCTTCGAGCTGGAGCAGATGATCCTGCCGCGCCTGTCGGGCCCGCACGTGCCCCGCTTCGTAGCGGCCGGGGACTTCGACGAGACGCCGCATCTCGTGATGGAGTGGATCGAAGGCGAGAGCCTGCAGGCCATTCTGGCTCGCGAGGGCAAGCTCGCGCCGGAGCGCGTCTCCGCCATCGGGGTCGCGGCCGCGCGGGCGCTGCAGGACCTCCACCGCCAGCACGTGATCCACCTCGACCTGAAGCCCGCCAACATCCTGCTGCGGCCGAACGGCGACGTGACGTTCATCGATTTCGGCCTGTCCCGGCACGACGAGTTGCCGGACCTGCTGGCCGAGGAATCCGACGCTCCGATGGGCACCAGCCCGTATATCTCGCCCGAGCAGGTGCTTGGCGTGCGCACGGAGCCCAAGAGCGACCATTTCGCGCTTGGCGCCGTGCTGTACGAGCTGACGACGGGGAGCCAGCCCTTCGGCGACCCGCAACGCAAGGCCGGCATGATGCGCCGGCTCTGGCGCGATCCCGTTCCGCCGCGCGCCCTCGAGCCGGCCTGCCCGCCGTGGCTGCAGGAGGCCATCCTGCGCTGCCTCGCGGTGGAGCCGGGCCGCCGCTTCGGCAGCGCGGCGCAGCTCGCTTTCGCGCTCTCCAATCCCGAGCAGGCTCCGCTCGGCCCCAATGCCGCCAAGCTGCGGCAGGACGGGTTCTGGACGGTGCTGCGCCGGCGGCTGCGGGCGCCGAAGCGGTCCGACTTCCAGACGCGGCGGGTCTCGGCAGATCTCGATGCGGCCGCCATCGTGGTGGCGGCCGTCGATCTCGCGGGCGGCGTCGACGAGCTTGCGGCGCGCGTGCGCGTCCAGGCCGGGCGGGCCGTGGAGGGGGAGCCCGGCGCGCGCCTCGCCTGCGTGACGGTGCTCAAGACGGCGCTTCTGTCGCTGGACGAAACCGCCGGCGAGCAGGGGCGCAGCGCCTATGTGCAGCGCCTCGTGGAGCTGAAGGACTGGGCCCGGGAGCTCGCCTTGCCGGCCGAAAAGGTGAGCTACCACGTGCTCGAAGCGGTCGACCCGGCCGCAGCGCTGATCGACTATGTGAGCAAGAACCAGGTGGATCATCTCGTGCTGGGCGCGCGCGGCGCCTCGGCGCTGCGGCGTTATCTGGGCAGCGTATCGTCCGAGGTGATCGCCAAGGCGCCCTGCACGGTGACGGTGGTGCGCCTGCCGGCCCCGGACACGGAAGGCTGACACCCGGAACCGCAGGCGCCGGCCGGGGGTTTTCGCGTGGACGCACCCCGAGGAGACCCGCATGAGCGCCGGATCGCCCGAAGCCTATCGGTTGCAGCCGAATGGCGGCATCCCGAATTCGCAGGTTCCGCTGCTGGTGTACCGCGAGGCGTTTCCGCCGTCCGGCGACGTGGCCCGGGCGTTCGAGCGCATCTTCGCGGCGAATGGCTGGACGCGGAGCTGGCGCAACGGCGTCTTCGACTATCACCACTTCCATTCCACCGCGCATGAAGTGCTGGGCGTGTCCAGGGGCGACGTGAAGGTGCAGTTCGGCGGCGAGGGCGGGCCCGTGATCGCCCTGGAAGCCGGCGACGCCGTCGCGATCCCGGCCGGCGTGGCGCATTGCAATCGCGGTCAATCGGACGACTTCGAAATCGTGGGCGCCTATGACGGCGGCCGCGACTGGGACGTCCGGCGCGGCGATCCGGGCGAACTCGACGCCGCCGTGGCGGCGATCGTGGCCGTGCCTGCGCCGACGCGGGATCCGCTGCATGGCGAAACGGGCGCGTTGCCAAGCCTGTGGGCGGCGGTGCCCGAAGCGCCGCCGGGTGTCGCATGAACGACCTGTTCTCGCGCTCGCAGCCGGATAATCCCACAGGCGTCGAGCCCACCAGCTTGCAGGAGCTCTACGCGCTTATGGCCGAAGGGGAGCCGCCCGGACCGGGCGTCGGCCGCTTCGTCCCCGGCGAAGGCCCCGCGGGCGCGCCGCTCCTGTTCGTAGGCGAGCAGCCGGGCGACCAGGAGGACGTTCAGGGCAGGCCCTTCGTCGGTCCGGCCGGTCAGTTGCTCGACCGGGCGCTGGCGGACGCGGGCGTGCCGCGCGGCGAAGCCTATGTGACCAACGCGGTGAAGCGGTTTCACTTCACGCAGCGCGGCAAGCGCCGCATCCACTAGAAGCCGTCCACGGGCGAGATCCGCAAGGAGCGCTGGTGGCTCGAGAAGGAAATCCGGCTGGTCGGCCCGCGGGTCGTGGTGGCGCTGGGCGCGACGGCCGTGCTGGCGCTCGCCGGCAAGCCGCTGCCCGTCACCAAAGCGCGCGGCCCGATCCGCTGGCCGGACGAGCGCGACGGCTACGTCACCGTGCACCCCTCCTACCTGCTGCGCCTGCAGGATCCCGGCGAGCGCCGCGTCGCCTACGAGGCTTTCGTGGGCGACCTGCGGCGCATCGGCGACATGTCGCGCTAGCGCCCCGGCTTCTTCACGGCCTCGGGGGCGGGCGGAAAGCGCGACAGGATGTCGGTCTCGGTCACGTCGCGGTGGTTGCGGGTGTACTGCTCGGAGGCGTCACGCAGGGGCTGGAAGTCCCACGGGTAGACGTTCCCCTTGGTGAGCGCCTTGAACACCAGCAGGCGTTGCTGCTGGCTGGAGATGACCTCCTGGCGGATCGCCTTGGCGTCAAAGCCGGCCAGCGCCTGCTTCAGCGTGGCGAGGCGGGACGCCTGGGCGGGGTCGGCGGCGAGATCGTGGTTCTCGTGCGGGTCCGTGGCGAGGTCGAAGAGCTGGTCCGGATCGGTTTCGCAGCTGATCAGCTTCCAGTCGCCCTGGCGCACCATGTACATCGGCGCGTGGACGCCCTCGGCGAGGTATTCGCCCACCACGATCCGGTCCGGCTCGTCGCGGCCTTCCAGCGCCGGCACGAGGCTGGCGCCGTCCACCGGGCGGGCCAGCGCGGCCGATCCGCCCGGCCTGGCGATGTCCACCAGCGTCGGCAGCAGGTCCGCGATGGAGGCCGGCGCGGCGACCCGGCGAGGCGCAAAGCGCCTGGGCGCATGCACCAGCAGGGGCACGCGGGCGGAGTGCTCGCGGTAGCTCATCTTGTACCAGAGGCCGCGCTCGCCGAGGAAGTCGCCGTGGTCGGACGTCACCAGCGTGACCGTGTCGTCCGCCATCCCGCAGGTCTCGAGCGTCTCCATGAGGCCGCCGATCAGGTCGTCCACATAAGTGATGTTGGCGTAGTAGCCGTGGCGCGAGGAGCGGATGTCGGCCTCGGTCACGTCGTAGTCGTCCATGGCCGACATGTCGTGCAGGCGGCGGCTGTGCGGGTCCATCTGCGCATACGGGATGGCGGGCGTGGCCGGCATGTCGATGTCGGCGTCCCGGTACTGGTTCCAGTATTTCGCCCGCGCCGCGTAGGGGTCGTGCGGGTGCGTGAAGGACACCATGAGGCAGAATGGCAGCGTGTCCTTGTAGCGGGCGAAGTCGAACAGGCGGCGACGGGCCAGGAACGCGACCTCGTCGTCATATTCGAGCTGGTTGGTGATCTCGGCGATCCCGGCCTGCTTCACCGAGGTCATGTTGTGGTACCACCAGTCGATCCGCTCCTGCGGCTTCGACCAGTCGGGCGTCCAGCCGAAATCGGCCGGGTAGATGTCGGTGGTCAGCCTCTCCTCGAAGCCGTGGAGCTGGTCCGGGCCGACGAAATGCATCTTGCCGGACAAGCAGGTGCGGTAGCCCTCCAGCCGCAGGTAGTGCGCGAAGGTCGGGATGGAGGAGCGAAACTCCGCCGCATTGTCGAACGCGCCCGTGCGCGAGGGCAGCAGGCCCGACATCATGGCGGCGCGGGCCGGGGCGCAGAGCGGGCTATTGGTGTAAGCGCTCTCGAAAACGACGCCCTCGTGGGCAAGCCGGTCCAGCGTCGGCGTCTTCACCACCGGGTGGCCATAGGCGGGCAGGAACGGGGCCGAGAGCTGGTCGGCGACGATCAGCAGGATGTTGGGCTTCTTCTCGGCCATTCCGGGCTCCCGTTCGGTTTGCATGCACCGTATCGCGCAACCGCGCCCGCGCTTTTCTCCTGCCGACCTTCGGTTCTGCAAGCGGGCGCTTGCACGGGCGCGGTTGCGGTTTGGCCGCGCAGGGCCAATTTGCTCAAACGCAAGGCTGCCTCAGCCTCCAAGGTTCACAACATCCCCCGACAGCGGAGCTTCCGATGACCAAGGTTCTGGTTCTCTACTACTCGTCCTACGGCCATATCGAGACCATGGCCAAGGCCGTCGCCGAAGGCGCGCGCGAGGGCGGCGCCGAAGTGGTGATCAAGCGCGTTCCCGAGACCGTGCCGGCCGAGGCCGCAAAGTCCTACGGCTTCAAGACCGAACATGAGTTCCCGGAAGCGACCGTCGCCGAACTGCCCGAGTACGACGCCATCATCTTCGGCGCGCCGACCCGGTTCGGCAACGTGGCCAGCCAGATGCGCAGCTTCATCGACCAGACCGGCGGCCTCTGGGCGCAGGGCAAGCTGGTCGGCAAGGTGGGCTCGGTGTTCACGTCCTCGGCGACCCAGCATGGCGGCCAGGAGTCGACCATCCTGAGCTTCATCCCCACGCTGATGCATCACGGCATGGTGGTGGTGGGCCTGCCCTACTCGTTCGCGGGCCAGATGGGTCTCGAGGAGATCAAGGGCGGCTCGCCCTATGGCGCCTCCACGATCGCGGGCGGTGACGGCTCGCGCCAGCCTTCGGCGGCCGATCTCGACGGCGCGCGGTTCCAGGGCAAGCACGTCGCCCAGATCGCCGGCAAGCTGGCCAGCTAAGGTCGCCAGATTTTCCCGAAGCGGCTTGCCCCCCGGCCGCTTCGGCTCCAGACGGCCTCCGAGCGCCCCTCTCGGAGGCCGTTTTCCGTTTCGGTCAGCCGCGGAGCGCTTGCGCCATGTAGCCCTGGATGCGCGCCCAGGGGCGGCCTTCGGAGGCGGCCGTGCGGTAAGAGGTCACGATCTCGCCCGCGACCGTCGTCTTGGCGGCGACGCGGTCCAGCACGGCGTCGGCGGCCCGGCGCGCCGCCGCCATCACGTCGGCCGGGAACGGCGTCGGCCTGGCGCCGAGCGACACCAGCTTGACGATGGCCTCCGCATTGGTGCGCTCGGCGTCCGCCAGTCCGGCCGCATGCTCAGCCAGGCAGGCGGTCTCCACTGCGGCGCGCAGCTCGGGCGACAGCCGGTCCCAGACGGGGCGCGCCACCAGCGCCTCGGCGGCTCCGTTCGGTTTGTTGAAGCCCGGCATGTAGTAGACCGGCGCGACACGGTGGAAGCCGAGCGGCAGGTCGTTGGCCGGGGACAGGAGCTCCACGGCGTCGATCACGCCACGCTCCAGCGCCGGGTAGACGTCGCCGGGCGGGATCGCCTGCGGGACGGCGCCGAGTTCGGCGTAGACCTCCCCGCCCAGCCCCGAGACGCGGATGCGCAGCCCTTTCAGGTCGGCCGCCGAGGCGAGTTCCTTGCGAAACCACCCGCCCATCGAGGGGCCGGTGTTGCCGGCCAGCATGCCGCGCACGCCGAAGGGCTCGTAGAGCTTGTCCCACAGCGCCTGCCCGCCGCGTTCCGACAACCAGGCCTGGTGCTCCACGGCCGAGAGCCCGAACGGCGCGGTGGTGAACAGCGAGGCGCCCGGCGCCTTGCCCTCCCAGAAGAACGAGGCCGTGTGGCCCATCTCGACCGTACCGTTGGAGACCGCGTCCAGCACCGCGAAGGCGGGCACGATCTCGCCCGCGGCGAAGACGTCGACCTGCAGGCGTCCGCCCGACAGGAGCCCGATGCGCTGCGCCAGCCTGGCCGCGCTGACGCCGGGCCCCGGCAGGTTTCGCGGCCAGGACGTCGCCATGCGCAGGCGCAGCGGCTCCTCCGCGCGTGCGACGGCCGGCGCGGCGACCAGCGCCGCGGCGCCCATCGCAAGGGAGCGGCGGGTCGGGCGCATCACGCGTCCCCGCGCGTTTGCCGGATGATCTGGACGAGTTCGCGGGCGGCCGCCTCCGGATCCGAGGCGGAGCAGATGGCGGACACCACCGCGAGGCCGTCCACGCCAGTTGCGGCCAGCGCTCGGGCGTTGGCGGGCCCGACGCCCCCGATCGCGACCTTGGGAAGCGGATGCAGCGGCAGCAGCCGCGCCAATCCGTCGACGCCGATGGGCGGGTCATGGTCCGGCTTGGTGCCGGTCGCCCGGATGGGGCCGACGCCGAGATAGTCCACGACGCCCTCCGGCACGGCCGCGAATTCGGCCTCCATCCCGGCCGAAAGGCCGAGGATCATCCCCGGGCCGATGAGGTCGCGGACCCGGCGCGGATCGCCGTCGTCCTGGCCGATATGGACTCCGTCTGCGCCGACCGCCTTCGCGATGGCGACGCGGTCGTTCACGATCAGCGGCACGCGCAGCGGCCGCAGCAGGCCGAGCAGCGCGTCGGCGTCCGCGGCGAATTGCCGGTCGTCGGAGGTCTTGTCCCGGAACTGCACCAGCGTGGCCCCGCCACGCACGGCCGCCGCCACGGTGGCGAGCAGCCCGCGCGGCTGCACCAGGACGGGGTCGGTGACGAGATAGAGCGAGAGGTCGAAGGGAGCCTTGCCCATCAGGCGATCCTCGCGCCGGCGGCAAGATCCTCGGCGCTCAGCGACGCGAGTTCGTCCAGCAGCATCGGCTGAAACGTCCCGGGGCCCCCAGCGCCCTTGGCGGCCCGCTCGCCCGCCAGGCCGAAGGCCACGAGAGCCGCAGCCGCCGCCGCCAGGGGGGCGACCCCGGCGCCCAGCATGGCGGCCATGAGCGCGCCGGCCACGCAGCCGGAGCCGGTGATGCGACCCATCAGCGGATCGCCATTGTGGATCGAAATCGACGCGGCGCCGTCCGTGACGAAATCCGTCTCGCCGGTCACCGCCACCACGCAGCCGAGCCTGCGGGCCAGAGCGGTCGCGGCGTCCTGCACGGCGCGGGGGTTCTGCTCCTCGGCGTCGACGCCGCGGCCGGCGGGTTCGCCCGTCGCCATGGTGAGGATCTCGGCGGCATTCCCTTTGAGGATGGTCGGATTGAGGGTCGACAGCCAGCCGGCGGCGCCCTGCCTGAACGGCGACGCTCCAACCCCCACGGGATCCAGCACCCACGGCACGCCCGCGCCCGTGGCGGCCTTCGCGGCGGCCGCCATGACGTCGACCCGCTCACGCGTCAGCGTGCCTATATTCACCAGAAGCGCTCCGGCACGCGCCGCGATCACGGCCGCTTCCTCGGGCGCGTGCGCCATCACGGGCGCGGCGCCGGCGGCCAACAGGGCATTGGCGGTGACCGACGAAACCACGTCGTTGGTGAGGCAATGCACGAGCGGGCGCTTCCAGCGCAGGGCTGTCAGTGCGTCGGCGAGGTGGTGCGGGGTCACATTCATTGTGGTCACGGCGTCCTTCCTCCAGCGGAAAAGACGCCGGGCGCGCCGGCAGCCTTTCCCTTCGCTGGCATGACCCAGATCAGGTTCAACGGGTATGATCTCAGCCGTCCTCGCGGACGGCACCCCATGGCGCACGCAACGTAATCACGGCTGCGCGCCGCCACAAGACGTGCGCCAGATTTCAGACCTCGGCGGAGGAACGCGGCTCAGCCGGTGAACACCACTGTCTTGCGGCCGTTCAGGATCACGCGGTCGTCGAGGTGGTCCGCCAGCGCGCGGGCGAGCACGCGGCGCTCGATGTCGCGGCCCTTGCGGACGAGGTCCTCGGGCGTGTCGCGGTGGCTGATGCGCTCGACGTCCTGGTCGATGATCGGGCCTTCGTCGAGGTCGGACGTGACGTAATGGGCCGTGGCGCCGATCAGCTTCACGCCACGCTCATGCGCCTGATGATAGGGCTTGGCGCCCTTGAAGCCCGGCAGGAACGAGTGGTGGATGTTGATGCAGCGGCCCGTGAGCTTGGCCGCCAGCCCATCCGACAGCACCTGCATGTAGCGGGCGAGCACGACCACCTCGGTTCCCGTGCTCTTCACCAGCTCCCAGAGCTGCGCTTCCTGCTCCATCTTGGTCTGGCGGGTGACGGGCAGGTGGTGGAAGGGCGCGCCGTCGAGGTCGATATGTGCGTATGTCTCGCGCGGGTGGTTGGCCACCACGGCGGCGATCTCCATGTTGAGCTCACCGTTGCGCTGGCGGTACAGCAGGTCGACCAGGCAATGGTCGAACTTCGACACCAGGAGCATCACCCGGCGGCGCTCGCCGCGCGCCCGGATCGTCCAGTCCATGCCGAAGCGCTCGCCCACGGGCCTGAAGCGCTCCCGCAGCTCGGCCGCGGTAGGGTCCGCGTCCACGGCGTTGAAGATCACCCGCATGAAGAAGCGGCCGGTCTCGACATCGTCGAATTGCTGCGCATCCAGGATGTTGCAGCCCGCCTCGAAGAGCAGTGTCGAGACGGCCGCCACGATGCCGGGGCGGTTGGGGCAGGAGAGCTTGAGAACGAAGGACTCGGAGGTCATGAAACGGGCATCCCTGCGCGACGGCAGACGCTGCCTACAGAAAGGCGCGCCATCCTGCAACGCAGCATAGCGCGCCTGACGGGCCCGGCTGGCCTGCGAGGGACGAAAGCGTTGCTTCAGCCGACCAGAAGCGCGGCGCCGGCGGCCAGCAGGCCCGCGCCAGCGATGCGCAGCGGCACCGCCGAGGACAGCCGGACAACGCCGGCCGCGAGCGCCAATCCGGCAACATGCAGCAGCGCCGTGGCGGACAGGAAGCCTGCGCCATAGGCGAGCCCTGCCGCATTCGTGGGCATCTCCGCGCCATGCGCGAGGCCGTGGAAAATCGCCATGGCGGCGCAAAGCGCAGCGCCTGTCGCCAGCGGCGCGCGGACGCCCGACACGAGGGCGCCGCCGAGCACCGCGACCGAGACGGCCACGCCGGCCTCGACGCCAGGCAAAGCCACCCCGCTCGCGCCGAGGATCGCGGCCAGCGCCATCGCGACCATGAAGGCGGCCGGCCAGGCCCAGCGCGCCGCGCCGCCCACGAGGCCGGCCCAGAGGCCGACGGCCGCCATGGCGAGCAGGTGGTCCATTCCGCCGAGCGGGTGCATCAGCCCCATAGCGAAGCCGTGGACATGCGGGTCGACGCCCGTATGAGCGAGCGCCGGGGTGGCGAGCACTGTCAGGATGGCGACGGCGGAGAGGCGGCTCGGTGTCATCGGTGGCTCCAGGACGGGTGTTCGGACCGAGGATGCAAAGCCCGTGCTAGGCCCGCAAGCCGCCGGCCTGCTCGATAAAGGCCGCCACGGCGTCCACGCCCTCGCCGGAGCGGACATTCGTGAACACGTAGGGCCGCTCCTTGCGCATCAGCTTGGAGTCGCGGTCCATCACCTCGAGGCTGGCGCCCACGAAGGGGGCGAGGTCGATCTTGTTGATCACCAGCAGGTCCGAGCGCGTGATGCCGGGGCCGCCCTTGCGGGGGATCTTCTCGCCGCCCGAAACGTCGATCACATAGACGGTGATGTCGGCGAGCTCGGGCGAGAAGGTCGCCGCGAGGTTGTCGCCGCCGGATTCGATGAGGATCAGGTCGAGCTTGGGGAAGCGTTTCATCATCTGGTCGATGGCGGCCAGATTGATGGAGCAGTCCTCCCGGATGGCGGTGTGCGGGCAGCCGCCCGTCTCCACGCCCATGATGCGCTCCTCCGGCAGCGCGCCCGCAACCGTGAGAAGGCGCGCGTCCTCCTTGGTGTAGATGTCGTTGGTGATGGCGCAGAGGTCGTAAGTGTCGCGGAAGCGCTTGCACAGCGCCTCCATGAGGGCCGTCTTGCCGGATCCGACCGGACCGCCGATGCCAACGCGAAGCGGGCCGTGGCTGGATCTCGTCATGATGCATTCTCCGTTCAGGTCGGGCGACCGTTCAGGTCGGGCAGCTGATCCAAGAAACGCGCCAGCGCGGGTCAGGACCGGAAAAGGCGGGAATACTGCGTCTCGTGCCGCAGGGACGCGATGTCAGATCGAAACGCCGCGGCGCCGAGGTCGTCCAGCGTGGACGCTTCCGCGAATGACGCGGCGGCGCGAACGTCGGCCACCAGAGCGGCGATGATGCGCTGGCCGTCGGTTTGCCCGATGGGGCCGAGCCGCACCACGGCCGAGACGAGATTGCCCACGAAGGCGAGCAGGCTCGCTTCCAGGGTCGCGCCGAGCGGGACGTCATGGCCCGCGGCCGCGACGCCGAGCGCGACCGGATAGGCGACCTCGCCGTCCCAGGCGGCGTCGAACAGCTCCACCGCTTCGGTCGGCCAGGAGGCCCGGACCGCGACCAGGAAGGCCGCCCCTTGCGCGGTCGCCTCCAGATGGCGCTCGCGCGAGGGCTGCAGGGCGGCGCCGAGCTCGGCGACCTCCCGCAGCGCCGCGTCGTCGCGGTTGGAGGCGGCGCGCCAGGCCGCAGCCAGCAGCACGGCGTCGTTGCGGCCGGAGCCCTGGGCCAGCAGATCCGCGATCCACTCCCGCGCGGTCGCGGCGTCCTTAACCTGCCCGGTTTCGACCGCCCATTCGAGGCCGTGCGAATACGCGAAGGCTCCCACCGGGAAGGCGGGAGACAGCCACACCAGCAGCGGCAGCAGGCTCGCCTCAGCCATGCTTGTGCGCGTGGCCATGGTCGTGGTGGTCGTGGTCGTGGTGGTCATGCCCGCACCCGCAGGCGTCGCCATGCTGGTGGGCGTGGGCGTGGGCCTCGGCGTGCGCATGGGCGTGGTCGTGCCCGTGGCCGTGGTCATGCCCATGATCGTGGTGCGCATGGCCGTGCGCTTCCGCGGCCTCATAGGCGCCGCGCTCCGGCTGGAAGGGCCGTTCGACCCTGACGACCTCGGCGCCCAGCCCTCGCACCATCTCGACCAGCACGTGGTCGTCCTCGATCCAGAGCGCGTCGTCGCCGATCTCGGCCGGGGTGTGGCGGTTGCCGATGTGCCAGGCGATCCGCATGAGGCGCTTGGGCGTGGCGGCGCGGATCTCCAGCAGGCTCTGCGGCGCGGCCCGCACCAGCACGAGCGATCCGTCCTCCAGCTTCAGGGCGTCGCCGTCGTTCAGTACGGCCGCCTTCTCGAGATCGAGCAGGAACTCTGTGCCCTTCTCGCCCTTCAGGGCCAGCCGGCGGCGATGGCGGCCCTCGTGGTCCAGCACCACGGCGTCGACGACGCGCTCGGCCTTCACGGCGGGTTTGCGGACAACGGCGGCGGCGCGCAGCATGATCGAACTCCCGAAGAAACCTCCGATCGTCCTAGCACGCGCGGTGCGCTTAGGCATCTGCCCGGTGGCGGCGCACAATGACGCCGATCAGCGCCATGCCGGCCGCCGCCAACAAGGCCAGCACGCCGGACAGCACGATGCCGGCGCTGACGCCGAAACGCTCGGTCACGATCGAGAACACCAGCGGCGCCACCGCGAAGGAGAAATTCTGCACCGGCGCGATCTTGCCCGAATAGGTCCCGTAGACGGCCGAGCCGAACACCCAGAGCGGCAACGCCACGCGGGTGACGCCGAGCAGGCCCGACCCGATGCTGTAGATGAGGATGAAGGCGGTCGCGCCCGTGACGGAGCCCTTGGCGAGCGCGATCAGGGCGAACGAGAACGTCATCACCAGCGAGGCGAACACCGCCGAGGCGATCGGCGTCACGCGCTTGCCCAGCAGGAACTCGATGAGCCGCGCCAGCACCTGTAGCGCGCCCATGGACGAGCCCAGCGTCAGCGCCAGCCCGGGCGTCATGCCGACGTCCCGCAGCAGCTCGACAATATGGAGCGACAGGCCCCAGGAGACGAAGCCCGAGCACGCGAAGGCGGCCATCATGGCGATCACGGCCGGGCGGAAGCCGCTCTGCCGGATCATCGGCGGGGCCGCGGTTCCGGCGCTCGCGCCTCCACCCATGCTGCGCCGGCGCGGCAGCACCCAAGCGTGCAACGGCGCGCAAACGGCCACGTTCACGACCGCGTAGACGACGCACATCCAGCGCCAGCCGATCGCGCCGTCGAGCCACACGGTGATCGGCCACGCGATGCTGGACGACAGCCCGGTCATCAGCATCAGGACGATCATGCTCTGGCGGGCATTTTGCCCGGCGATCTGCGCCATCGCGGTGAAGGACGGCAAGGTCAGCGCCAGCGTGGTGGAAAAGCCGAGGGCGAGCCATACCAGCGCGTAGGTGACGGGCCCGGTGACCAGCCCGAGCAGCGCCAGCGAAACGCCGGTCAACAAGGAACCCACGGCGAGAAACGAGGCCGCGCCGTGACGGTCCAGCAGCCGGCCCAGCGTCGGCGAGAGCAGGCCCGACATCACCAGCATGATGGTGACGCCGCCGAAGATGAACTCCGGCGACACGCCGATATCGGCCGCCATGGTCCGGCTGAGCACGCCCGGCAGGTAAAATGTCGACCCCCAGCCGATGACCTGCGTCACCGCCAGCACGGCCGTCGCGCGCCGAACGTCCTGAGCCATCCCGTCCCCGAAGGGGCGGCATTATGGGCGCCGCCCCGCCCCACAGGCATACGGGGCAGGCAACGCGTCGGCTAGCGTCGATGCGCCCGCGCAGAGCCGCGATGCGCGCCCGTCAAGGCTCGCTCGCGAAGCCTTACGGTCAGAACAGGAAGTAGCGCTGCGCCATCGGGAGTTCGGTGGCGGGCTCGCAGACCAGCAGCTCGCCGTCGGCCGTTACCGCATAGGTCTCGGGGTCGACCTGGATATCCGGCGTGGCGTCGTTGTGGATCATGGACGCCTTGGAGATGCCGCCGCGCACGTTCTCGACGGGCACGAATTGCTTGGCGACGCCGAGCTTCTCGCGCAACCCGTCCTCCATGGCGGCCTGGGAGACGAACACCACCGAGGAGGCCGTCAGCGCCTTGCCGAAGGCGCCGAACATCGGCCGGTAGTGCACCGGCTGCGGCGTCGGGATGGATGCGTTGGGGTCGCCCATCGGGGCGGCCGCGATCGAGCCGCCCTTGATGACGAGGTCGGGCTTCACGCCGAAGAAGGCCGGCGACCAGAGCACCAGGTCGGCAAGCTTGCCGACCTCGACCGAGCCGATGTGTTTGGAGACGCCATGCGCGATGGCGGGGTTGATGGTGTATTTGGCGATGTAGCGCTTGGCCCGGAAATTATCGTTGCCGGAGCCGTCGCCCTTCAGCGAGCCGCGCTGCTTCTTCATCTTGTCGGCGGTCTGCCACGTGCGTGTCACGACCTCGCCGAGACGGCCCATGGCCTGGCTGTCGGACGACATCATCGAGAGCGCGCCGAGGTCGTGCAGGATGTCCTCGGCCGCGATGGTCTCGCGCCGGATGCGGCTTTCCGCGAAGGCCAGGTCCTCGGGGATCGACGAGTCGAGGTGGTGGCACACCATCAGCATGTCGAGGTGCTCGTCCAGCGTGTTAACGGTAAACGGCCGCGTCGGGTTGGTGGACGAGGGCAGGACGTTCTTCAGCCCCGCTACCTTGATGATGTCCGGCGCATGCCCGCCGCCCGCGCCCTCGGTGTGGAAGGCGTGGATGGTGCGGCCCTTGAAGGCCGCCACCGTGTCCTCGACGAAGCCGGACTCGTTGAGCGTGTCGGTGTGGATCATCACCTGCACGTCGTGGTCGTCGGCGACGTTCAGGCAGTTGTCGATGGCGGCGGGCGTGGTGCCCCAGTCCTCGTGCAGCTTCAGCGCGCAGGCGCCGGCCTTCACCATCTCGACCAGCGCCTCAGGCTTGGAGGCGTTGCCCTTGCCGGAAATGCCGAGATTCACCGGAAAGGCGTCGAAGCTCTGGATCATCCGGGCGATGTGCCACGGCCCCGGCGTGCACGTGGTGGCGTTGGTGCCCGCCGAAGGCCCGGTGCCGCCGCCCAGCATGGTGGTAACGCCCGACATCAGGGCGTGCTCGATCTGCTGCGGGCAAATGAAGTGGATGTGGCTGTCGAAGCCGCCGGCCGTGAGGATCTTGCCCTCGCCCGCGATGATGTCGGTGCCCGGGCCGATCACGATGGTGACGCCCGGCTGGATGTCCGGGTTGCCGGCCTTGCCGATGGCGGCGATGCGGCCTTCCTTGAGGCCGACGTCAGCCTTCACGATGCCCCAGTGGTCGAGGATCAGCGCGTTGGTGATGACGGTGTCGACCGCCCCGGCCGCGTTTGTGATCTGCGACTGGCCCATGCCGTCTCGGATCACCTTGCCGCCGCCGAACTTCACCTCCTCGCCATAGATCGTGAAATCCTTCTCGACCTCGATCACCAGCGAGGTGTCGGCGAGCCGCACCTTGTCGCCCGTGGTGGGGCCGAACATGTCCGCATAGGCGGCGCGGGAGAGCTTGGTGGCCATGGTTCAGTTCCCCAGTCGTCTTCTCAGCTCCTCGGCCGTCATTGCGAGGAGCGCAGCGACGAAGCAATCCAGGCGCCGGGCATGTTGCCCGCATCAGGTGGATTGCTTCGCTGCGCTCGCAATGACGGAGGAGCGCTTCACAGCTTGCCCATCACGTCCTGGCGGAACCCGTACACTTCGCGATTGCCGGCGAGCGCCACCAGCCGGACCTCGCGGGTCTGGCCGGGCTCGAAGCGCACGGCCGTGCCGGCCGGGATGTCGAGGCGCATGCCGCGGGCGCGAGCCCGGTCGAAGCTGAGGGCCGCGTTGGTCTCGGCGAAATGGTAGTGGCTGCCGACCTGGATGGGCCGGTCACCCGTGTTGGCGACCGCCAGCGCGACCGTCTTGCGGTCGATATTCATGACGATGTCGCCGTCCAGCGTCATCACCTCGCCCGGGATCACCGCGCCGGACGCGCCCCGGATGGGGTTGTGCACGGTGACCAGCTTGGTGCCGTCCGGGAAGGTGGCTTCCACCTGCACGTCGTGGATCATCTCGGCGATGCCGTCCATCACCTGGTCGGCCGTGATTACATGGGCGCCCGCCTCCATGAGGTCGGCCACGGAGCGGCCGTCGCGCGCGCCTTCCACCACGAAGTCGGTAATCAGCGCGATCGCCTCGGGGTGGTTGAGCTTCACGCCGCGTTCGAGCCGGCGGCGGGCCACGTTGGCCGCCATGGCGATCAGCAGCTTGTCCTTCTCGCGCGGGGAGAGGTTCATCGGACGATCTCGCTCAGCATTGCCAGACCCGCGGCAGCGGGCCCGATTGGAATCCGGACAGAAACGCGGCCATGTCGGCCCGCAGGACGGCCGGAGACTCGGCCGCGAAACGTACGCACAGCATGCCGTTCCAGGCGCTCGCGCCGCAATCGGATTGTGCGTTCTCGAGCGCGGCGCGCGCCTCTTCGAGGCGGCTTTCCGCGTCCGGCGCGAGGTGCAGGACGGCCGCAACCGCCCGCGCGCCGCCGCCCAGCGCCGGGCGGTTCAGCGTGGCGGCCAACGGGCCGTCCAGCCGCACGGCTTCGGCGAAGACGAGGCATCCGCCGCGGCGGATCTCCCAGCGGTCGTCGAACAGCCCATCGCCCAGCGTCTCCCCGGAGGCGACGCGGCCGAACACCACGGACTCGGCCAGCGTCAACGTCGCATCCGCCGCCATCGCGGCCTTCAGCCGCCGCCGCAGGCGCGAGCCGGAAAACAGGATGGCTTCCTGAGGCAGCCAGGACAGGCGCGCGCCTTCGGCGAGTTGCACGTCCACCGCGATCTCGGCCGCCGCGCCGTCGGACCGGTAGATCTTCTCGGCCGATTGCGTGGTCAGCACCGCCTCGGCCTGCGCGTCGAGCGTGAGCGACACGTCCAGCCGGTCGCCGCCCGTCATGCCGCCGCCGGTGTTGATCAGCACGGCTTCGCAGCCGGGCGCCTTGGGAAACTTCAGCCGATAGCCGCCCGCCTCGCGCAGCGCCATCACGCGGGTGCCGCGCCCGGTCGGGGCGAAGCGCGCCTGGATGACGCCGCTGGCGCGGACATAGGCGGGCAGAGCGGCCACCGAGGATGCGCCTGCCGCCTCTGGTTGAGGATCGCGCAGCATCGTCAGGCCAAGCTCCCGTCATTGCGAGCGCAGCTAAGCAATCCAGCTGATGGAAGCGGGTTTGAGCTCGATGCCCAGCTTCTGAATTGCCGCGTCGCTGCGCTCCTCGCAAGGACGGAGAGGCGATTCATGGCCTCACACCGAGAGATGCCGGCGCACATCGGTCTCGACCATGTCGGCGCGGGCGCCGGCGAGCACGATCTGGCCGCGGTCCATCACCGCGTAGCTGTCGCAGAGGTCGCGGGCCCATTCGAAATATTGTTCCACCAGCAGGATCGCCATGTCGCCTTTTTGGCGAAGGTAGTCGATGGCGCGGCCGATGTCCTTGATGATGGAGGGCTGGATGCCCTCCGTCGGCTCGTCCAGCACCAGCAGGCTCGGGCGCGTCACCAGCGCGCGGCCGATGGCGAGCTGCTGCTGCTGGCCGCCCGAGAGATCGCCGCCGCGGCGGTTGAGCATGTCCTTCAGCACCGGGAAGAGGTCGAAGATCTCGGCCGGGATGAAGCGCTCGCCGCGCGGCAGGGGCGAGAAGCCGGTTTCGAGGTTTTCCTTCACGGTGAGCAGCGGGAAGATCTCCCGCCCCTGCGGCACATACGCGATGCCGCGCCGGGCGCGATCGAAGGGCGCGAGGCCGCCGAGGTCCTGGCCCTTCCAGACGATCCTGCCGCCCCGCACAGGCTGCACGCCCGTGATGGCCCGCAGCAGCGAGGACTTGCCGACGCCGTTGCGGCCGAGCACGGACGTGACCTTGCCGGGCTGCGCCTGCAGGCTCACGCCGCGCAACGCCTGCGCCGCGCCGTAATAGAGGTCGATGGACTCGACGGAGAGCATGGTCAGCGTCCCAGGTACACTTCGACCACGCGGTCGTTGGTGGAAACGGCGTCGATCGCGCCCTCGGCCAGAACCGAGCCCTCGTGCAGGCAGGTGACCTTGCAGCCGAGCGCGCGCACGAAATGCATGTCGTGTTCCACCACCACGACGGCGTGCGTCCTGGCGATTTCGGCCAGCAGGGCGGCCGTCTGCTCGGTCTCGTGGTCGGTCATGCCGGCGACCGGCTCGTCGACCAGCAGCAGCCTGGGATCCTGCGCCAGCAGCATGCCGATCTCGAGCCACTGCTTCTGGCCGTGCGAGAGATCCGCCGCGAGGCGCTTGCGGTGGTCCTTGAGCCCGATGGTCTCCAGCACGTGGTCCTTCTCGTCGTCGCGGACGCGATTGCGCCAGCCGAACAGGGACGACTTGGCCGAGCGCGGTCCCTTCATGGCGAGCAGGATGTTGTCGTCCACCGTGTGGCTCTCGAACACGGTGGGCTTCTGGAACTTGCGGCCGATGCCGAGCTCCGCAATGGAGGCTTCGTCCATGGCGGTGAGGTCCACTGTGCCGTTGAAGAGAACGTCGCCCTCGTCGGGTCGGGTTTTGCCCGTGATGACGTCCATCATGGTGGTCTTGCCGGCGCCGTTGGGGCCGATGATGGCGCGCATTTCGCCATGGCCGATCACCATGGAAAGGCTGTTCAGCGCCTTGAAGCCGTCGAACGAAACGCTGACGCCGTCGAGATAGAGGATCGACTGGGTGAGCTCCGGGTTGGTCACGGACGACATGGGCTCACTCCGCTCCAGCCGGCTGTGGCGCAGCGGGCGGCTGCCCGATCCCGGCCTCGGCGGCGACCGAGGCGGCGCGCTGGTCGGAGCGCCGGGCGCTCCATTCCGAGAGCGTCCCGATGATGCCCTTGGGCAGAAACAGGGTGACGACCACGAACAGCGCGCCCAGGCCGAACAGCCAGATCTCCGGGAAGGCGCCGGTAAGCCAGGTCTTGGCCCAGTTCACCAAGACTGCGCCCAGCGCCGCGCCCACCAGCGTGCCGCGTCCGCCCACCGCGACCCAGATCACCGCCTCGATGGAGTTGGCGGCGGCGAACTCGGACGGATTGATGATGCCGACCTGCGGCACGTAGAGCGCGCCGGCGACGCCCGCCATGCAGGCCGACACCGTGAAGGCGACCAGCTTGTAGCGCTCCACCCGGTAGCCCATGAAGCGGGCCCGGCTCTCGGCGTCCCGGATCGCGATCAGAACCTTGCCGTAGGCCGATGTCACCATCGCGCGGGCGATCAGGTAGCCGAGCGCAAGGGCGATGACGCTGGCGACGAACAGCGCCACGCGGGTGCTCTGCGCCTGGATGTTGAAGCCCAGGATGTCCTTGAAGTCGGTGAGGCCGTTGTTGCCGCCGAACCCCATGTCGTTGCGGAAGAAGGCCAGCAGCAGCGCGTAGGTCATCGCCTGCGTGATGATGGAGAGATACACGCCGGTGACCCGCGACCGGAACGCGAACCAGCCGAACACGAAGGCGAGCAGGCCCGGAACGACGAGCACCATCAGCATCGCGTAAGGAAAATGCTGGAAGCCCCACCATGTGACGGGGAGTTCCTTCATGTTCAGGAACACCATGAAGTCCGGCAGGATCGGGTTGGCGTAGACGCCGCGGGTTCCGATCTGGCGCATCAGGTACATGCCCATCGCGTAGCCGCCGAGCGCGAAGAAGGCGCCGTGGCCGAGCGAGAGGATGCCGCAATAGCCCCAGACGAGGTCGAGCGCGATGGCGAGCAGGGCGTAGCAGAGATACTTGCCGAGCAGCGACACCAGGTAGGTGGGGACATTGAAGGCCGAGCCGGCCGGCACCGCCAGGTTCAGAACCGGCACCAGCACGGCGACGGCGGCGAGCACCAGCAGGAAGACCCGGCCGCGCCAGTCGAGGTCGTGGATGAGCTTTGACAGGATCATGCTTCGACCGCCCGTCCCTTGAGGGCGAACAGCCCGCGGGGACGCTTCTGGATGAACAGGATGATGAAGATCAGCAGCAGGATCTTGCCCAGCACCGCGCCCGCGAAGGGCTCCAGGAACTTGTTGGCGATGCCCAGGCTCATGGCGGCCACCAGCGTGCCCCACAGGTTCCCGACCCCGCCGAACACCACCACCATGAAGCTGTCGACGATGTAGCTCTGGCCGAGGTTTGGCGAGACGTTGTCGATCTGCGAAAGCGCCACCCCGGCGATCCCGGCGATGCCGGAGCCGAGCCCGAAGGTGAGCGAGTCGACCCAGGGCGTGCGGATGCCCATGCAGGACGCCATGCGGCGGTTCTGGGTGACGGCCCGCATCTTCAGCCCGAAGGACGTGGCCTTGAGGACGAACAGCAGCGCGCCGAACACGAGAGCGCCGAACACCACGATCCAGAGCCGTCCATACGTGATGGCGAGGCCCATGAAGTCGAAGGAGCCGGACATGAAGGACGGCGCGCCGACCTCGCGGTTGTTGGCGCCGAACCAGGAGCGCACGGCCTGCTGGAGAATGAGGCTCACCCCCCAGGTGGCGAGCAGCGTTTCGAGCGGCCGGCCATACAGGAAGCGGATGACGCTGCGCTCGATCAGCACGCCGACCGCGCCCGACACCAGGAAAGCGAGCGGAATCGCCATCGCGAGCGACCAGTCGAACAGCGCCGGGTACCGGGTGCGCAGCACTTCCTGCACAACGAAGGTCGTGTACGCCCCCAGCATCACCATCTCGCCATGCGCCATGTTGATGATGCCCATGACGCCGAACGTGATCGCCAGCCCGATGGCGGCCAGCAGCAGCACGGAGCCGAGCGAAAGGCCGTACCAGACGTTCTGCACGGAAGAGAGCACCGCGAGGCGCCGCTCAATTGCGCCGGCCGCTGTTTCGGCCGCCATCTTGACGATCGGGGTGCCGTTGGCGCGCAGGTTGGCGAGCAGCGACAGCGTGTCCTGGTCGCCGCGTTCGGCCACCACGTCAATGGCCGAAACCTTCTCGGCGTCGGTGGCGTCCGCCTTGCCGAGCACGGCGGCGGCGCGGGCCTGCACCATGGTCTTCTTGATGCGGGCGTCGGTTTCCTTGCCGATCGCGGCGTCCAGCGCCGGAATCGCGGCGGCGTCGCGGGATTTCAGCACCGCCTCGGCGGCGGCGAGGCGCTTGGCCGGATCGGGAGCGAGCAGCGTGAGGGAGCCCAATGCGGCTTCCAGCGCGCGGCGGACGCGGTTGTTGACGCGCACCGGCTTGGTCCCGAACGGCTCGGCGGCCGGGGCCGCGCCCGTGCGGGCGTCGATGAACTTGCCATCCGGCGTCTTGATGAACACGCCCTTGTCGGCGGGCGCATAGACGAGGCGGCTGTCGGTGAGCGCCTGCAGGGCGGCTGCGGCCTTGGGGTCGCCCGTGGCGCCGAGATCGCCGATGGCGGCTTCGATCTCGCCGAAATTCTCGGTGGCGATGCGCGCGAAGGAGGCGTCTAGGTCGGCGGCGCGCGTGGGCGCGGAGGCGACGGAGGCCAGGGCCAGCCCGAGCAGGGCGGCGAGGAGGCGCGCGATACGCATCGGTTGCAAACCTTGTGGCGGAGGGGATTGGACCGCGGGTCTCCGGCCTGCACGGGGCTGGGCCGACGGATGCGGGCCGGAGGCCCGCGGTCCAGGTTGGTGCGCAATCTCCGGCCGACGGGCGAGCGGCCGGCCGGGGATGACGATCTTGGACGTCAGCTTACTTGGAGGCGCCGCCGCACTTGCCGGTCTTCACGTTGAAGTTGCCGCAGGACATCGGGGCGCGCCAATCGGAGATCAGGTCCTTGGAGCCTTCGAGGTAGTCCGACCACTCGTCGCCGACCACCTGGGCGGTCTGCTGCACGATGGAGAACTGGCCGTCGGCCTTGATCTCGCCGATCAGGACCGGCTTGGTGATGTGGTGGTTCGGCATCATGGCCGAGTAGCCGCCCGAGAGGTTCGGGACGGTGACGCCGACCAGGGCGTCGATCACCGCGGAGGTGTCGGTGGTGCCGGCCTTCTCGACGGCCTTGACCCACATGTTGAAGCCGATGACGTGCGCCTCCATCGGGTCGTTGGTCACGCGCTTCGGGTTCTTGGTGTAGGCCTTCCATTGCTCGATGAAGGCCTTGTTGACCGGCACGTCGACGGACTGGAAGTAGTTCCAGGCGGCGAGATGGCCGAGCAGCGGCTTCGTGTCGATGCCGGCGAGTTCTTCCTCGCCCACCGAGAACGCCACGACCGGGATGTCGGTCGCCTTCACGCCCTGGTTGCCGAGTTCCTTGTAGAACGGCACGTTGGCGTCGCCGTTGATGGTCGACACGACGGCGGTCTTCTTGCCGGCCGAGCCGAACTTCTTGATGTCGGCGACGATCGTCTGCCAGTCGGAATGACCGAAGGGCGTGTAGTTGATCATGATGTCCTCGGACTTCACGCCCTTGGACTTAAGGTAGGCCTCGAGGATCTTGTTGGTGGTGCGCGGGTAGACGTAGTCGGTGCCGGCCAGCACCCAACGCTGGACCTTCTCGTTCTCGGCCAGGTAGTCGACGGCCGGGATCGCCTGCTGGTTCGGAGCGGCGCCGGTGTAGAAGATGTTCTTGGAGGACTCTTCACCCTCGTACTGCACCGGGTAGAACAGGATGCCGTTGTTCTCCTCGAACACCGGCAGCACGGACTTGCGCGACACCGAGGTCCAGCAGCCGAATGTGGCCGCGACCTTGTCCTTGAGCAGCAGCTCCTTGGCCTTCTCGGCGAAGAGCGGCCAGTTGGAGGCCGGGTCGACCACGACGGCCTCGAGCTTCTTGCCGAGGAGGCCGCCCTTCTTGTTCTGCTCGTCGATGAGCATGAGCATGACGTCCTTCAGCGTGGTCTCGCTGATCGCCATGGTGCCCGAAAGCGAATGCAGGATGCCGACCTTGATGGTCTGGGCCTGGGCGCCGGCCGAGGCGAGCGTCACCCCGGCGGCGACGGCCGCGGCGGCTACGAAAGACTTGAAACGAAGCGACATGGATAGAGCCCCCTCCTAAACGCGGGTTCATGGACCGAAAAGGAAGGTTCGCAAGCGCCGTGCCAGCAGTTGACGACAACGGGCGGAACGCTGGATTCGCATAAAATGCGAGCGAAACGGACGCTGGAGGCAAGCTTGGGCGGCGCTGGAACGTGGCGGCAGGGCTCGCAGCAGGATCTTGCGTCGTCGGCCGTTTCGCACGCGGAGCGCGCAGGATGCGGATTCGGTTTACGCGTCTGCCTTTGTTTTAGGCGCCAGCCGGCGCTGCCTGAAACGAAGGCGGCACCAGGCCGCGGTCGCCCGTCCAGGTCTTCACGCCTGCATGGGCGAGCTTGGTGTTTGTCAGCGTGCGCTCGGCGTGGAGCATGCGATGCGACAGCAGGCGGCCGGCGAGGCGAGCCCGCTCGCTCGCGTAGGCGGGATCGTCCGCGAGGTTCTTGAATTCGCCCGGGTCGTCGTCGAGATCGAAGAGAAGCGGCGGCAAGGTGGTGAAGTGCACGTATTTCCAACGCCGCTCGCGGATGACGTCGAGCGTGCATTGGTCGGGCATGAGCCCGAGCGCGGCTTCAAGGCCGCCGCCGCCCAGCGTGCGGAAGTCGAACTCCCAGAACGCGTAGTCGCGCCAGGCGGCCGGCGTCTCGCCACGCAACCAGGGGCCCAGCGACGCCCCGTTCATCTCGGCGGGCGTTTCCAGGCCCAGCCATTCGAGAATCGTGGGGGCGAGATCCACCGATTCGGTGAAGGCGTCGACCACCCGTCCCCTGTGCTCCGCCGGCATGCCGGGCGCGCGGATGATCAGCGGCACGTGGTTGGAGGCGTCGTGGAAGCCGCCCTTGCCCCAGCACCAGTGATCGCCCAGCAGTTCGCCGTGGTCGGACGTGAACACCACCAGCGTCTCGTCCCACTCGCCGGTGTGCTTCAGGTGGGCGACCACACGGCCCAGATTGGCGTCCACCTCGGCCAGGAGGCCCAGATACACGGCGCGGATGTCCTGGATCTCGGCGGGGCTCGATTCCTGGGTGTTGACCTGCGTCTTCAGGTAGTCGGCCGTGTTCTGCTCGTGCAGCCAGGCGTCCAGGAACGGGTGCGCGGCGCGCTCCTCCTCGATGGTCTCGCGACGGCTCGGCGGGGCGACCGCGTCGGCGGGCACGAGGCGGTTGTAGGGCTCGGGCGCGATGAAGGGCGGGTGCGGGCGGTACCAGACGAGGTGGACGAACCAGTCCTCGTCCCGACGCAGGCGCCAGAAATCGAGCAGCTTGTCGGTGAGCCAGGCGGTGTCGGAATCCTCGGCCCGATAAAGCGCCGCGCCGCGTGAGAACGCCGGCATCACCTTGGTTGAGCCGGGGTGGCGGTAGATGTTGCGCAGGCGCTTGGGGAGCTCGTAGCCGCGCTTGGCGAGGTCGGTGAGCCAGGGCTCCAGGCTCGCCTCGTTGAGCGCCGCCTCGAGCCGCAAGCCCGGCAGCACGCCCTCGAAGCTGCGGGTCCGGGGATCGCCCGGCACAGTGGCGCGCGGGTCGATGGCCGAATCCGTGTAGCCGAACAGCACCGGGTCGTAGCCGGCCCGGCGCGCCTCCATGAAGACGTTGCCGTGCCGCGCGTCCAGCGGCGTGGCGTTGCGGACGGAGCGATGCACGAAGGGATAGAGCCCGGTCAGCAGCGTCGCCCGGGCGGGACCGCAGGGCGCCGCGCAGGTGTAGTGCCGCGTGAAGGTCACGCCCTCGGCCGCGAGCGCCTTCAGGTTGGGGCAGAGATCGAAATCCGGCGCGAGTGCGAGCGCGTCAGCCCGCTGCTGGTCGGTGGTGATGAACAGCACCTTGCGGCGGGGCTTGGCGGGTTCGGCCATCGCGGACGCGTCAGGTCTTGCGCCGCCAGGGCGCGAACCAGCCGAGGCCTTCCACCGTGCCGGCGCGGGGCCGGTATTCGCAGCCGACGAAACCGTCATAGCCGAGGCGGTCCAGCTCCTCGAACACGAACGGGTAGTTCAGCTCCTCGCCGGCCGGCTCGTGGCGGCTCGGCACGCTGGCGATCTGCACATGCCCGGTGATCGGCTGCATGGCCCGGAACGCCATCGTGACGTCGCCATGCAGGATCTGGCGATGGTAGAAATCGAACTGCAGCTTCAGGTTCGGTCGGCCCGCCTGCTTGATGATCGCGGCCGCGCGATCGAAGCTGTTCATGAAGTAGCCCGGCATGTCGCGGCCGTTGATGGGCTCGAGCAGCACGTCGGCGCCGAGCTGGCCAATCTGCTCGCAGGCAAGCGCCAGGTTGGCTGCAAAGCAGCTTTGCGCGGCGGCGTCAGCCGGGTCGGCCATGCCGCTCATCAGGTGGACGCGGCGCACTCCGGTCGCCTCCACATAGGCGGCCGCGACCTGCAGCTTGTCACGAAACTCGGCTTCACGCCCCGGCAGCGCCGCGATGCCGCGCTCGCCTGCCTGCCAGTCGCCGGGCCAGAGGTTGAAAAGAGCCTGGGTCAGGCCGTTTTCGCGCAAGCGCTGCTCGATGGCCTCGGGCGGATGCTCGTAGGGGAACAGAAATTCGACGGCCGAGAAACCGGCGTCCGAGGCCGCCGCGAAGCGGTCCAGGAACTCCCACTCGGTGAACATCATGGACAGATTGGCGGCGAAGCGCGGCATCTGCGGTCTCCCCTCCTTGGCCGCCTTGTTTGGCGGCTCGCCGTTCGCAAAAGCGGCGGCTTCCGTGAGCCAAGCCCGGCGCGGCCGGCCTGTCCAGCCCCGGGCGCGCAAGCCTGCCGCGCGCCCGGGAGGGTGATCATTTGCCGGGATCGGCCGTGAGGCCCACCGCCGCCGCGCCTGCCAGGGCGGCGGCCTCGTCGTTGTCGGCGTTGTCGCCCGAGATGCCGACGGCGCCGATCACGGCGCCCGAGGCGTCGCGCAGCAGGACGCCGCCCGGCACCGGCACGAGCGCGCCGACGACGCCGTGCATGGATTCGATGAAATGCGGGCGCTCCTGCGCCATGCGGTGCAGCGCGCGCGAGCCGACGCCGAGCGCGATCGCGCCCGAGGCCTTGCCGCGCGCGATGTCGCCGCGCTTCAGGCTGGTTCCGTCCTCGGCCCCGAAGGCGCGCAACGCCCCACGTGCGTCGAGCACCGCGACGGCGAGCGGCTGCATGGTTTTCTCGCGGCCATGCGCGAGGGCGGCGGACACGAGGGCCTGGGCGGCCGCAAGGGTGAGTTCGGTCATGATGGGACGTTCCGGAAAGCCGCGAGACGGCGGCCATGCGGCACCATAGGGCGCCGCGCGCCAGCGGGGGAGAGGCACAATTGCGCTCGCCCGAACCGGGCGGCGTTGCCGCCGCGGTCGGTTCCGGCTTAGCTTCCCGCCATGACCAGCATCGTGCCGTCCATCCGCCTTCCCGTCACGCTCGGCTCGCGCGCCTTCGAGCGCCTGGAGCAGCTCCGCGCCTTCACGGACGTCCCGGGCCAGATCCACCGCCTGTATCTCTCCCCATCCCACCGGCATGCCGCGGATGCGGTGGCGGAGATGATGCGTGCGGCCGGATGCGACAGCGTCCACGTCGACGCGCTCGGCACCGTGGTGGGGCGCTACGAGGGCGCGACGCCGGGATTGCCCGCGTTGCTGATCGGTTCGCACATCGACACCGTGAAGGACGCCGGCGCTTTTGACGGCACGCTGGGCGTGATCGCGGCGATCGGGGTGATCGAGGAACTCGCGAAGTCCGGCGAGCGCCTGCCTTTCGCCGTGGAGGCGCTCGCCTTCGGGGACGAGGAGAATGTCCGGTTTCCGAGCAATCTTTCCTCCTCCCGCGCGCTGGCCGGCGCCTTCGACGCCGCCACGCTGGATGGCCGGGACGAGGACGGGATTAGCCTGCGCGACGCGCTGGTGCGGTTCGGCGGCAATCCGGACGACATCATGTCGCTGCGGCGCGATCCCGCGAGCGTGCTCGCCTATGTGGAGGTCCACATCGAGCAGGGGCCCGTGCTGGAGGCTCGCGACCTGCCGGTCGGGGTCGTCACGGCCATCAACGGCGCGAGCCGGCGGCGGCTGACCGTGTCGGGCATGGCCGGGCATGCCGGCACGGTGCCGATGACGCTGCGCCAGGATGCGCTCGCGGCGGCGGCCGAAATGGCGCTCGCGATCGAGCGGCTCGGCGCCGGGCAGCCCGACACGGTCGCGACCGTGGGGCGTTTCACGGTGGAGCCCAACGCCGTCAACGTAATCCCGGGGCGGGTGCTGTTCACGCTGGACGTCCGCAGCCCCGACGACGTGATCCGCACCGCCCTGGTGGCCGCCGTGGAGCGCGAATGCCGCGCCATCGCGGAGCGGCGCGGCGTGACGCTCACGATCGAGCCGTTCTATGACGCGCCCGCCGCGCCCTGCGACCCGGCGATCCGGGCCGGGCTTGCGGCCGCGGTGGCGGGCCGGCAGATCCCCGTGCTGGAGCTGCCCTCCGGCGCCGGGCACGACGCCATGGCGATGGCGTCGCTGTGCCCGGTGGGCATGCTGTTCGTGCGGTGCAAGGGCGGAATCAGCCACAACCCGGCCGAGTCGATGACGGAGGCGGACGCGGACGCCGCGATCGCGACGCTGCTGGATTTCGTGCGCGGCTTTCGCACCTGAGGGGGCGGCGCAAGCTGCACCGCGCCGGCGCGGGCTGTCTTAACCACGCCGGAACTTCCCCATCTTGGGGGCATTGAATGGGCTCTTCCCAAACAGGCTGCCGCTCGGCAGCCCATAACGCCTGCATGCAGGAGTGGAGGATTCCCATGGCAAACGACGATCGATATCGCGACCCGGACCGCCAGCGCTGGACCGAGGACCGCTATGGCGGCTCGGACAACCGCTATGGCGGCTCGGAGAACCGCTATGGCTCGAGCAGCCGGACTTCCGGCTCGGAAAACCGCTATGGCGGCGACCGCAACCGTGGCGGTCAGTTCGGGAGCGGCTCGGGCGCGTCCGGTTCGCGCGGCGGCTCCGACTATGGCCGCAACCAGACCTGGGAGCGGGCCGGCGACTGGGGCCGCGACGAGCGTGGCCGCGACAGCTGGAGCAACGATTATTCGCGCGGCGACGACTGGGGCGGCTCGCGCGGCGGCGACCGTGAGCGCGGATCGTTCAGCGGCTCCGGCGGCTCGGGCGGCGGGTCCGGATTCGGATCGCGGTCGCGTTTCGACGAGCCGGTGGCTCCCGAATACGGGCCGAGCCGCGGCGCAGCGTCCTACTCGGCCGGCGGCGAAGACCGCTACGGCTATGGTTCGTCCGGCCGCTCCGGCGGCTATGGCCGAGGCGACACGAGCGACTATGGCCGCGGTGGCGACTTCGGGCGTTCTTCTGGCTCCAGCTGGGGCGCTGGTTCCTACAGCCAGGGCTCGGACCGCGATCGCTACGGCCGGGGCTCGCAGGGCTACGGTTCGCAGGGCTACGGCTCTCAGGATCGCGGCTATGGCCGCGACGACGACCGCGGCTTCTTCGAGCGCGCCAGCGACGAGGTGGCCTCATGGTTCGGCGATGACGACGCCGAGCGCCGCCGGCTCCAGGACGCGCAGCGCGACGCCCAGCACCGCGGCCGTGGCCCCAAGGGCTACGCCCGCTCGGACGACCGCATCCGCGAGGACGTCAACGACCGCCTGACGGACGACCCGCACATTGACGCTAGCGACATCGACGTCACGGTCCAGAACGGCGAAGTCACGCTGAGCGGCTCGGTGGAGGAACGCTTCGCCAAGCGCCACGCCGAGGATATCGCCGAGACGGTCTCGGGCGTGACCCACGTGCAGAACAACATCCGGGTGAAGCAGCGCTCCGGCTATGGCTCCGGATCCGGATCAACGTCCACGGACTCGAACCAGAGCCTGTATGGATCGGGCGCGGCCGCGGCCAGGGCTGGCTCCACCGGATCCGGGTCGACGAGTTCGTCTTCGGCGGGAACGCATACCGGGTCGCAGAACCCCGGCGCGGTGAGCTATGGCGACACGGCCGGCTCCTCGACCACCGGGACTACCGGCACGGGCGCGGATGCGACCGGATCGAGCTCGACCGGCTTGAGCGGGTCATCCATGGCCAGCGCCGGGTCCAGCCGGAAGATCGGCGGGGCCTGAGCCGCGCCGCCATGGCGGGATCGCCCGCCATGGCGGCGCCTGCAACAGATCGCAAAACGAAAACCCCGCCGGACTCGCGTCCGGCGGGGTTCCTGATTCAGACGCTGTGTTCAGCGGCAGGTGCGGACCCGGCGCACGCCCCAGGGACCACGCTGAACGCGCGTGACGCAGCGGCGGAACGGGGCCGGGCGGGCGAAGCGCGGGCCGGGGCCGCCACGCCAGACGCAGTTGCGGCCGCGCGGACCACACACCCAGCGCACGTCGTTCAGCAGTCCGCCGCCCTGGACGGACGAGTCCACAGCCGCCGGCGCGGCCGGAGCCGCCTGGGCGCTCGATATGCCAAGACCAGCAAACGTGATGGCGGTCGCGAACGCGGCGGCGGCAAGTTTCGGAATCATGGTTGGCCTCCAGTGATGGGACGGGTTGAACCGCCGGAAGGCGGTTCTGTTCCCCGGCTGCGCCCGTCGGACGCAGCCGCACACCGGAGGAGAAGCGCCGAAGCGGCGTCAGCTTACGAGGGAGGCCCGGAGGCTTTCGGCCTGCTCGCGCAGCACCGGCAACGCGGTCTCGACGAGGCGCTCGGCCGAGATTCGGCCGGCTTGCGCGCTGGCGTTCATGGCCGCCAGAACCTGCCCTGCCGAGTTGCGGACCGGCGCGGCGACCGAGCGCAGCCCGACCTCGAGTTCCTGGTCCACCAGCGCGTAGCCGTCCCGGCGGACCTGGTCGAGGATCGTCATCAGGGCGTCGATGTCGGTTTCGGTGTGGGGGGTCAGCCGGCGCAGGTCTGACTGGGCCAGGATGCGCCGCGCCGTCTCGGGCGGCTCGGCGGCCAGCAGCACCCGCCCCATGGACGTGCAATAGGCCGGCAGGCGGCTGCCGACGGCCAGCCCCACCGACATGATCCGCTTGGTGGCGGCGCGCGCCACATAGACGATCTCGGGGCCGTCCAGCGTGCAGGCCGAGCAGCTTTCATGCGTGCGCTCGCTCACGGCCTCCAGCGCCGGCTGGAGAACGCGCGTGAGCGGCGTGGACGCCAGATAGGCGTAGCCGAGCGACAGGATGCGCGGCGTGAGCCGAAACTGCTTGCCGTCGCTCGCCACGTAGCCGAGCGCCTGCAGGGTGAGAAGCGACCGCCGGACGGTCGCGCGCGGAAGCGAGGTGGCCTTCGCGACGTCCGCCAGCGTCAGGCTTTCGCGGCCGATGTCGAAGGCGCGGATCACCGACAACCCGCGCGCCAACGCGCCCACATAGGACGGATCGTCTTCGCTGATCGGCGCCGGTCCCGCCTCCATTCTCAGCCACCCTCGATGGTCGCGACACGCGCCGGGCGCAGCCTCGACCGATTGGAAACCGAAGCCGCACGCCTTGACGGGCCGGTTTCGCCGGACCTAAAATGTTCGCAATACGAATGTATGTTCGTAATGCGAACACGTCAAGCCGACACCACGGCGAGGAGACACCCCGGATGGCGCGCTTCATGACGCTGCGTGACGCAGTGGCCGAGTGCATTCGCGACGGCGACAAGGTCGCGATGGAAGGGTTCACCCATCTGATCCCGCACGCGGCCGGGCACGAGGTGATCCGCCAGGGCTGCAAGGGCCTGACCCTCTACCGCATGACCCCGGACATCATCTACGATCAGCTCATCGGCATGGGCTGCGCCGAGAAGCTCGTTTTCTCGTGGGGCGGCAATCCGGGCGTGGGCTCGCTGCACCGGCTGCGCGACGCGGTGGAGAACGGCTGGCCGCACAAGCTCGCCATCGAGGAGCACTCCCACGCCGCCATGGCGAACGCCTACGAGGCCGGCGCGTCCAACCTGCCCTTCGCGATGTTCCGCGGCTATCTCGGCGTCGATCTCCCGAAGGTGAATCTCAACATCAAGCGCATAACCTGCCCGTTCACGGGCGAGGAGCTGGCCGCCGTGCCGGCGATCCGGCCGGATGTCGGCGTCATCCACGCGCTGCGGGCGGACCGGGAGGGCAACGTTCTGCTGGAGGGCATCACGGGGGTTCAGAAGGAGACCGTGCTGGCGTCCCGGCGCTCGATCGTCACCGTCGAGGAGATGGTGGACGACTTCGGCCCGCTCAACCGCAACGCCGTGGTGCTGCCGAGCTGGACCGTGACCGCCATCGCGGTCGTGCCCGGCGGCGCGCACCCGTCCTACGCGCAGGGCTACTACAAGCGCGACAACGCCTTCTACATCGCGTGGGACAAAATTTCCCGCGACCGGGACGGATTCCTGGCCTGGATCAAGGACAACGTTCTCGCCAAGGGGCCTGATGCCTTCGCGGCCCATGGCCGCAAGGTCGCGTGAGGGGACCATCATGACCGACCACACCCCCACCGAGATGATGACCATCGCGGCCGCCCGCGCGCTGAAGAACGACGACGTGTGCTTCGTCGGCATCGGCGCGCCCTCGGCGGCCTGCAACCTCGCGCGCCTGACGCACGCGCCGCAGATCACGCTGATCTACGAGAGCGGCACGCTGGCGACCCGTCCCAACGTGCTGCCGCTCTCCATCGGCGACGGCGAGCTCTGCGACACGGCGCTCACCACCGTGTCGGTGCCGGAGATGTTCCGCTACTGGCTGCAGGGCGGGCGCATCACGGTCGGTTTCCTGGGCGGGGCGCAGATCGACCGCTTCGCCAACCTGAACACCACCGTGGTGGGCCCATACGATGCCCCCAAGGTGCGGCTGCCGGGCGGCGGCGGCGCGCCCGAGATCGCGACGAACTGCGGCGAGATCTTCATCACAATGGCGCAATCGCCGCGCTCGTTTGTCGGCGAGCTGGAGTTCATCACCTCCATGGGTCATGGCCGCACGGGCCGCGAACGCCGCGCCATGGGGGTGAAGACCAAGGGGCCGAGCCGGCTGATGACGGATCTGTGCGTGTTCGAGCCGGACGAGGACACCAAGGAAATGATTGTGGTGTCCATCCAACCCGGCGTCACGCGTGAGAAGATCGCCGAGAACACCGGCTGGCCGGTGCGTTATGCTGCGAACGTCGGCGAGACCCCGCCCCCCACCGCGCAGGAACTCGACGTGCTGCGCGACATCCAGGCCCGCACCAAGAAGGCGCATGGAGGATCCCGATGAGCCGCGATGTTTTCCTCTGCGACGCCGTCCGCACCCCCATCGGCCGCTACGGCGGCGGTCTGGCTAAAACGCGCACCGACGATCTGGCGGCGACGCCCATCCGCGCCCTGATGGAGCGGAACCGGGAGGCCGACTGGGGTCAGGTGGACGAGGTGTTCTTCGGCTGCGCAAACCAGGCCGGCGAGGACAACCGCAACGTCGCCCGCATGGCGGCGCTGCTGGCGGGCCTGCCGCAGGAGGTTCCGGGAACGACGCTGAACCGGCTCTGCGCGTCCGGGCTCGACGCCGTGGGATCGGCCGCGCGCGCCATCCGGGCCGGCGAGATGGAGTTCGCCATCGCGGGCGGAGTCGAAAGCATGACCCGCGCGCCCTTCGTGATGGGCAAGTCCGACCAGGCTTTCGGCCGAACCGCCGAAATCTACGACACCACAATCGGCTGGCGCTTCGTCAACAAGGCCATGAAGGCGAAATACGGCACGGATTCGATGCCCGAAACGGGCGAGAACGTCGCGCAGGACTTTCAGGTCTCGCGCGAGGACCAGGACGCCTTCGCGCTACGCAGCCAGCAGCGGGCCGCCCGTTCCAAGGCGTTTTTCGCCGAAGAGATCGTCGCCGTCGAGACGCCCGGCGGCAAGGCCGGGCCAATCACGGTCGATACGGACGAGCATCCGCGCGAAACGACCGCCGATGCGCTCGCCAAGCTGAAGCCCATCGTCCGCCCGGACGGCACCGTGACGGCCGGCAACGCCTCCGGCGTCAATGACGGCGCATGCGCGATGCTGGTCGCCTCCACGGAGGCGGTCCGCAAGCACGGCCTGCACCCGCGCGTCCGCATTCTCGGCATGGCGACCGCTGGCGTCGCGCCCCGCATCATGGGCGTCGGGCCTGTTCCGGCCGTGCAGAAGCTCTGTGAGCGTCTGGGCCTCAAAGTGTCGGATTTCGACGCCTTGGAGCTGAACGAGGCTTTCGCGAGCCAGTCGCTCGCGGTGTTGCGCGGGCTCGGGCTGCCGGACGACGCCGACCACGTGAACCCCAACGGCGGCGCCATCGCGCTCGGCCACCCGCTCGGCATGTCGGGCGCGCGACTGGCCATGACGCTGGCGCATCATCTCGACAAGACGGGCGGCAAGCTCGGCCTCGCGACGCTGTGCGTCGGCGTCGGCCAGGGCGTGGCGCTCGCCGTGGAACGCATCTGAACGCGAGCTCCCCCGGCTGAGCAATCTCCAAGCCGAACAACAGCCAGGAGGACCGACATGGGCCTGATCTACCCGCGGGAGAGCGCGCTGGCGCACCCCTCCAACTCGTTCGAGGGCTATCGCAGCACCGCCAAGCGGCACCCCAAGCGCCCGCTCGTGATCCTGCCGCACACGCTGTCTGAAGTGACCGGCCCGGTCTATGGCCATGAGATCGTCCGGCCGGAAGACGCCGACCTCACCCTCCAGCACGCCGGAGAACCGCTGGGCGAGCGCATCATCGTGTCCGGCCGCGTGCTGGACGAGGACGGCCGCCCTGTCCCAAACACGCTGCTCGAAGTCTGGCAGGCCAATGCGGCCGGGCGGTACGTGCATGTCGCCGACCAGCACCCGGCGCCGCTCGACCCCAACTTCACGGGCGCAGGACGCGTCGTCACGGACGACGAGGGCCGCTACCGCTTTGTCACCATCAGGCCGGGCGCTTACCCGTGGCGTAACCACCACAACGCCTGGCGACCGGCGCATATTCACTTCTCGCTGTTCGGCCCGTCCTACCTGTCGCGTCTCGTGACGCAAATGTATTTCCCGGGCGACCCGCTGTTCCCGTTTGATCCGATCTTCAACTCGGTGACTGACGAGCGCGCGCGCAACCGCATGGTGTCGCGGTTCGATCTCGACACCACGCAGCCCGAATGGGCGCTGGGCTTCGTGTTCGACATCGTGCTGCGCGGCCGCAACGCCACCCCCATGGAGGAGCCGCACGATGACTGACGGCATCACCCCGTCGCAGACGGTCGGCCCCTATTTCGCCTACTGCCTGACGCCGAAAGACTACGACACGCGCGAGATCTTCTCGGCCGACCTCACGACCCCGGCGGTGGGCGGCGAGCGCATCCGCGTGGTCGGGCAGGTGCTGGACGGCGACGGCGTCGGCATTGGCGACGCGATGATCGAGATCTGGCAGGCAGACCCCGAGGGGCGCTACGCGCATCCGGCCGATGGCCGCGCCCGCGGCAACACCGGTTTCGCCGGGTTTGGACGGGCGCCCACGACCCCCGATGGCATGTATGAGTTCACGACCGTGAAGCCGGGACAGGTTCCGGGCCCGGACGGCAAGCCGCAGGCGCCTCACATCGCCGTCACGGTGTTCGCGCGCGGCATGCTCAAGCATCTTTATACGCGCATCTATTTCGAGGACGAGCCCGCAAACGCGGCTGACCCCATCCTGGCGCTGGTTCCCGACGAGGAGGGGCGCCGGACGCTGATCGCCCGGCGGCTGGCGGGCGAAGCCGAGCCGACCTACCGGTTCGACATCCGCCTGCAGGGCGACGGCGAAACAGTGTTTTTTGAGGCCTAGATGCCGTCGGCCCCCTCTCCCCGGAACGGGGAGAGGGCTGGGGTGAGGGTGGACTGGCGGGGCGCCAACGACCGGGTTTGAGGCAGCTGAACCACCCTCACCCCTGCCCCTCTCCCCTGGTGGGGAGAGGGAGAGCACGGCGGCCGCCATTTCGGGCTACTGCCCGGCGTGCCATGCTGCGCAACCCGACCGGAACATGACACACGATGACCTTCTCAGCCCTCGACTCCGCCCTCACCGGGCCGCTCTTCGCCACCGAGCGGATGCGAGCGATCTTTTCGGACGAGGCGCGGGTCGCCGCGATGCTGCGGGCGGAGGCCGCGCTGGCGCGGGCCGAGGCGCGGTTCGGGCTGGCGCCGGAGGCTCTGGCGGCCGCCATCGAGGCAATCGAGCCGGGCAGCCTCGATCTGCGGCAACTGGGCGTCGAGACCGCCCTGGCGGGCGTGCCGACCATTCCGTTCGTGAAGGCCGTGCAGAAGCGCCTGCCGGCGGAGCTGGAAAGCGCATTTCACAAGGGCTCCACCACGCAGGACATCGTCGACACCGCGCTGGCGCTGCAGATGCGCGACGCCTTCGAGGCGTTGCGGCGGGACCTCGGACCCACCCTGGCCGGGCTGTCAGCCTTAGCGCGCCGGCACCGGACGACGCTGTGCGTCGGCCGCACCTATGGGCAGCACGCCGCGCCGGTGAGCTTAGGCTTCAAGGCCGCGGGCTGGCTGGCCGGCCTCGCGGATGTCGCCGGTCGGCTGCCCGATATTCGCACGCGGACCTTGCTGGCCTCGCTCAGCGGGCCGGTGGGCACGCTGGCGGGATTGCGCGAGCACGGGCCGGCCGTGCAGGACGCCTTCGCGGCCGAGCTGAGCCTCGGGGCTCCGCCCCTGTCCTGGCACACGCGGCGAAGCGCGGTCGTGGAGGCCGGGATCTGGCTCGCCATGCTGATCGGCGCCCTGGGCAAGATGGCGACGGATGTGGCCAGCCTCGCCTCCACGGAGATCGGCGAAGTCGCCGAACCTTACACGCCCGGGCGCGGCGGCTCCTCGGCCATGCCGCACAAGCGCAATCCGGTGTCTTCCACGGTGATGCTCGCGGCCGCTGGCGCGGCGCCGGGGCTCGCCTCCACGTTGCTCACGGCCATGACGGGCGCGCACGAACGACCGGCCGGAGCCTGGCATGCGGAATGGCACGCGCTGCCGCAACTGTTCGGCCTCGCCTCGGGGGCGCTTGCGGAAGCGCGGCGGCTGGCCGAGGGGCTCGAGGTCGACGCCGAGCGCATGCGCCGCAATGTCGACCTGACGCAGGGGCTGCTGTTCGCCGACGCGGCAGCCTCCGCGCTGACGCCCGCGCTCGGGCGCGCGGCGGCGCACCATCTCGTCGAGGAGGCAGCCGGCGCGGTCCGCGCTTCGGGCCGTTCGCTGCAGGACGTGATCGAGAGCCTGCCCGAACTGCCGGCCGACTTCGACCGCGCCGCGCTCGCCAGGGCGTTTGATCCGGCTCCGTCCGTCGACGCGGCGGCGCGGTTCGTGGATCGCGCGGTCGCGGCCGCGCAGCCTATCCAGGACGCGCTGGCGTCGTAACCTCCAGATCGCAATCGGGACCACCGCCATGCCGCTGATCGACGTGAATGGGACCACGCTGTTCTTTGATGAGACCGGCTCGCGGGGCGCGGCTCCGGTCGTGTTTTCCAACTCGCTCGGGACCACCCTGGAGATGTGGGAGGCGCAGGCCCGCGCCTTTGCGGGGCGCTACCGCGTGATCCGCTACGACACGCGCGGGCATGGGCGCTCGCCCGCGTCCGCCGCGCCGGTGACCATCGACACGCTGGGCGACGATCTCGCCGGCCTGCTGGACGCGCTCGGGATCGAAAAGGCGCATGTGGTGGGCCTGTCGCTCGGTGGCATGACGGCGCAGAACCTCGCGATCCGGCATCCCGGAAAGGTCGCGAGCCTCGTGCTGATGGCCACCGCGCCGGCCTTGCCGCCGCCCGAAACCTGGGAGACGCGCGCCCAGGCCGTGCTGCGGGACGGCATGGCGGCGATCGCCGGGCCGCTGCTGGGCCGCTGGTTCACGCCCGCCTTCGCGGAGCGCGACCGGGCCCGGCTCGCCTTCTTCACCAGGATGGTGCTCGGCGTCGACCCCAAGGGCTACGCGGCCTGCTGCCGCGCCATCCGGGACATGGACCTGCGGCCCGGTCTAGGTTCGATCACAGCCCCGACGCTCGTGATCGCGGGCGCGGGCGATCCAGTCACCACGCCCGCCATGGGACAGGAGCTCGCGGCCGCCATCCCGGGCGCGCGGCTAGAGGTCGTTGCCGACGCCGCGCATCTTCTCGCCGCCGAGCAGCCCGGCGACGTCAACGCGCTCTTGGCCGAGTTCCTCGTAACCCAGGCCGGACAGCCCGCCGTTCATACGGACGCGGCGTTTCAGCGTGGGCTCTCGAACCGCAAGGCCGTGCTGGGCGTGGACCATGTGCAGCGCTCGCTGGCCGGCGCGGGTCCGTTCGCGGCCCCGTGGCAGGACTTCATCACACGGGCGGCCTGGGGCGAGGTCTGGGGCGACCCGACGCTGCCGTGGAAGACGCGCTCCTGCGTGACGCTCGCCATGATGGTGGCGCTGCACCGCGAGGAGGAGTTCAAGCTGCATGTCCGCCCGGCGCTCAAGAACGGCGTCTCGCTGGAGGAGCTGCGCTCACTGCTCCTGCAGACCGCAATCTATGCAGGCGTACCCGCCGCCAATGCGGCGTTCCGGTGGGTGAAGGACGTGCTCGGGCCGGAGCTCGACGCCGTGGAGCCGTGGCGGGCCGAGCTCTAAGCCGCCCGCCGATCAGCGCAGCCGGCTCTGACGCAGCACGCCGCTCTGCTCCAGCAGCGGGTAGGCGGAGGCCGCGATGTGCGCCTCGATGCGCTTCAGGTCGCGCACGATGTCGAGCTGGATCGCGCTGGTCTCGATGGAGGCCGTGTCGCCGTCACGCACGCGCTCGAAATGGCGCTCGGTCGCGATGCGCTCCAGTTCGCGGAACTGCTCCTTCTCGGCCACGAGCCGGCGCGCCGCGTTGACGTCGCCGCCGATGAACACCGCGATGGCGAGCTGCATGTGGTCGATCAGGCGCTGGTGCATGGAGTCGATCTCGGCCAGCCCCTCGCCCGAGAGCTTGAGCCGATTCTTGATGCACTTGGCCCCGAGCTCCTTGAGGTTCTTGTCGACGATGTCGCCGATGTGCTCGAGGTTGATCGTGAAGCCGAGGATCTCGGCCAGCCGGCGCGTCTCGGCTTCGCTGGACGCCTCGCGGCTGATCGCCGTCAGGTAGCGCTCGATTTCGCCATGGAGGCGATCGACGATGTCGTCCAGCCGGCCGATCTCGGCCACGCGCTTGCGGTCGAGGCTGTGGATCAGGTCCTGCGAGCCGCGCAGCATGGCTTCCACCACGTCGGCCATGCGCAGGGACTCGCGCGCCGCGTTGGACAGCGCGACGCTGGGCGTCTCCAGCGCGGTGGCGTCGAGATATTGCGGCGCGCCGGGGTCATTGGCCTTGATGGTCTGCGGCAGCAGCCGCGTCAGCAGCCTGGAGAACGGGCCGAGCAGCGGCATCGCGGCGAGCGCCAGCACGATGTTGAACGCCATGTGGAACAGCGCCGCCATCCGGGCCGGAGAGGGATCCAGCACGGCGAGCCACGACGCGATCTCGGGCAGCAGCGGCAGCGCGATCAGGCAGCCGACGGCGCGGTTGATGAAATTGCCGAGCGGCAGCCGCAGGCGCCGGGGATCGCCGCCCGAGCCCTCCATGAGCGGGTTCAGGGCGCTGCCGAGATTGGCTCCGAGCACCATCGCGAGCGCGGCCGTGGGCGACAGCACCCCGACCGTGGCGAGCGACATTACGAAAAGCACGATGGCGACGCTGGAATGCGCCGCCCAGGTGATGATGGCGGCGAGCGCGAGATTTAGAACGGGCTCGCGCGTCACGGCCTGGAGGAGGTCGCGCATCGCGGGCGCGCTCTCGATCGGGCGGATCGCCTCGGTGAGGAGGTGCAGCGACAGCAGCATCAGGCCGAGCCCGATCGCGACGCGGCCGAGGTCGCGCGTCTTGGTGCGTCCGCCCTTCCGGAACGCCACGACGCCGCCGAAGATCAGCACCGGGTAGACGAGGCTGATATCGAACGAGAAAGCCTGGACGATGAGGGTCGTGCCCACATTGGCGCCCAGCATCAGCGCCATGGCGGGCGCCAGCGCAACCACGCCTTCGGCCGTGAACGAGGTCGCCATCAGGGCGGTGGCGGTGCTGCTCTGCAGCACGGCCGTGACGCCCACGCCGGCCATGAATGCACTGGCGCGCGAGCGCAGGCCCGCGCCGAGCGCACGCCGGAGTTCGCTGCCGAAAGCCCGCATGACGCCGCTATGCACCATGTGGATGCCCCACAGGAGCAGCGCGATATCGCCAAAGAGATGGATGATGACCTGCGTGGCGGACATCGGGGGGCCTCGCACGGGGTGGGCGGAAACGGCGTTACATTATGACGCTCGACGGAATGAATATACCGGAAACACCATGAAGGCGCCTCAACGGCAGGCCGGACAGGCGGTTCCACCTTGCCGGACCACCGCGCGCCGACCGGCCGAACGATGGCCCGCCCCAAGCGGATTGGCGGTTCAGAGCGCCTTCTGGCACTCAACCGCCAGCGCGGCGCCCTTCGCGGCGGCCGCGATCTGGCCGACGCTGAGCGGATCGGCCGCGCCCGTTCCGGTTGGCAGGGCGATCCCGTGGGCGGACAGGAACTTCGCCACCACGGCGCCGGAGATCGCCGGCCAGCTGGCCGCCGGCGATATGCCGGCCACCAGCCTGGGCTCGGGGGCGGCGCCCGCCACGAGCCCGGCAAGGCGGCCCTGCCGATCGAACAGCGCCGTTCCGGCCGCGCCTCTCTGCAGGGGCGCGAAGGCGCGCAGCACGTCGCTCCCCTGCGGCGCCCGCGCCTCCGCGGGGGCGGCGGTGAGCTGGATGTCGGGCGTCGCCGCGAAGCCGATCGCCACGAGCGGAGCAGCATCGGCCGGTGGGGCCGCGGCGGTCGCAAGGCCTGCAGGCTTGACGCCGGGCGCCTCCAAGAGCGTCAGGCCGGTGGCCACGTCGCTGGCCGCGATCCGGACTGGCTTGCGGTCCACCATAACGGCGGCGCAACCGGCTAGCGCAACCGTCGTCACCGCCTTGCCGGACGCAACCGTCCAGGCGGATCCGGCGAGCATGGGGCCGATCGGGGGCTGCGGCGCAGTCGGCGGAGTTGCAGGCGCAGCCTTTGAGTTCGGAGCGCCAAGCTGGGCCGCCGCGACGGCGGGCGTCGCCGTGGGAAACGCCTCGAAGCTGTTTGCGATGGCGATCACCATGCGGTCGAGCTCGGGCGCCTGAGCCGGGTAGGTGAACGTGAAGCCGCGCAGGCCGCCGGGGCCGGCCGAGATGCGCGTGTATGTCTTGCGCCCTTCGAACTCGGCCGCGACCACGAACCAGTCGGGCCGCAGCACCTTGTAGGTCACGCGCCGGCCGGCGCCGTCGGCCTTGTAGCGGTCGAACAGCGCCGGGAGCTCGGCGTCGCCGCCGCTCTGGCTGATCGTCTCCAGCAGCGTTCCGTTCGCAGCCGTGTAGCGCATGCCGCCCGGCACGGGCGCGGGCGGCCTGTCGAAGAGCCGCTGCGGCACGCCGATCCGCACGCCGCTGCGTGGCTCGACGACCCGGGCGAACGCGATGGCCTGCTTCGCCTTGGCGGCGGCCGCCTCCAGGGCGGCGCGGTCGCGCGGCTGCAGGATGCCGTCCGCCGGCGCGTTCTGGCGCTTCTGGAAGGCGAGCACGCCCTTGTGGGTCAGCGGCCCATAGCCTCCAGTCCCCGCGCCCGAGAAGTCGCCGGTCCAGATCAGCGCCTCCTGGATGGCCTTGCGCTCGCCTTCCGGCAGGCCGTCGAAATGGGCCCGCGCAGCTTCGAAAACGGGGTCGACCTTGGCGGCGGGCGGAGGAGCCGTCTGGGCCAACGCCCGGCTCATATCCACGGACGCCATGGCCCCGGTCGCGATCGCGACCATGAGGATGATCCGCGTCACCGCGTCGGGTCGGCTGGCCATGCAGGATTCTCCTTGGCTCGGCGCGAAGGCTTGAGCTCGACGCATCGGCGCTCACTGTCGCGCAGCAGCGCTTTGGCGTCGAGAGCGGCGAGCGAATGCTGGTTGTGCCCAACCTCGCGGCTTGGGGAGGCGCCATTGCGCACATTGCGGGCGGCCCGCGGAATGCTACGGTCATGGTTCGCCCCCTCGGAGATCCTCCCATGCGCGTCGTTCTGAAAGCCCTGGCATTTGTCATGGCGCTGTCGGGCATGGTCGCAGCCGCGCACGCGCAGACGCCGGCCAAGAGCTTCAACCGCGAGGACCTGGCGAGCGACGGCGTCCGGCTGGAGGAGCAGCTGCGCAAGGACGCGGGCGCGGCCGCGCAGGGCAAGCAAGCGGATGCCTTGCGCCGCGAGGCGGCCGGGCTGGTCGGGCGCGGCGACGCCCGGCGGGCGCTCGGGCTCAACGGACAGGCGATCGCGATCGACGGCCGCGACCCCGCCAACTGGCTCGCTTTCGCGCGCACCGCCCTGGCGGTCGATCCCAAGGACGCCACGGAGCGCTGGCGGCTCCAGGAGCGCGCGACGCTCGCCGCCTATGCGGCCTACCAGCGTTCGGCCACGCGGGCGGACGAAGCCTCGGCCCTTGCCGTGCTCGGCGAAGCCTTCGCACTGCGCGAGATCTGGCGCCCGGCCCTGGACGCCTATCGGACGAGCCTCCAGCTCGCCGACAATGCGCGGGTGCGGCCGATCTACGAGGATCTGCGCGAGAAGCACGGCTTCCGGGTGCTGGACTACAAGGTGGACAGCGATTCCTCCGCGCCGCGCGTATGCTTCCAGTTCTCGGACCCGCTGGCGCGCGGCAAGGTGGATTTCACGCCCTTCGTGGCCGTTTCGGGCAGCGCCAACGCGGCTGTGACAGCCGAGGACCAGCAGCTCTGCGTCGACGGGCTGAAGCACGGCGAGCGATACGCCTTCGTGCTGCGGCAGGGCCTGCCGTCCAATGTCGGCGAAAACCTGCTCAAGGCCATGGACTACGAGGTCTATGTTCGCGATCGCTCCGCCCAGGTGCGCTTCACGGGCAAGAACTACGTGCTGCCGCGCGTCGGCCAGGAAGGCATCCCGGTCGTCTCGGTGAACACCGCGAAGGTCGAGGTCGCGATCGCGCGGGTCGGGGACCGCAACCTCCTGCCCACCGTGCGATCCGAGGACTTCATGTCCCAGATCGGCGGCTACAAGGCCAGGCAGCTGGCCGAGGAGCAGGGCGTCAAGATCTGGTCGGGAACGCTCGACACGAAGCAGGACCTGAACCGCGACGTCGTCACGGCCTTTCCTGTGATGGAAGCGGTCGGCAAGCTCGAACCCGGCGTCTACATCATGACGGCCCGGCCGGGCGGCGAGCGCTCGGCCTCGGCGTCCGACGATGACGACTACGGCATGCGCGCCACGCAATGGTTCGTGGTGTCCGACCTCGGCCTTACCGCGATGGCGGGCGAGGACGGTGTCCACGTGCTCGTGCGGTCGCTCGCGAGCGCCGAGCCGCTCGCGGGCGTCGAGCTGCGGCTGATCGCGCGCAACAACGAGGTGCTGGCGACCAAGCCGACGGACGCGGCCGGCTATGTGCGGTTCGATCCCGGCCTCGCGCGTGGAACCGGCGGCCTCGCGCCCGGCCTCGTCACGGCCGACCTCAAGGGCGACTACGGCTTCCTGGATCTCGGGCAGGCGGCCTTCGACCTCTCCGACCGCGGCGTGAAGGGCCGCGTCGCCCCCAAGGCGCTCGACGCGCTGCTGTACACGGAGCGTGGCGTCTACCGTTCGGGCGAGACCGTGAACGTCACGGCCCTCCTGCGCGACCTCAAGGGCGTGGCCGTTCCGGGCCTGCCCCTCACCCTCGTGGCCAAGCGGCCGGACGGCGTGGAGTATCGGCGCGCCGTGGTGGAGGACCAGGGCCTCGGCGGCCGGGCCTTCTCGCTGCCCCTACTGCCCGGCGCGGCCCGGGGCGCCTGGCGCGTGCAGGCCTATGCGGACCCGAAGGCCCCGGCGCTGGGCGAGGTCAGCTTCCTGGTCGAGGACTATGTGCCCGAGCGGCTCGAGCTCGACCTGAAGCCGAAGACGCCCAGCCTGCGGGCCGGCGAGCCCGCCCAGATCGACCTTTCGGCCCGATATCTCTATGGCGCGCCCGGCTCCGGGCTCGACGTCGGCGGCGAGTTCGCCATCCAGCCGCTGGAAGGCGCACCTCTGCCGGGTCTCGACGGCTACGTGGTGGGCCTTCAGGACGAGGCGTTTGAGACCGTCACCGGCTCGCTCGAGGAGAGCGCCAGCACGGACGCGCAGGGCCACGCCGCCGTCGTGATGACGCTGCCGGATCCGGCCGCGCCCCGCCCTGTGCAGGCCAGGATCACGCTGCGGGTCGGCGAAACAGGCGGACGCGCGATCGAGCGGTCGGTCACGATCCCGATCCGGCCGAAAGGCCCGGTCGCGGCGGTGAAAAAGCTGTTCGGCGATCTCGCCGAAGGTGCGCCTGCGACCTTCGACGTCGTCTATGCGGGCCCGGACGGCCAGAAGCTGGCGCGCAAGGCCCTGCCGTGGACGCTGCAGAAAGTCGAGCGCCGCTACCAGTGGTTCAACCAGGACGGGCGCTGGACCTTCGAGACCATCAAGTCCGCCCGACGCATCTCGGACGGCGCCATCGACGTGGCGGCCGATGCGCCGGCGCGCCTCTCGATCCCGGTGCAGTGGGGCACCTACCGGCTTGACCTACGGACGGGCGGCGAGGGCGGCGACACCAGCGTGACCTTCACGGTCGGCTGGTCGGGCGACGCAACGGCCGAAACGCCCGACATGCTGGAGGTGTCGCTCGACAAGCCGTCCTACCGGGCCGGCGACACGATGAACCTCAAGCTCGCGCCCCGCTTCGCCGGCAAGGCCACGGTGGCGATCGTGGGCGACACTGTGCACGACCTGCAGGTCGTGGACGTGAAGCCCGGCGAGAACAGCGTCTCCATTCCGGTGAAGGCCGATTGGGGCGCGGGGGCCTATGTGGTGGCGCTGGCGCACCGGCCGCTCGATACGGCAGCCAAGCGGCTGCCCGGGCGGGCGCTCGGCGTCGCGTGGTTCGCGCTCGACAAGGACGCGCGCTCGATCGCCGTCTCGCTCGGCGCGCCCGAGAAGATGCGGCCCCGGCAGGCCATGGAGATCCCGATCCGCCTCGCGGGCCTGCAGGCCGGGGAGGACGCCTTCGTGACGGTCGCGGCCGTGGATGTCGGCATCCTGAACCTGACCCGTTTCGAGGCGCCCAAGCCCTACGATTTCTTCTTCGGCCAGCGCCAGCTCGCGACCGAGATCCGCGACCTCTACGGATTCCTGATCGACGGCATGCAGGGCACGCGCGGCGCCATCCGGTCCGGCGGTGACGCCGCCGCGCTGTCGGGCGACGCCAACCCGCCCGCGCAGGAGCCGGTGTCGCGCTATTCGGGCGTCGTGAAGGTCGGACCGGACGGAACCGCGAAGGTGGCGTTCGAGATCCCGGGCTTCAACGGAACCGTGCGGGTGACCGCCGTGGCGTGGAGCAAGGGCCGCGTCGGCGCGGCCACGCAGGACGTGATCGTGCGCGACCCCGTGGTGGCGACCGGCACCCTGCCGCGCTTCCTGAATCTCGGCGACCAATCCCGCTTCTTCATGCAGATCGACAATGTCGAAGGCCCGGCCGGCGATTATGCGGTGGATCTCGACGTGCGAGGGCCGCTCGTGATCCCGGCGGCTTCGACGCGCTCCACCGTTCGGCTGGAGGCCAACGGCAAGGCCAGCGTCACGATCCCGGTAACGGCCGCGGGCGTCGGCATGACGGGCGTCGACCTGCGGCTGACCGGGCCCGGGGTGGATGCAACGCAAAGCTTCGCGCTGCGCGTGCAGCCGGGCTCCTCGACGGTGTATCGCCGCATGGTGCGTTCGCTGCCGCCCGGATCGAGCATTACGGCGTCGAGCGATCTCGTGGCCGACTTCGTACCCGGCACGGCCTCGGTTTCGATGGCGGTGTCGCCCGCCGGCGCGATCGACGTTCCGGCGCTGCTGCACGCGCTGGACCGCTACCCCTATGGCTGCTCGGAGCAGACCGTGAGCCGCGCCATGCCGCTGCTCTACGTCAACAAGCTGGCCCGCACCGAGGCGCTGGCGCTGGACGACAAGGTCGACGACCGCATCCGCGACGCCATCGACCGCGTGCTGTCGCGCCAGGACTCCAACGGCGCCTTCGGGCTCTGGACCGTCGGCGGCTCCGACGACGCCTGGCTCGACGCTTATGTGACGGACTTCCTCACGCGGGCGCGCGAGCGCGGCTTCGCGGTGCCGCAGCGGGCGCTCGACAGCGCGCTCGACCGCCTGCGCAACACGGTCGCGAACGCCACCGAGGTGCAGGAGGGCAAGGGGCAGGAGCTCGCCTACGCGATCTACGTGCTCGCCCGCAACGGCCGGCCCGTGATGGGCGACCTGCGCTACCTCGCGGACACGAAGCTGAACGCGTTCGGGTCCGCGCTGTCGCGCGCCCAGGTGGCGGCCGCGCTGGCGTTGCTGGGCGATCGCGGGCGGGCGCAGACCGCCTTCGCGTCGGCGCTCGACAAGATCCGCGCGGTGAAGGACGACCGCTTCTCGCGGCCGGATTACGGCTCGCGCTTGCGCGACGGCGCGGGCGTGCTGGCGCTGGCGGCGGAAGCCAACCAGGGGCGGGACCTGCTGCAACGCGCCAGCCTTGTGGTCGAGGAGGCCCGCAACGGCGTGTCCTACACGAGCACGCAGGAGAACGCCTGGATGGTGCTGGCCGCGGAGGGCCTCTCGTCCCAGGCGGAGGCCCTGCGCCTGACCGTGGACGGCGCGCCGCAGGCCGGCGCCCTGTTCCGCAGCTGGAAGGGCGACGCGCTGGAAGGCCGCCCCGTGACGGTGGCGAACGCCGGGCAGGTCGCCTCGCAGGTGGTGCTGACCCTGTCGGGCGTCCCGACCACGCCGGAGCCGGCCGCCAGCCAGGGCTATGCGGTGGAGCGCTCCTACTACAAGCTTGACGGCGCGAAGGTGGAGCCAAACACCATCCGGCAGAACGACCGCCTCGTGGTGGTCCTGAAGGTGACGGAGCCGGAGGCGAAATACGCGCGCCTGCTGCTCGTCGACATGCTGCCCGCCGGGCTCGAGATCGACAATCCCAAGCTGATGGACGCCGACGCCCTGCAGGGCCTCCCTTGGCTCAAGCGCGAGATCGAGCCCGTCGCGGCCGAGTATCGCGACGACCGCTTCGTGGCGGCGCTGGATCGCGAGCCCGGCCAGCCGGCATTCTTCACGCTGGCCTACATGGTGCGGGCGGTCTCGCCCGGTCGCTACGTGCACCCGCCCGCCACCGTGGAGGACATGTACCGCCCCGACCGCTTCGGCCGCACCGCATATGGGTCGGTCGAGGTGACGCCGGCGCGGTGACGACGATGAGTGTCCACCGGCCACATCTTGAACCAGAACGGCGGCTGCGGCCGGAACCCTCTCCCGCGCAGCGGGGGAGGGCAGGGAGGGGGCGGTGGAGCGCCGCTGTCTTGCACATGATTCGGCGCTTAAACGCCCCCTCTGTCGGCTGCCGCCGACATCTCCCCCGCTGCGCGGGAGAGAGTTACAACTCCTGTGGCATGGTCGCGGGCGGGAGGCCGTTGTGAGCGCGCCCGGTTCCGGCGACCAATCTGCCGAAGCGCTCATCCCGATGAAGCGACTGAAGCAGTGTCTTGCCGTAGTCGGCCTGGCGGGTCTGGCGGTCGTCGCCGCCACGAGCGCGGCGCTGTGGTTTTTCACGACCAGTCTCGGCCCGCTCGACCTGTCGCGCGTCGAGGATGGGTCGGTGACGGTGACGGACCGGGACGGCAAGCTGCTGCGGGCGTTCACGACCGCGGATGGGCGCTGGCGGTTGCCGGTGACCACCGCGGAGGTCGACCCACGCTTCACCGCCATGCTGGTCGCCTATGAGGACCGACGCTTCCGCTCGCATCCGGGCGTGGACTGGCGCTCTTTCGTGCGGGCCGGCTGGCAGGCGCTTCGCAACGGGCGCGTGGTGTCGGGCGGATCGACGCTCACCATGCAGGTGGCGCGGTTGCTGGAGCCGCGCGAGGAGCGCACGCTATCGGCGAAGCTGCGGCAGGCCGTGCGGGCCGTGCAGTTGGAGCGGCATTTCAGCAAGGACCAGATCCTCGACCTCTATTTCGCCCTCGCGCCCTATGGCGGCAACATCGAAGGGCTGCGCGCGGCGTCGCTGTCCTATTTCGGCAAGGAGCCCAAGCGCCTGACCACCGCCGAGGCGGCGTTGCTGACCGCCCTGCCGCAGTCGCCCGAAACGCGGCGGCCGGACCGCTACGCCCACGCGGCCCAGACGGCGCGCGACCGTGTGCTTGAACGAGCGGCGCGCTTTGGAGCGCTTGGCCGACCGGAGGCGGCGCTGGCCAGGACCGAGCCCGTCCCGACGGCCCGGCGGACCGTCCCGATGCTGGCCGCCCATGCGGCCGAGGCGGCCATGCGGGCAGAGCCCGGCCGGCGCGTGCATCGGCTCGCCGTCGAGGCGCGGCTGCAGGCGACGCTGGAAAGCCTCGCGCGCGAGCGGGCCGATGCGCTGGGGCCACGGCTCTCCATCGCCATCCTGGCGGTGGACAACGCCACCGGGGCCGTGCGGGCGCATGTGGGGGCGGCGGATTACCTGTCCGTCGCGCGGGCCGGCGCGGTGGACATGGCCCAGGCCGTGCGGTCGCCCGGCTCGGCGCTGAAGCCCTTCATCTACGCGCTGGCTTTCGAAAACGGGCTGGCGCACCCCGAAACCATCCTGGACGACCGGCCGTCCCGCTTCGGGCTCTATGCGCCGGAGAACTTCGACCTTTCGTTCCAGGGCACGGTGACGGCGCGGCGGGCGCTGCAGCTGTCGCTGAACGTGCCGGCCGTGGAACTGCTGGCCGATGTCGGGCCGGCGCGCTTCCTGGCGCGGCTGCGGCAAGCCGGTGCCGACATCGTGGTGCCCAAGGAGGCCGCGCCCGGGCTGGCCGTGGGGCTGGGCGGGCTCGGGATCAGGCTCACCGACCTCGTTCGGCTCTATGCCGGGCTCGCGCGCGGCGGCGAAGCTCCGGCGCTGCAATGGCGCGCGGACGCGCCGCCGACCGGCGAGCCGGGGCGGCGGATCGCCGAGCTGCTGTCCTCCTGGTACGTGTTCGACATCCTGCGCGGGGCGCCGCCGCCCGCCAACTCGCCGGCGGGCCGCATCGCGTTCAAGACGGGCACGTCCTACGGTTATCGCGACGCCTGGGCGGTGGGCTTCGACAAGCGCGTGACGATCGGCGTCTGGGTGGGACGACCGGACGGCGCGGCCGTGCCGGGGCTCGTCGGCCGGCAGGTCGCGGCGCCGATCCTGTTTGACGCCTTCGCGCGGCTTGGCGGCGAGCCGGAGCCCATCGCGGCGCCGCGCGACGCCCTGTTCGCCACGTCGGCGACGCTGCCGCCTCCCCTGCGCCGGTTGCGCCGGGACGCGCCGCGCTCGGTGGCGGCGGCCGCGAACGCGCCGTTGAAGATCGCATTCCCGCCCGACGGCGCTCGGGTGGACCTCGGCCTCTCGGCCGGTCCGACCCCGGATGCGAGCCTGGCCCTGAAGGCGCTGGGCGGCGTGCCGCCGCTCACCTGGATGGTCAACGGCCGCCCGGTAGGCGAGCCCGAAGCGCGGCGGCAGGGCGCGTGGCGCCCCGACGGAGCGGGCTTTGCGCGCGTGAGCGTGATGGACGCCGCGGGCGCGACCGACAGCGTGATGGTGCGGCTGGAATAGCTCAGCCGAGCTTGCGCACCACTTCGGCGGCGATCGCCAGCGAAGCCGTGAGGCCGGGGCTTTCCATTCCGTAGAGGTTGACCAGGCCGGGCACGCCATGGTCGGCCGGCCCGTCGATGCGGAAATCCGGCGCGGGATCATGCGGGCCGGAAATCTTGGGCCGGATGCCCGCGTAGCCGGGCGCGAGCGCATTCTCGGGCAGGCCGGGCCAGTATTTCCGGATGGCGGCGTCGAAGCCTTCGCCGCGCTTCGGATCGACCTCGTAGGCGAGATCGTCGACCCACTCGATGTCGGGGCCGAAACGCGCCTGCCCGCCGAGATCGATGGTGAGGTGGACGCCGAGGCCGTGGGTGTGCGGGGCCGGGTAGATAAGCCGGGTGAAGGGCGCCTTGGCGGTCAGAACGAAATAGTTGCCCTTGCAGTACTGCGTCACCGGCACGGCGGAAGGGTCCAACCCCTCGATGGCGTTGGCGGCCCGGGAGGCGTGCAGGCCGGCGCTGTTGATCAGCAGCGACGTCGTGAGCCGCATCGGCTCGGCGCCGCCGGTCTCCACCACGATTGAATTGCCGGTCGCGTCGGCGCGCAGGAACGGAGTGTGGAATGCGAAACCCGCGCCCGCCTGCTCGGCGTCGCCTTGGAGGGCGAGCATGTAGGCGTGGCTGTCGATGATGCCCGTGGAGGGCGACCATAGCGCCCCGACGGTGTTCAAAGCCGGCTCCATCGCGCGGGCGGCCTCGCCGGAGATCATCTCCAGGTCGTCGCAGCCGTTGTGCAGCCCCTTGAGGCGGATCGCCTCCACGGCCGCGAGCTCGACCTCGTCGGTGGCGACCACCAGCTTGCCGCAGCGCCGGTGGGGGACGTAGTGGCTCTCGCAAAAAGCGTAGAGCAGCTTCCTGCCCTCGACGCAGAGCCGGGCCTTGAGGCTGCCGGCCGGGTAGTAGAGCCCCGCGTGGATCACCTCGCTGTTGCGCGAGGAGGTCTCGGTGCCGATGCCCTCGGCCTGTTCGAGCACGACCACGGAGCGGCCCGACAGAGCGAGCTCCCGGGCGATCGCGAGTCCGACCACGCCGGCCCCGACCACGATAGCGTCGACGTCGCTCATGACAGCTTCTCCGCTCGCCTCATGGCCTCACACCAGCTTGCCGGCGCGCGGATCGCGACGGGCCAGCCGCGCGAGCAGGTACTCGACCTCGGCCTTGCCGGCGGCCGTGATGGCGGAGCCAGGCTTGCGCTGCGCGTCCGACTGGAGAATGCCGCGTCGCTTCAGGATGTATTTGCGGACCGCCAGGCCGATCACGGCCTGCTGCTCGTAGCGAACAAGCGGCAGATGCGCGTCGAACAGGTCGTGCGCGTCGTCGCGCTTGCCCGCGGCCGAGAGGCGCACGACATCGACGAGCATCTCCGGGAAGGCGTAGCCGGTCATCGCGCCGTCGGCGCCGCGCTCCATCTCGAAATCCAGGAACAGCCCGCCATTGCCGGTGAGGATCGAGACATGGCGCAGCGACCCTTCGGCCTCGAAGCGGCGCAGGGTGGAGATCTTCTCCAGCCCCGGCCAGTCCTCGTGCTTCAGCATCACGCAAGACGGGTTGTCGGTGATGATGCGCTGGATCACTTTAGGGGTCATCACGACCGTGAGCGTCAGCGGGTAGTCCTGGATGCAGAACGGGATGTCGGTCCCGATCGCCTCCACGGCCTGCGCGTAGTAGCCGACGATCTGGTCGTCGGTGCGTAAGGCCGGCGGCGGCGCGATCATGACGCCGCCCGCGCCCGCGTCCATGACGGTGCGGGCAAGCGACCGCATGGCCGCAAAGCCCGGGGCCGAGACGCCGACCAGCACGGGCAGGCCCTGCGCACGGCGGATGATGCGGGTCGCGAACTCGACGGCTTCGGCCGGATCCAGCTTCGGGGCTTCGCCCATAATGCCGAGGATCGTGAGGCCGGTGGCCCCGATCTCCCGGTACCAGTCGATCATCCGGTCGGTGGACGCCCAATCGATCTCGCCCGCGTCCGTGAACGGCGTCGGGGCGATGGGGTAGACCCCGCTGGCGTGAATACCGAACATGGCGCTGCTCCCGGCCGCAATTTCTCCCTCTGCGTCTAACGGCGGGAGGGCGGTGGAGCAAGCGCGCCCGGCGCAGGGCCGGGCGTCGATTGTATCAGGGTAAAGAACAATCCTTTCGTGTGGGCTGTCGCGGCCTCAAAGCATGGCGGGGAGGACGCGGTCCGGCGGACGGTGGCCGTCCATGAAGGTCTTGATGTTGACGATGACCTTCTCACCCATGTCGACGCGGCCCTCGATGGTGGCCGACCCCATATGGGGCAGCACCACGACCTTGTGCTGGCGCGCCAGCTTCAGCATGCGGGGCGAAATGGCCGGCTCGTGCTCGAACACGTCGAGGCCGGCGCCGCCGATCTCGCCGGCTTCCAGCATGCGGGTAAGCGCGTTTTCGTCGATGATCTCGCCACGCGCGGTGTTCACCAGGATGGCCTCGCGCTTCATCAGCTTGAGGCGGCGCGCCGACAGGAGGTGATAGGTCGCGGGCGTGTGCGGGCAGTTCACCGACACGACGTCCATGCGGGCCAGCATCTGGTCCAGCGAATCCCAGTAGGTCGCCTCAAGGGCTTCCTCGATGGAGGACGAGACGCGGCGGCGGTTGTGATAGTGCACCTGCAGGCCGAACGCCTTGGCGCGACGCGCCAGCGCCTGGCCGATGCGGCCCATGCCGACGATGCCGAGCCGCTTGCCGGTGATGCGGTGGCCCAGCATCCAGGTCGGCGACCAGCCGTTCCAGCTCTCGTCCGGGATGGTGCGCGCGCCCTCGGCGATGCGGCGCGCTACCGCGAGGATCAGCGCCATGGTCATGTCGGCCGTGTCCTCGGTCAGTACGCCGGGCGTGTTGGTGACCGTGATGCCGCGCGACAGCGCCGACTGCACGTCGATATTGTCGACGCCATTGCCGAAATTCGCGATCAGCCGAAGGTTCTCACCCGCCTGGGCGAGCACGGAGGCATCGATTTTGTCGGTCACGGTGGGCACCAGCACATCGGCGGTGCGCACCGCCTCGGCGAGTTCGCCGGCGCTCATCGGCGCATCCGTGACGTTGAGGCGCGCGTCGAAGAGCTCGCGCATGCGCGTTTCGACCACGTCCGGGAGCTTGCGCGTGACGACGACGAGCGGCTTCTTCTTGGTCATGACCAACGCTATCCCCCACCCGTGGCGGCAACCGCGAGCCGCCGCATTCACCAACCATTAACGACGACCGGGAGACAACCGGAGGTGTCCCTCTGCGCCGTTCAGGCTACCAGCCCTGTCTACCGAGGCGCTTGGGGAAAAACAACGCCCGGCGACCCGGGACTAAAGATTGAGAACCAACGGCTCCGTTGATGCGCATCGATTTTCGCCAGAGCTTCCCTCGCCTGCTGCTCGTTCTCGCGCTTGCGGTCGCGTCATTGACGGTGACCGCCCCGGGCGTTCGGGCGGCTGACGGGACCACGGCCGGAACGGCCTCCGGCTTGCCGGTGCCGCGCTATGTGAGCCTGAAGTCGGATCGCGTGAACCTGCGGGAGGGCCCGTCCAAGGATCATCGCACCACGTGGGTGTTCCAGCGGGCCGGCTTGCCGGTCGAGATCACGGCCGAGGCCGAGACCTGGCGCCGCATCCGCGATTCGGACGGCGCGGAAGGCTGGGTGCTGCACAGCCTGTTGTCCGGACGCCGCACCGCGTTGGTCGCGCCCTGGTGGAAGCAGGGGCCGCTGCCGCTGTTCAACCGTCCCAACCAGAAGGGCGATCTCGTCGCCCAGTTGCAGCCCGGCGTCCTCGCTACGTTGAAGTCCTGCGACGGCCAGTGGTGCCGGGTGATCGGCCAGGGATTCGACGGCTTCATGCCCCAGGACAAGCTCTGGGGCGTTTATCCGAACGAGCGGGTGGAGTGAGTTAGGAACCTGCGGCCGTTCCGACCTGCAAAGCGGCGGAACCGGCCTTGGAGAAGAGGCCGCTTAGCGCGCGGACTTCTTGCGCAGCCGAATTATGACGTCCACGCGAGCGATTTCCATCCCCTCGGGGGCTTCCGGCAGGGACGAGACCTGAACCTGGTCGCCTTCCACGTCGTGCAGGGTGTTCTCGCCCTCGACGTAGAAGTGATGATGGTTGCTCACATTCGTGTCGAAATAAGTCTTGGCGCCCTCGACGGCGACTTCACGCAGCAGGCCGGCTTCGGTGAACTGGTGCAGCGTGTTGTAGATGGTCGCGAGCGAGACCGGCACGCGGGCCTTGGAGGCTTCCTCGAACAGAACCTCGGCGGTGACGTGGCGATCGCCCTTGGCGAACAGCAGCCAGCCGAGGCCGACCCGCTGGCGGGTCGGACGCAACCCGGCCTGGCGCAGCTTGCCGCGAAGATCGTGGAACAGGCAGCCGCTCTGGTTCGGCCACGCGCCGGGATTCGCGGCGGCTGCGGCCGGCGGCGTCATCCGGGGGGCCTGCTGCGCGGACGAGGATGCGCGAAGGCCGATGCGCGTGAGTTCCGTCATAGGGGGAAAGCGGTCCTGCTGTTGCTTTCATTATCATAGGAAGCGCAAGCCCTCGCCGCAACCCGCGCCAACCCCTAGCCTTAAGATCGGTTTGCCGGGAACCTCGGGCGCCTGTTCCGGCTTTCGATGCGAGAGCCGCTGTGATACCAACGCAGCCGCGAACGGGCGAGCCCTCGGGCGTCGCTCCCACTTACCATGACGGGACGGAGCCCTTCGGGGAGATGCAGCAGCGCTCGAGCTACGAATATGAGGACCTTCTCGCCTGCGGACGCGGCGAGATGTTCGGGCCGGGCAACGCCCAGCTCCCCCTCCCGCCGATGCTGATGTTCGACCGCATCTCCGAAGTCAGCGAGACGGGCGGACCGAACGGCAAAGGCATGATCCGGGCCGAGCTTGAGATCCGGCCGGACCTCTGGTTCTTTCCGTGCCACTTCAAGGGCGATCCGGTGATGCCGGGCTGCCTCGGCCTGGACGCCTTGTGGCAGTTGACCGGGTTCTTCCTGGGCTGGCTCGGGGCGGAAGGCCGCGGGCGGGCGCTCGGCGTCGGCGAGGTAAAGTTCGCCGACCAGGTTCTTCCCAGCGTCAAGAAGGTGGTCTACGGCGTGGACCTGAAGCGGGTGTTCCGCTCCAAGTTGGTGCTCGGCGTGGCCGACGGCTGGCTCGAGGCGGACGGTAGGCGCATCTACGACGCCAAGGACCTGCGCGTCGGGTTGTTCAAGGCCGCCGACCCGGTCTGAAACCTGCCGCGTTGTTGACGTTCAAGAGTTTCATCTGTTCTCCGGCCAGCGGGCGTTCGGTCCCTGGTCGCTCATTTGAAAAGGAGCCGACACCATGAAGCGCGTCGTCGTGACCGGCATGGGCATCGTCTCATCCATCGGCAACACCACCCAGGAAGTGCTGGCCTCCCTGCGCGAGGCCAAGTCCGGCGTCGTTCGGGCCGATCGCTACGCCGAGCTCGGATTCCGCTGCCAGGTGCATGGCCAGCCGCAGCTCGACCCGTCGGAGCTCGTGGACCGGCGCGCCATGCGTTTCCACGCCACCGGCACGGCCTGGAACCATGTCGCGATGGATCAGGCGATCCGCGATTCGGGGCTCGAGGAGAGCGACATCTCCAACGAGCGCACCGGCATCATCATGGGGTCGGGCGGCCCTTCGGCCCGCACCATCGTGGAGGCGGCCGACATCGCCCGCGAGAAGGGCCCGAAGCGCATCGGCCCGTTCGCGGTGCCGAAGGCCATGTCGTCCACTGCTTCGGCGACGCTGGCGACCTGGTTCAAGATCAAGGGCGTGAACTATTCGATCTCGTCCGCCTGCGCGACGTCGAACCATTGCATCGGCAACGCCTATGAGATGATCCAGTACGGCAAGCAGGACGTGATATTCGCGGGCGGCTGCGAGGAGCTCGACTGGTCGCTCTCGGTGCTGTTCGACGCCATGGGGGCGATGTCGACCAAGTACAACGACCGCCCGGCCGTGGCCTCGCGCGCCTATGACCGCAGTCGCGACGGCTTCGTGATCGCGGGCGGCGCCGGCGTGCTGGTGCTGGAGGAATACGAGCGCGCCAAGGCGCGCGGCGCCAAGATCTATGGCGAGATCGTCGGCTACGGCGCGACCTCGGACGGCTATGACATGGTGGCCCCGTCCGGCGAGGGCGCGATCCGCTGCATGAAGCAGGCGCTCGTGGGCGTGAAGACCCCGATCGACTACATCAACCCGCACGCGACCTCGACCCCGGTGGGCGACCAGAAGGAGATCGAGGCGATCCGGCAGGTGTTCGGCACGGGCGAGAAGTGCCCGCCGATCTCGGCCACCAAGTCGCTGACCGGCCACTCGCTGGGCGCGACGGGCGTGCAGGAGGCGATCTACTCGCTGCTGATGATGCAGAACGGCTTCATTTGCGAGAGCGCCAACATCGAGGAGCTCGATCCCGAGTTCGCGGACATGAACATCGTCCGCAAGCGGATCGACAACGTGAAGCTCGGCACGGTGCTGTCCAACTCCTTCGGGTTCGGCGGCACCAACGCGACGATCGTGATGAAGCACCCGGACGCCTGACGCGCCCCATCCAGAAAAGGATCACGGCATGTCGTCGTTCATGTCCGGCAAGCGCGGCCTCATCATGGGGGTCGCGAACAACCATTCGATCGCGTGGGGCATCGCCAAGACGCTGGCCGAGCACGGGGCCGAGCTGGCCTTCACGTATCAGGGCGACGCCCTGCGCAAGCGCGTGGAGCCTCTGGCCGCCAGCCTCGGCAGCAAGCTCGTGCTGCCCTGCGACGTCGAGGACGTCGCGACAGTGGACTCCGTGTTCGCGGCCCTGAAGGATGCCTGGGGCAAGATCGACTTCGTCGTCCATGCCATCGGCTTTTCGGACAAGAACGAGCTCAAGGGGCTCTACGCCGACACCACGCGCGAGAACTTCTCGCGCACCATGGTGATTTCGTGCTTCTCGTTCACCGAGGTAGCGAAACGCGCGGCCGCCCTGATGGCGGATGGCGGCTCGATGATCACGCTGACCTATGGCGGGTCGACGCGCGTGATGCCGAACTACAACGTCATGGGCGTCGCCAAGGCGGCGCTGGAGGCGAGCGTGCGCTACCTGGCGGGCGATTTCGGCCCGCAGGGCATCCGGGTGAACGCGCTGTCGCCCGGGCCGGTGCGGACGCTGGCGGGCGCGGGCATCACGGACGCCCGGCTGATGTTCAACTACCAGAAGCGCCACGCGCCGCTGCGCCGGACGGTGTCGATCGACGAGATCGGCGGATCGGCGCTGTACCTCCTGTCGGACCTGTCGAGCGGCGTCACGGGCGAGATTCACTACGTGGATTCGGGCTACAACATAATCTCGATGCCAGCGCCGGACGCGCTGAAGACCGTCGATGCGGCCGAAACGGCCGCCGAGGAGCAGGCGGAAGCCACCGGGCAGGCGGCCGAATAGCGGCCTCCATGCCGCAGGCGCGGCGGAGCCCTGCCCGGCTGGGTATCGCCTTCCCGTCGCAACGCGCTAGACTCCGGTGATCCCGCCTCACCCGAGTTCTCGCACGTCATGAACAAGCCGACGGACCCTTCCGACCTGTCCCTCATGAAATTCGGCATCGGCCAGCCGGTGTCCCGCAACGAGGATCCGATCCTGGTGCGCGGCGAAGGCCGCTACACGGACGACGTGAACGTCGACGGCCAGCTCTATGCGGCATTCGTCCGCAGCCCCTACGCGCATGGCGTGTTGAACGGGGTCGACCTCTCGGCGGCGCTCGAGATGCCCGGCGTGGTGGCGGCCTATACGGGCGCGGACCTGGTGGCGGCCGGTTACGGCACGCTGAAATGCATCATGGTGCAGAAGCAGCGCGACGGCTCCGCGATGGTGACGCCCGACCGGCCCTCGCTCGCGGTGGACAAGGTGCGCTTCGTGGGCGACCCGGTCGCGTTCGTGATCGCCGAGACGGCCGTGCAGGCGCGCGACGCCGCCGAGGCGGTGGCGCTCGACATCGACCCGCTGCCCGCCGTCGCGACCCCCGAAGAGGCCGACAAGCCGGGTGCGCCGACCATTTACGACGAAGCCCCCGGCAATTGCGCGCTGGACTACCATTTCGGCCCCACCGAGCAGGTGGAGGCGGCGTTCGCGTCCGCCGCGCATGTGACGAAGCTGGACATCGCCAACAACCGCATCGTCGTGAACTCGCTGGAGCCGCGCGCGGCGCTGGCTCAGTTCAAGGACGGCCGCTACGTGCTGAACGTGCCGACGCAGGGCGTGTTCGGCTTCCGCAACAATCTGGCGGGCGTGCTGAAGGTCGAGCCCAAGGACGTCCATGTCATCACGGGCCATGTCGGCGGCTCGTTCGGCATGAAGGGCTCGGTGTTCCCCGAATATGTCTCACTCCTCCACGCCGCCAAGACGCTCGGCCGGCCGGTGAAGTGGACGGACGCGCGCTCCGACAGCTTCGTGTCCGACCACCATGGCCGCGACCAGAACGTCCATGCCGAGCTGGCGTTGGACGCGAAGGGCAAGTTCCTGGCCGTGCGCATCAGCGGGCACAGCAACATGGGCGGGTATCTCTCGCCCGTGGCGCCGCTGATGTCGACGCTGAACATCCACAAGAACGGCGTCGGCACATACCTGACGCCGCTGTTCCAGGTGGACACGCGCTGCATGTTCACCAACACGGCGCCGATCGGGGCCTATCGGGGCGCCGGCCGGCCCGAGGGCAACTACTTCATGGAGCGGCTGATCGACCAGGCGGCGCGCGAGATGGGGATCGATCCTGTCAGCCTGCGCAAGCGCAACCAGATCAAGCCGTCGCAGATGCCCTACAAGACGCCGGTCGACACCGTGTACGACTCGGGCGACTTCACGGCCCTTCTGGAGCGCGCCGTCGAGGCGGCGGACTGGAAGGGCTTCGCCCAGCGCAAGCGCGACAGCCGCAAGCGCGGCCTGCTGCGCGGGCGCGGTATCGGCTGCTACCTGGAGGTGACGGCCCCGCCCATGAACGAGATGGGCGGCATCCATTTCGAGGCCGACGGCACGGTCACGATCGTCACCGGCACGCTCGACTACGGCCAGGGCCACTGGACGCCGTTTGCTCAAGTGCTCACCACCAAGCTCGGCGTGCCCTTCGACAAGATCAAGCTTGTGCAGGGCGACAGCGACCGGCTGATCTCGGGCGGCGGAACGGGCGGGTCCAAGTCCATCATGGCGTCTGGCGCGGCCATCGCGGAAGCGTCCGAGAAGGTGATCGAAAAGGGCCGGATCATCGCCTCCCACGCGCTGGAGGCGGGCGTCGAGGACATCGAGTTCGCGAATGGACGCTTCACGATCGCGGGCACCGACCGGGGCATCGGCGTGATGGAGCTCGCCGCCCAGCTGCGCGGCGGCGCGCTGCGGCTGCCGGACGATGCGCCCAAGTCGCTGGACGTCGACCACGTGCACCGGCTTTCGCCGTCAGCCTACCCGAATGGCTGTCACATCGCCGAGGTCGAGATCGACCCGGACACGGGCGTCACCAAGGTGGTGCGCTACGTGATGGTCAACGATTTCGGTACGGTCGTGAACCCGCTGCTGGTGGAAGGCCAGCTGCATGGCGGCGTGATGCAGGGCATCGGCCAGGCCCTGATGGAATTCACCGAATACGACGCCGGCGGGCAGCTCGTGACGGGCTCGTTCATGGACTACGCCATGCCGCGGGCCGACGACATGCCGGCGTTCACGTTCGAGAGCCGGCCCACCGTCGCGACCACGAACCCGCTCGGGGCCAAGGGCTGCGGCGAGGCGGGCTGCGCCGGCGCGCTGCCGTCGGTGATGAACGCCATCAACGACGCGCTCGCGGAGGTCGGCATTCGGCAGATGAACATGCCGGCAACGCCCAAGCGCGTGTGGGAGGCCATCCAGCAGGCCAAGGGCACGGCGGCGGCTTAAGGATTGAACACTATCGCCGTCATCCCCGGCGACCTGCGAAGCAGGTCGGGAAGGGGATCCAGCCGAATGTCCGGCATTGCGCTGGATCCCCTTCCCGGCGCTACGCGCCGCCGGGGATGACGGCGAGAGGACTTCTAACAAAAAAAGGCGGCTTCGAGAGCCGCCTTTTTTGTTCAGCCGATTGGGTCTCTCACAGCCCTTCAAACAGCGCGGTCGAGAGATAGCGCTCGGCGAAGGACGGGATGATGATCACGATGTTCTTGCCCTTGGCCTCAGGCCGGGCCGCGATCTCGAGCGCCGCCGCGACAGCCGCGCCGGACGAGATGCCGACCGGAATGCCCTCGATGCGGGCGAGCAGGCGCGCGGTGTCGAAGGAGGTCTGGTTGCCGACCGTGATCACCTCGTCGATCACGGAGCGATCCAGCACCTGCGGGACGAAGCCGGCGCCGATGCCCTGGATCTTGTGAGGCCCAGGCTGGCCGCCTGACAGCACCGGCGAGTCCTCCGGCTCCACGGCCACCACCTTCAGGGTGGGACGACGCGGCTTCAGCACCTGGCCGACGCCCGTGATGGTGCCGCCCGTGCCGACGCCGGAGACGAAGTAGTCGATTTGCCCGTGCGTGTCGTTCCAGATCTCCTCCGCGGTGGTGCGGCGGTGGATGTCCGGATTGGCCGGGTTGGCGAATTGCTGCGGGATGACGGAGCCGGGCGTCTGGGCCTTGAGCTCCTCGGCGCGCGCGATAGCGCCCTTCATGCCCAGCGGCGCTGGCGTGAGGTCGAGTTGCGCGCCCAGCAGCGCCAGCATCTTGCGGCGCTCGATCGACATCGACTCGGGCATGACGAGGATCAGCTTGTAGCCGCGCGCCGCCGCCGTGAAGGCGAGCGCGATGCCGGTGTTGCCGGAGGTCGGCTCGATCAGGGTCGCGCCGGGCTGGATCGCGCCGGACGCTTCCAGGGCGTCAATCATGTTGACGCCGATGCGGTCCTTCACGCTGGAGATCGGATTGAAGAATTCGAGCTTCGCGAGAAGATTGCCGTGGACGCCCTTCTCTTTCGCCAGGCGGCTCAGGCGGACGATCGGCGTATTGCCGATGGTGTCCGTGATGGAATCGTAGATCCGACCGCGACCCGGCGCCGTGCCGGTTTCAGGGGCAGAGTGCAAAGCGGCGGGATTGGCCATGGTCGTCCTCCGATCGGTCAGTGGAGCCAGTATAGCGCATATTCACGCGAAATGTCGACGTGAACACGAAATCTACATTTTAGATCGTGAAATCAGCCGTGATGGGAATGTCGCGGTAGATGCCGTCCGCCTGGCGGCACAGGTCATCCACCGTGACGCCGTCCAGCTCCCGCAGAAAGGCGTCGCCGGCGCGCTTCACGGTGGGGCCGATCACCTCGTCCACGAGCTTGGATTCGGGGATGGGCGGCATGGAATCCTCTCCCGTGGAGGCCATGGCGGCGCGCACGATGTCGCCGGCCGTGATACGGCGGCGCTCACGGGCGATTTCGTAGCCGCCGCGCGGGCCGCGAACGCCCTTGAGGATCCCGGCGCGCACGAGCGCTTGCAGCATGGTTTCTAGATGCCGGGGCGGCAGGTTGTGACGCTGCGCGAGATGCTTGGCGGCGACAGGAGTCGGCCGGGCGTGGAGCGCGATATCGACCACGGCCGCAATGGCCAGCAGACTGCGCCGTGACAACAGGATCATGCATTCCCCCCGCGCGAGCGGGCGTCACACACCCGTCGACCCAAATCCTCCTGCGCCGCGCTCGGTCTCGGAGAGCGTATCCCGCTCTTCCAGCCGCACGCGCGTGACCGGCGCGACCACGAGCTGGGCGATCCGCATGCCGCGCGTGATCTCGAAGGGAGCCGCGCCGTGGTTGATCAGCACCACGGCGACCTCCCCGCGGTAATCCGCGTCGATCGTGCCGGGCGCATTCAGCACGGTCACGCCGTGCTTCAGCGCCAAGCCCGACCGGGGCCGAACCTGAGCTTCGTAGCTATCTGGCAGGTGGAGCTTCAGCCCGGTTGGTACAAGGGCCCTTTCCCCATTTTGCAACGTGATTTTTTCGTTTTCGCCAATAGCGGCGAGTAAATCCATGCCGGCGCTGTGGATCGTCTCGTAGCGTGGCAACGGGAGGTCGCGCGCGTGCGGCAGGCGGACGACGCCGACGGCGAGGTCCTGCATCGGGGTCAGACCCATTGGGTGTCCTTCAGCTGCTCGGCGATGCGCTCGGCCAGCCGGGTTGCGACCGCATCCTTGCCCATGGTCGGCCAGTTCTCGACGCCGGCCTGCGAGACGATCGAGACGGTGTTGCGGTCGCCGCCCATCACGCCGACGCCCGGCCCCGCATGGCTGACGTCGTTGGCGACGATCCAGTCGCAGCCCTTGCGGGCGAGCTTCGCCTGCGCGTGCTCGATCACCTTCTCGGTTTCGGCCGCGAAGCCGACCACCAGCGTGGGCCGGCCTTCGGTGCGCGTGGCGATCGTCGCGAGGATGTCGGGGTTCTCGACCAGCGAGAAGCTCGGCGCGCCCGAGCCGTCCTTTTTCAGCTTCTCTTCCCCCGGCTGGGCGGCACGCCAATCCGCCACGGCGGCGCAGAACACGGCGGCGTCGACCGGCATGTGGGCTTCAACGGCCGCCAGCATCTCGCGGGCGGTCTCGACATGCACCACCGTGACGCCGACCGGGTCCGGGATGGACACCGGGCCGCTGACCAACGTGACGTCCGCGCCAAGATCGGCGGCCGCGCGCGCGATGGCGTGGCCCTGCTTGCCGGACGACCGGTTGGCGATGAAGCGCACCGGGTCGAGCGGCTCGTGGGTCGGCCCGGAGGTGACGAGGACGCGCTTGCCGGCGAGCGGGCCGCCGCCGGGAGCGCGCAGCAGGAGGGCGGCGGCGTCCGCGATGGCGTCCGGCTGGGCCATGCGGCCATAGCCGAATTCGCCGCAGGCCATTTCGCCCTGGTCGGGACCCACCACGGCGACGCCGTCGGCGCGCAGCATCTCCAAATTACGCTTGGTGGCCGGGTGTTCCCACATGCGGACGTTCATGGCGGGCGCGATCAGCACGCGCTTGTCGGTCGCCAGCAGGGCCGTGGAAGCAAGGTCGCTCGCCAGCCCGTGCGCCATCTTGGCCATGAGGTCGGCGGTGGCCGGCGCCACAACGAGGAGGTCGGCGTCGCGCGACAGCTCGATATGGCCCATCTCGGCTTCGTCGGTGAGCGAGAACAGGTCCGTGTAGACCTTGTCGCCCGACAGGCTGGAGGCCGAGAGCGGGGTGATGAACTCCCCCGCGCTCTTGGTGAGAATGCAGCGCACCGATGCGCCGCGCTTCTTGAAGGCTCGGATCAGCTCCAGCGACCGATAGGCCGCGATGCCGCCGCCGATGATCAGGAGGATGCGTTGGCCGGCGATCGTCATGACGGGCTCCGGGTTCGCGGGCGTTTTACCACGACAGAATGCGCAAGGTCGCGGCGAAGACGCAGATGGCGATGATCCACAGCGCCACCGTGGACCATCGATTGCGCTCCGCCTCGGCGCGGCCGATGCCTTCGAGGCTTTCGGGCGCGAGGCGGAAACCGTTCACGGCCGAGTCCTCGAGGTCGAGCACCAGCCGCTCGGCGCGATTCATCAGCGACGGGATGTTGCCGAAGAGCCTGGCATAATCCATGGCCCCGCGGCCGGCCTCCTCGATGCGGCCGAGCGGCCCGAGATTGCGCTCGATCCACTCGCGCACGACGGGCTCGGCGGTGCGCCACATGTCGAGGCGGGGGTCGAGATTGCGGGCGACGCCCTCCACCACCACCATGGTCTTTTGCAGCATCACGAGTTCGGTGCGGGTCGTCATCTCGAAGATGCCGGTGATCTCGAACAGCAGCGTCAGCAGCTTGGCCATCGAAATCTGGTCGGCCGTGCGGTCGTGGATGGGCTCGCCGATGGCCCGGATGGCCTGGGCGAAGTCATCCACCGAGTGGCGGCCCGGCACGTAGCCGGCCTCGAAATGCACCTCGGCGACCCGCCGGTAGTTGCGGGTGATGAAGCCGAGCAGGATCTCGGCCAGGAAGCGCCGCTCCTTGGGGCCGAGGCGCCCCATGATGCCGAAATCCACGGCGCAAAGCCGGCCCGTCGTGTCGACGAACAGGTTCCCGGGATGCATGTCGGCATGGAAGAAGCCATCCCGCAGGGCATGGCGCAGAAAGGACTGGATCACGCTGCGGCCGAGCGCGACGCGGTCATAGCCCTTCTCGTCGATAGCCGAGAGGGCGTTGAGCGGCAGGCCGTCGATCCACTCCATGGTGAGGATGTCGCGCGAAGTGCGCTCCCAGTCCGGGACCGGGGTGCGGAAATCCGCGTCCTCGCGGGTGTTCTCGGCCATCTCCGAAAGGGCGGCGGCCTCCAGCCGGAGATCCATTTCCATGGCGACGGAGCGCGCCAGCGTGTCGACGATGCCCATCGGCTTCAGTCGGCGGGTTTCCGGAGCCAGGCGCTCCACCGAGCGGGCCAGAAACGCCATGGCGCGCAGGTCGCGCCGGAAACGGGCGCGCACGCCCGGGCGCAGCACCTTCACGGCGACGTCGCGGTCGCCCGTGGCGGTGCGCACGGTGGCGCGATGCACCTGCGCGATGGAGGCTGCTGCCACGGGCTCGCTGAACGCCACGAAGATGCTGTCGAGCGGCGCACCCAGCGAGGCTTCGATCATCGACACCGCCTCGGCGCGGCCGAACGGGGCCATGCGGTCCTGCAGGGCTTCCAGATCGCGCGCCACGCGCACGCCGACGACGTCCGGCCGGGTGGCGAGGAACTGGCCGAACTTGACGTAGGACGGCCCGATGCGGGTGAGCGCGGCGGCGAGGCGCTGGGCTCCGTCGCCGGCGCCGCGGCGCTCCAGGAGGCGCACGGCCCACAAAGCGGGCTTCGCGCCCGCCGGCAGCTCGTTGGGATCGATGAGGCCGAACGCGCCTTCGCGCGCCAGCACGAAGCCGACGCGCGCAAGGCGCAGCAGATGGACGATGGAGGTCAGCACGCCGGGCTCACAGCTTCCAGGCGGAGTGGAGCCGCACGATGCCGCCGCTCATCGGCCTGTCGGTGACCCGTCCGAACCCCGCCTCGCGGATCATGGCCGAGAACACGGCCGGGCGCGGGAACTTGCGAATGGATTCCACGAGGTAGCGGTAGGGCTCGCCGTCGCCGGTCACGACCTTTCCGAGCGCCGGCACGGCCGTGAACGAATAGGCGTCGTAGATCCGGTCCAGCACGGGCACGTCGACATGGGAGAATTCGAGGCACAGGAAACGGCCGCCGCGCTTCAGCACGCGATAGGCCTCCGCCAGCGCGAGGTCGATGCGCGGCACGTTGCGGATGCCGAACGCGATCGTGTAGGCGTCGAAGCTCTTGTCCGGGTAGGGCAGGCTCTCGGCGTTGCCTTCCACGAAGTCGATGCGGCCCTCGAGCCGCGCCGGCGCTCGCTCGCGGCCCACCGCCAGCATGTCGGCGTTGATGTCCACCACGGTGACGTGCGCCTGCGGGCCGGCGGCGTCCAGCACGCGGAACGCGACGTCGCCGGTGCCGCCCGCCACGTCGAGATGGCGGTAGGGCTTCAACTGCGGCGGCCGCAGGGTGGAGACCAGCGCCTCTTTCCAGGCGCGGTGCAGGCCGGCCGACATCAGGTCGTTCATCAGGTCGTAGCGGTTGGCGACCTTGTGGAACACCTCGTCGACCATCGACTGTTTCTGCCCGAGCGGCACCGTCGTGTAGCCGAAATGCGTTTCGGCCGCCGCGTCGTCGCCCTGGGTCCTGCCCGCTTGCATGATCACGTCCCTGTTTGCGGCGCGGACCATAGCGCGCGGGCGCGCGGGGCGCTATGTGGCTTGCTCACACGTGCGCAGGTGGAAATGCCGGAGCTCCCCGAAGTCGAAACCGTCCGCCGCGGGCTCGAACCCGCCATGGTGGGAGCCAGGATCGTGAGCGTGGACCAGCGCCGGGCGGACCTGCGCTTCCCGTTTCCCGAGCGCTTCGCCGAGCGCCTCGCGGGCCGCACCATCGAGGCGCTCGGGCGGCGGGCGAAGTACCTTCTGGCAGACCTCGACAATGGCGAAGTGCTGGTCATGCATCTGGGCATGAGCGGCCGCTTCACGGTGGCGACGCCGGGCGGGGACGTGGCCCAATTGGGCGAGTTCCACCACGAAGCCGGCGGGCTGCTGCCGCACGACCATGTGGTGTTCCGGCTCTCCAACGGCGCCACCGTCACTTATAATGACGCGCGGCGGTTCGGCTTCATGACCATCGCCGAGCGGGCGACGCTGGCCGAGCACCCGCTGTTTCGGCAGATGGGCATCGAGCCGCTCGGCAACGCGCTGAACGGGGCGTCGCTGGCGACCCTGTTCGCCCGCAAGAGCGCGCCCCTGAAGGCCGCGCTTCTGGACCAGCGGCTCGTGGCCGGGCTCGGCAACATCTATGTGTGCGAGGCGCTGCACCGGGCGCGCCTGTCGCCGCGCCGGGCGGCCGGAACCATCGCCCGGCAGGACGGCGGCCCGACAGCCAAGGCGGAGCGGCTGTCCGTGACGATCCGCGAAACCCTCGAGGAGGCCGTGGCGGCGGGCGGCTCGTCCTTGCGCGACTACGCGCAGACGGATGGGTCGCTCGGCTATTTCCAGCATCGCTTCAGGGTCTATGACCGCGAGGGCGAGCCCTGCCCCACGCCGGGCTGCCGGGGCGTTGTGCAGCGGATCGTGCAGTCGGGCCGCTCGACGTTTTTCTGCGCGACGTGCCAGCGCTGAGCCGGTGCGGCGGCGCGCAGGCGGCCTTGCGCGGCTGTGTGTTGCGGCGGACGCTGCGCCGCGATAGCGCTTGAACCAAACGCACGATGGGAGGAGCCGATGTCCGATACCGCCAAGACCTACGAGACCATCCTGGTCGAGACGCATGGCCGCGTCGGCCTCGTGCGGCTGCACCGCCCGCAGGCGCTGAACGCCTTGAACGCGCAGATCATCGCAGAGCTGGACGGCGTGCTGGACGGCTTCGAGCGCGACCCCGGCATCGGCTGCGTGGTGATCACCGGGTCCGAGAAGGCCTTTGCGGCCGGCGCGGACATCAAGGAGATGCAGAGCAAAACCTACCCGGGCACCTACCTGGACGACTTCATCACCGCCTGGGACCGCATCGGCCAGAAGCGCAAGCCAATCATCGCCGCGGTGGCGGGCTTCGCGCTCGGCGGCGGCTGCGAGCTCGCGATGATGTGCGACTTCATTCTGGCGGCCGACACCGCGAAGTTCGGCCAGCCCGAGATCAAGCTCGGCGTCATGCCGGGAGCCGGCGGCACGCAGCGGCTGACGCGCTTCGTCGGCAAGAGCAAGGCGATGGAGATGTGCCTCACCGGCCGGATAATGGACGCCGCCGAGGCTGAGCGGGCCGGGCTGGTCTCCCGCGTCGTGCCGGCGGCCGAACTCGTCGACGAGGCGTTGAAGGTCGCGGCCCAGATCGCCGGCATGTCGCTGCCCATCGCGATGATGACCAAGGAGAGCGTCAACCGCTCCTACGAGACCACGCTGGCCGAAGGCATCCGCTTCGAGCGGCGCGTGTTCCACGCCATGTTCGCCACGCAGGACCAGAAGGAGGGCATGGGCGCCTTCGTGGACAAGCGCAAGCCCGGCTTCACCAACAGCTGAGGCGCGCGCGCCCGAAAGGCCTCTCCCCGCATGGAGCTCGATCTCATCACGCTCGGCCTGCTCGGGCTCGTCGCCCTGCTGGCCGGGTTCTTCGACTCCATCGCGGGCGGCGGCGGGCTCATGACGGTGCCGGCGCTGCTGCTGGCCGGCTTCGACCCGGTGAGCGCGGTCGCGACCAACAAACTGCAGGGCGTGTTCGGCACCGCGTCGGCGACCTGGTCCTTTGCGCGGGCCGGCAAAATCGCCTGGCGGGAGAGCCTGCCGATGGCCGCCACGGCGGCCCTTGGCGCGCTGGCCGGCGCCTTCGCGGTGCGCCATCTCGCCGGGAACGTGCTGGCGGGCGTGATCCCGATCCTTCTCGTCGCCATCGCGCTTTATTTCGGCCTGTCGCCCAAGATGCGCGACGAGGACGCCCGGCGGCGCATTCCGCCCTGGGTCTTCGGCGCCACGGTCGCGCCGCTGGTCGGGTTCTATGACGGCTTCTTCGGTCCGGGCGCCGGCTCCTTCTATATGGTCGGCATGGTGACGCTGCTCGGGCTCGGGCTCGTGCGCGCGACCGGCAACACCAAGCTGCTGAATGTTTCCAGCAACGGCGCCTCGCTGGCGCTTTTCATCTGGTCTGGCCTCGTGGTCTGGCCCGTTGGCCTCGTGATGGCGGCGGGCTCCTTCGCGGGCGCGCAAATCGGCGCGCGGCTCGCGCTGCGGCACGGCGCGCGGCTGATCCGGCCGCTTTTGATCATCGTCTGCTTGGCGGTCGCGGCGCGGCTCATGGCCGATCCGGCCAATCCGCTGCGGCAGGCGCTGTCGCGCATCCTGGCGGGCGGCTGATCGAGCGGGCAAAGAGCGTTGACGATCCGCCGGGCAGCGTGTAGAAGCCCGCACACATGAGAGCCGGCCGGCGCGTTCGACGGGCTCCCGCCAATTTTCCCAGGAACACGGCGCGGCCTGCGACCCGACACTGATCGGTCGGCGCGCAATGAGGACGAACTGATGGCCAATACACCCTCGGCAAAGAAGGCCGCCCGCAAGATCGAACGCCGCACGGCCGTGAACCGTAGCCGCCGGTCGCGCATGCGCACCTTCGTCAAGAAGGTCGAGGAAGCCATCAAGGCCGGCGACAAGACCGCCGCGACCGAAGCCTTCAAGGCCGCCGAGCCCGTCCTGGTGCGCGCCGCCCAGAAGGGCATCGTCCATCGCAACACCGCCTCCCGGAAGGTGTCGCGGCTGGCTCACGCGATCGCGTCGCTGACCGCCTGATCTGCCCCGTTTTAACTGTTGCAAAGCCCGGCCTTCTGGCCGGGCTTTTTGCGTTTGAGGGCCGCTTTCAGAGGCCGTGTCGGCGGCGCCTCAGCGGTCGCGCACGTGCGCGAAACGACATTCTGACGCCGATTTGGACTTGACAGGCATGCCAGCATTAAGGCCGCGGCCAAGCTGGTTTGAGGCTCTTTGCTGCGCAGAAAAAGTTCAATGATCGTCGTGGCTTAAGGCCCAAAGGTCAGCGCAGAGCCTGAATCGCCCACGCCGTCGCAGAATGGTCATAACGGCTTAAAAGAATCTCGCGTCCCGGGCCGGGTCTTGGGGGGCGGCGTGGGGCTTAAGGAATCGTGAACTGACTCAACAATTTGCTGTGCACGACCGCTCGGAACCCCGCGGGAGCGCTTGCCTGAGTCCTCCCCGCAAGGGGCGGACTCACCCGCGGCCGTGTTGCACCCCCCGGGGCCCCTGTGTAAGGTCCTTTCACGCCGGGACGACGTCCTGGCCCATCCCTCAGTAGGTACCGACGGCCCACAAGCCTGACTTCAGGCTGAAGGATTCGCGTTGCCTAAGTCGTGTATCAATAGAAGTCGCCGGTTTTGTGAGCAGGGGTAACGATAAGAAAACTCAGGAGTCGTCGAACCAATCGTGATCGACAGAATTCCTTTCAAGATGCAGCGGGCAAGCAATGACGTCTGGAAATATACTTAGCCGGACCGAGGGGGCAAGGATGGCTGAAGCAGAGCGCGTGGCTGGGGAGCCTGCGACCGAAAGGGTGGGAACGCCGTTCAGGCGTGTGGCGAGCGGGACCTCTCCGCTCAGCTGACCCAAGGGCCCGAGAGGCCCATATCCAGCGACCGACAGATCACAGACATGGCCACAACTCGCCGCGACCAGCGCGCGAGCATGTGGCGCCTTTTGCGAGAACACGATGTTTCAATCAGCTGAACGCGAAGCGGCCCTGGAATCGATGCACAACAGTGGGGAGGCTCTCAGGGTGGACCGCGACGAAGCTTGGGATCGGGTGCGGCGCCGGCTTCGCGCCGAGCTCGGAGATGACGTGTTTTCGAGCTGGTTCGGCCGTCTTGACCTCGTCGAGGTGATCGATGGCGTGGCGCAGCTCTCGGTGCCGACGCGCTTTCTGAAAAGCTGGATCCAGGCGCATTATCTTGACCGTGTTCGCACGCTGGTCTCGGCCGAATGCGAGGGCGTTTCCGAGATCAACCTGTTTGTTCGCAGCGCGCAGCGCCCCGCGGTCCGCGTCGCAACCGTCGAAAACGGCGCCGGCGGCCCGCGGCCGCAGCCCGGCATGCGGTCTTCCGAGCCCAAGGCAGGCCATTCCGCGCCGTCGCCGGAGCGCATGCAGCCGGCGCTGGCCGACGCCGACGGCCTGCAAGGGTCGCCGCTCGACCGCCGCCTGACTTTCTCGAGCTTCCTGGTCGGGCGCTCCAACGCCCTGGCGCATGCGGCCGGCGAGCGGGTCGCCCGCATCGAGGCCGGCGCGCCGCCGCTCTACAATCCGCTTTATGTTCACTCGGCCGTGGGCCTCGGCAAGACCCACCTGCTTCAAGCCGTCGCCCATGAGGTGATCGCGTCCGGCAAGCGGGTGATCTACCTCACCGCGGACCGGTTCATGTACGGCTTCGTGGCCGCCCTGAAGGCCCAGACGGCGATCGCCTTCAAGGAGCGGCTGCGCGGCATCGACCTCCTGGTGATCGACGACGTGCAGTTCCTGCAGGGCAAGTCGATCCAGCAGGAGTTCTGCCACACCATCAACGCATTGATCGACGCCGGCCGGCAGGTCGTGATCGCGGCCGACCGGGCTCCGGGCGAACTGGAAAGCCTCGACGAGCGCGTGCGCTCCCGCCTGGCGGGCGGCCTCGTGGTGGAGATGGGCTCGCTGGACGAACAGCTGCGCATCAAGATCCTGGAGACCCGCATCGCGGCGGCCCGCGTGCATCACCAAAGCTTCGAGGTCAGCCCCGCGGTGGTCGGCTACGTGGCCCGGATGATCACCACCAACGGCCGCGACCTCGACGGCGCGGTGAACCGGCTGCTCGCTCATACGACCCTGTCCGGCTCCTCGGCCACGGTGGAGTCGGCCGAGACCGCGATCCGGGACCTCGTCCGGTCGCGCGAGCCCAAGAAGGTCCGCATCGAGGACATCCAGAAGCTCGTCGCCACGCACTACAATGTCAGCCGGGCCGACATCCTGTCGTCGCGACGGTCGGCCGGCGTCGTGAAGCCGCGCCAGATCGCCATGTACCTGTCGAAGCAGCTCACGCTGCGATCGCTGCCAGAGATCGGCCGGCGTTTCGGCGGACGCGACCACACGACGGTGCTGCACGCCGTGCGCAAGATCGAGGGCTGCGTGCAGGCCGACCCGAGCCTGCGGGACGATGTCGAGCTCCTGAAGCGCATGCTGCAGGAGTAGGATCGCGGCTGCGGCCCGATGCGGCGTTTTGGGCGGGGACAGCTTGCTGCAGCCCCGTCCACGCCCTTGCGTGGGCGGATCGGCCGCGCCATTGTGCTCGCCCCTTGGCCGGGTCAACGCCGGTTCCATTCCTTTATGAGCAAGCGCAAGGTCGGACCATGAAGGTCACAGTCGAACGGGCGGCCCTCTTCAGATCGCTCGGCCACGTTCACCGGGTGGTGGAGCGGCGCACCACGATTCCGATCCTGTCGAATGTGCTGATCCGGGCCGACGCGGGCGAACTCAGCCTGAAGGCGACCGACCTCGACCTCGAGGTCACCGAGACGCTGGCGGCCGATGTCGGCCAGCCGGGCGCGATCACAGCGCCCGCCTATGTGCTCTTCGACATCGTCCGCAAGCTGCCCGACGGCGCGCAGGTCTCGCTGGAGACCACCGGCGACACCGGCCAGGTGACGATCCGCTCCGGCCGCTCGCGCTTCAACCTGCAGGCTCTGCCCGAGACCGACTTCCCGGATCTTGCAGCCGGCGAAATGGCCTACCGCTTCAAGGTGCCGGCCGCCGAGCTCAAGCGCCTGATCGAGAAGACCCAGTTTGCGATCTCGACCGAGGAGACGCGCTACTATCTCAACGGCATCTACCTGCACACGCTGGAATCCGGCGGCAAGCAGGTGCTGCGCGCCGTCGCGACGGACGGCCACCGGCTCGCGCGCGTCGAAACCGGCGCGCCCGAGGGCGCTGCCGGAATGCCGGGCGTGATCGTGCCTCGCAAGGCCGTCGCCGAGATTATCAAGCTCGTGGACGAGGCCGGCGACGGCGTCGAGATCGAGCTGTCGCCGACCAAGATCCGCCTCACGATGGGGCCGGTTGTGCTCACCTCGAAGCTGATCGACGGCACCTTCCCTGACTACCAGCGCGTGATCCCGGCCGGCAACGACAAGGACCTGATCGTCGACAAGGCCGAGTTCGCGGCCGCGGTGGATCGCGTCTCCACCATCTCGTCCGAGCGCGGCAGGGCCGTGAAGCTCGCGATCGCGGATCGTCGGTTGACGCTGTCTGTGACCAATCCGGACTCCGGCTCGGCGGTCGAGGAGATCGAGGTCGACTACGATTCGACACCGCTGGATATCGGGTTCAACGCCAAGTACCTGCTCGACATCACGGCGCAGCTGGAGGGCGACACCGCCCTGTTCAAGCTCGCCGACCCGGGCTCGCCGACGCTGGTGCAGGATCGCGAGGGCGCGGCAGCGCTCTACGTCCTGATGCCGATGCGCGTGTGAGCGGAACGACGACGTCGCCCGACGCCTCGCCTGAGCCGCTCGCGGGACCACGCGTCACCCGCCTGGTCCTGTCGGATTTCCGCTCCTACCCGGCGCTGGACCTCGATGTCGGGGCCCAGCTTGTCGCGCTGACGGGCGAAAACGGCGCGGGCAAGACCAACCTCCTGGAAGCCTTGTCGCTGTTCACGCCCGGGCGCGGGCTGCGGCGGGCCGACCTCACCGAGATGACCCGCACGGGCGCGGCTGGCGGGTTCGCGGTTTCGATCCATCTCGACGGCCCTGAGGGCGCTGCGCAGCTCGGCGTCGGGACCGAGCGCACGGACGAAGGCGCGTTCGCGCGCCGTTGCCGGATCGACCGCGCACCGGTCTCCTCGGCCGCGGCCTTCGCCGAGCGTGTGCGGGTGGTGTGGCTGACGCCCGCCTCGGATGGGCTCTTCGCGGGCGCGGCCGGCGACCGCCGGCGCTTCCTGGACCGGCTCGTGCTGGCGGTGGACAGCGAACACGGCGCGCGCGTGAACGCGCTCGACCGGGCCTTGCGCGGACGGAACCGGCTGCTCGCGGACGATCGCCTCGACCAGGCCTGGCTCGACGCCGTGGAGCGCGAGGTCGCGGAGACCGCCGTCGCGGTATCGGCGGCGCGGCGCGAAACCGTGGAGCGGCTTTCGGCGCTGATCGCCGCCACGCGGGACGACGCCTCGGCATTTCCATGGGCGGAAATGGCGCTGGAGGGCCCGCTGGAAGTGGAGCTCGGCCGCCGCCCCGCCGTGGACGTTGAGGACCTCTACCGGGAGTGGCTGCGCGAAGGCCGCCTGCGCGACAAGGCGGCAGGCCGGACGCTGGTCGGCCCGCAGGCCGCCGACCTCGTCGTGCGGCACGGCCCCAAGGACGTGGCGGCCGCGAGCGCCTCCACGGGAGAGCAGAAGGCGCTGCTGATCGGCCTCGTGATCGCGCATGCCCGGCTGGTCGCCGCCATGACGGGGATCGTCCCGCTGGTGCTGCTGGACGAGATCGCAGCGCATCTGGACCCGCGCCGGCGGGTGGCGCTCTACGAGACGCTGGCGGGCCTCGGCGCGCAGGTCTGGATGACGGGCGCGGACGCGGCCGCTTTCGCGGGCCTGCCCGCCGGCCGCGAGATCTTCGAGGTGACGCCCGGAGCGGTGCAGAACCTGGGGTTCAGGCCATGAAAAAGCCCCCACGCAGGCCCATATAGGCTAAGGAAATGAACAGATCCGGTCCCAGTGGCCGGGCCGGCCCTTCGGGTCGTGGTTCAGGGACGATGCGCCTGCCTCGGACCGTGCGGCGAGAGCCCATCCGGTCTAGTATTCGGCAGGCGAATCAACGCATTCGGATGACACACACTCCATGACGGCAGAAGCAGCTCGCCGCGACGAGGCCGAGAACGCCTACGGCGCAGAATCCATCAAGGTTCTCAAGGGCCTGGATGCGGTGCGCAAGCGCCCCGGCATGTATATCGGCGACACCGACGACGGCTCGGGCCTGCACCACATGGTGTACGAGGTGGTCGACAACGCCATCGACGAGGCGCTGGCCGGCCACGCCGACATCGTCACCGTGACGCTGAACCCGGACGGCTCCGTGACGGTGACGGACAACGGCCGCGGCATCCCGACCGACATCCACTCGGAGGAAGGCGTCTCGGCGGCCGAGGTCATCATGACCCAGCTGCACGCCGGCGGTAAGTTCGACCAGAATTCCTACAAGGTCTCGGGCGGCCTGCATGGCGTGGGCGTCTCTGTCGTGAACGCGCTCTCGACGTTCCTGAAGCTGCGGATCTTCCGCGGCGGCCAGGAACACGAGATGAGCTTCACGCATGGCGACGCGGATGCGCCGCTGCGCATCGTCGGCCCGTCCGAGCGGCGCGGCACGGAAGTGACCTTCCTGCCCTCGCCCAAGACTTTCACGATGATCGAGTTCGACTACGACACGCTGGAGCACCGGCTGCGCGAGCTCGCCTTCCTGAACTCGGGCGTCCGCATCCTGCTCACCGATGCGCGCCACTCGGAAGTGAAGCAGCAGGAGCTGCTGTACGAGGGCGGGCTCGAGGCCTTCGTGCGCTATCTCGACCGGGCCAAGTCGCCCATCATCGGCTCGCCGCTGATGGTGAAGGCCGAGAAGGACGGCATCACGGTGGAAGCGGCGCTGTGGTGGAACGACAGCTACCACGAGAGCGTGCTGTGCTTCACCAACAACATCCCGCAGCGTGACGGCGGCACCCATCTGGCGGGCTTCCGGGCGGCGCTCACCCGGCAGGTGACCGGCTATGGCGACAGCTCGGGCCTGACCAAGAAGGAAAAGGTCAGCCTCACCGGCGACGACTGCCGCGAGGGGCTGACGGCGGTTCTGTCCGTGAAGGTGCCGGACCCGAAATTCTCGTCCCAGACCAAGGACAAGCTCGTCTCCTCCGAGGTGCGGCCCGTGGTCGAGAACTGCCTCAACGAGGCGATCTCGGTGTGGTTCGAGGAGCACCCGACCGAGGCCAAGGCCGTGGTCGGCAAGGTGGTGGAAGCCGCCGCGGCGCGCGAGGCCGCCCGCAAGGCGCGCGAGCTCACCCGCCGCAAGGGCGCGCTCGACATCGCGTCGCTGCCCGGCAAGCTCGCCGACTGCCAGGAGCGCGACCCCTCCAAGGCCGAACTGTTCATCGTCGAGGGCGACTCGGCCGGCGGCTCCGCCAAGCAGGGCCGCAACCGCGAGTTCCAGGCCGTGCTGCCGCTGCGCGGCAAGATCCTGAACGTCGAGCGCGCCCGCTTCGACAAGATGCTGTCCAGCCAGGAAATCGGCACGCTGATCACCGCGCTGGGCACCGGCATCGGCAAGGAAGAGTTCAACGCCGACAAGCTGCGCTACCACAAGATCATCATCATGACGGACGCGGACGTGGACGGCTCCCATATCCGCACCCTGCTGCTGACGTTCTTCTTCCGGCAGATGCCGGAGCTGATCGAGCGCGGCCACATCTACATCGCGCAGCCGCCGCTCTACAAAGTGACGCGCGGCAAGTCGCAGCAATACTTGAAGGACGAGCGCGCGCTCGAGGACTACCTCATCGAGCAGGGCGTCGACGGCGCGCTGCTGCGCACCAGCGGCGGCGAGGAGCGCACCGGGCGCGACCTGAAGGCGCTGGTCGAGGAGGCGCGGATCGTCCGCAACCTGCTGGGCGGGCTGCATACGCGCTATGATCGCTCCGTGGTGGAGCAGGCCGCGCTCGCGGGCGCGCTGCACCCCATAGACGACGAAACAGTCGCGGAAGCGCACGTGGCCGAAATGGCGCGCCGGCTGGACGTGATCGCGGACGACATCGAGCGTGGCTGGACCGGCCGCGCCGAAGCGGGCGGCTACGTGCTGGAGCGGACCATCCGGGGCGTGAAGCACACGGCCGTGCTGGACGCGCAGCTCCTGGCCTCGGCCGACGCACGCAAGCTCGAGGAACACTCCGCGCCGCTGCGCGACGTCTTCCCGGCCCCCGCGACGCTGACGCGCCGGGCGGACGAGACGCAGGTCGCCGGTGCGGTGGCGCTGTTCGAGGCCATGACGGCGGTGGGCCGCAAGGGCCTGACCCTGCAGCGCTACAAGGGCCTCGGCGAGATGAACCCGGAGCAGCTCTGGGAAACCACGCTCGACCGGTCCATCCGCTCGCTTCTGCAGGTGCGCGTGAAGGAGGTCGCCGACGCCGACGACATCTTCACCAAGCTGATGGGCGACGTGGTGGAGCCGCGCCGCGACTTCATCCAGACCAATGCGCTGAACGTCTCCAACCTGGACGTCTGACGCCCGCCGGCTCCCGGCTCATGACTGCAGCAGTCCCTGGCCGGCGGCCGGGGCTGGCTCCAGCAGTTGCGCGGACAGCCGCTCCAGCAGGCTGCGCAGGGTCGGGTCGTCGAGCGAGTGGCCCGGGGCGGCCGCCTCGGGCCTTGGAGCCGGTATGGCGCCGGGCGCCCGCTCGGGCAGCGTCGGACCCGGCTGGCCCGCCGGTCCGGCGTCGATCTTCCCGGACGATCCCTGGCGCCGCTTCACCATGCTTCGCCAGCCATCCCGGGCGCCTTTGAACAGCAATTCGGCGATGCCCTCCAGCTCCAGCCCGGCGATCGGGGACTGGTCCCGCATCTCCTCGATGAAGCTGCGGGCCGACATGCCGGCCACGAGGCAGAAGGCGAACAGCAGGAAGGCGCTTTCCATCCAACCCTCGCCCTGGGCGAGCACGGCGCTCAACACCGTGCTCTTGCCGATGCTGAGCAGCAGTGGAACGAAACTGGCGGCCACCAACCCGGGCAGAACCACGGACGCGACCGTTCCGGCCGAGTAGCTCGGCTCCAGGACGTTGCGGCAGACCGAGCCCATGCCGCCCGCGATGAACATCACCAGCACGGCGACGCCGAGCGGCGTGAAGCGGCTCGCCTCCAGGCTGGCTTCGGCAGCCGTCATGGACGCGAACGCGTCACCCAGGCTCATGAAAAACACGACGAAAATCCATAAAACAAGGCGCCGCATGGCGGTCCCCCGCAAAGAAGGAGACCACAGTCTTGGCGTTTGGCCGGGTGAGCGAATGTGAAGTAGCTCACACTTTCGGCCGGACACGGCCGCGGCCGTGGCTCACGCCTAGTTGATGCGCGCCCGATGCGAGGCGCTTGCGCCGGGCGCGAGGGTGGAGGACGCTCCGGGCCTGGCCAAGGGCGAGCCGAGACTCGTCCAGCCGCAGGGAGGACGTCATGGGATTTCGGAGCATCGTGCTGGGGGCCGCGGCCGCGTTGGCCGTATCGACCATCGCGCAGGCGGCCTTCGCGGCCAACTACCCGGCCCCGCGGGAGGGCGACTATGTCGCCAAGGATTTCAAGTTCCACACCGGCGAGACGCTGCCGGAGGTGAAGCTGCACTACACGACGATCGGCGATCCCGCGAACCCGCCGGTGCTGATCCTCCATGGCACGGCCGGCAATGCGCTGAGCATGCTGACGCCTGCATTCGCGGATGAGCTGTTCGGCCCCGGCCAGCCGCTCGACGCGACGAAATATTTCATCGTGCTCCCGGACGCGCTCGGGGCGGGCAAGTCCTCCAAGCCTTCCGATGGGCTCCGGGCGAAGTTCCCGTCCTACAACTACGACGACATGGTGCTGGCCCAGCAGCGGCTCGTCACCGAAGGGCTCGGCATCAAGCACCTGCGTCTCATCCTGGGCAACTCCATGGGCGGGATGCACGCCTGGGTGTGGGGCGTGAATTATCCGGACATGATGGACGCGATCGTCCCGATGGCGTCGCAGCCCGTCGAGATGGCGAGCCGCAACTGGATGATGCGCCGGATGATCATCGACGCCGTGCGCAAGGATCCGGACTGGAAGAACGGCGACTACACCGAACAGCCCAAGATGCTGCGCGTCGCCAACGTCTTCTACAGCACGGCCACGAATGGCGGCTCCATGGCCTACCAGGCCCAGGCCGGCACGCGCGAGAAGGCGGACAAGATGCTGGACGAGCGTCTCGCGGCGCCGTTCACGGCCGACGCCAATGATTTCATGTACCAGTGGGACTCCTCGCGCGACTACAACCCCGCGCCGAAGCTGGAGCAGATCAAGGCGGCGGTGCTGGCCATCAACTCGGCCGACGATGAGCGCAACCCGCCCGAGACGGGCGTCATGGATCGTGAGTTGAAGCGGCTCGCGAACGCCAAGCTGGTTCTCATCCCGGCCAGCGTCGAGACCCGCGGGCACGGCACCACCGGCATCGCCAAGTTCTACAAGGCGCAGCTCGAGGAGTTCATCCGGTCGTTGCCGGCCAAGAAAGCCGCATCCCTCCAGTAAAGCGTGTACGGGAACCATCTTGCAGCTTGAGCGTTAGCGCCCGACCTTCGTCGTCCACCATCCGTGGCCGACCGCTAGGGGGCGAGCATTCCAACGCGGCAGACTTACCTCACGCTCGACATCAGCGGCCGACGCTGCGCGCTACGCGCGTCGGCCGTGCGCGAGATCCTGCCCGTTCCCCATCTGCAGAGGCCTCCCGAGGCGCCCCCGCCCCTCGCCGGCTTTGTCGACCTGAGCGGCGGCGTGCTGCCCGTGGTTCGGCTCGCCGTGCTGCTCGGGCTGGAGGCCGGCGACCGGGCCGACCCGTTCTATGGCCACATCGTCCGCCTGCGGCGTGACATCGCGGCGCGGCGCATCGGCCTGCTGGTCGACAGAGCCGTGGGGCTGCTGGACATCGACCCACAGGCGCTGAAGACCGTTCCGCCGGACCAGACGCTGAACGGCCTCGTGGAGGCCGAGCACAGCCAGGACGGCCAGCTCACCCATGTGCTGGCGCTGGAGCGCCTCCTGCTCGCGGAGGAGCGCGCCGCCCTGGACGCCTGGACGCGTCGCGCAGCCGCACGCGCGGACGCCTGGAGCGCGGCCCCATGAGCCGCATCGCCAGGACGGGGCCGCCATTCGGGGAAGAACAGTCATTCCGCCTGCTCAAGCAGGCCGTGATCGCGCGCACGGGGCACTACTACTACGAGGACAAGGACGCGCTTCTGTGGGAGCGCGTCGCCAAGCGGCTCAAGCCCACCGGGGCGGGGTCGATCGACGCCTATGTGGAGCGGCTCGCCGGCCGCGGCGGCGAGGCCGAGTGGAACGCCCTCGAGGCCGAGATCACCATCGGCGAGACCTTCTTCTTCCGCTTCGTCGAACAATTCGCGGCGCTGCGCTCGACAATCCTTCCGGACATCATCGCGCGGAACCGCGAGAGCCGGCAGATCCGGATCTGGAGCGCGGGCTGCTCGACCGGCGCCGAGGCCTATTCGGTCGCGATCGTGCTGCGCGAGCTGCTTGGCGAAGCGATCGCGGACTGGCGGGTCGGCATCGTCGGGACCGACATCAACGAGAGCTTCCTGGAGGCTGCGCGCCGCGGCGTCTATGGCAAATGGGCGCTGCGCTCCATGAACCCGGCCGACCGGGAGCGCTGGTTCACCGCGCCGGGACCGGACGGCCCCTGGACAGTGCGGCCGGCTTATCGCGGCCTGGCGCATTTCGAGCGCCACAACCTCATGAGCCTGCTGGACGGCACGTCGCCGCTCCAGTTCACCGGCTTCGACCTCATCCTGTGCCGGAACGTGCTGATCTATTTCCACACGGACGCGGTGACGCGGATCGTGCACGCCCTCGGCGACTGCCTCGGCGCCGAGGGCTGGATGCTGATCGGCCATGCGGAAAGCCACCCGGATTTCACCCAGTCGCTCGCGCTCGTGGAGTTGCCGGGCGCCATCGCGTATCGGCTCCGGTCGGAGCAAGGTGAGGCAGCCGCCCCGCAAGCCGCCGCCACCGAGCCGCCTGCGGTCCCGTTTTCGGCGCCCCGACCCTCCCGAGCAGACGTCCGGCCCGGAGCGGAGCGGCCCAGCGCCCGGCGCGCGACTCCGGCCCCGGCGGCTCCCGCGTCTATCGACGGGGGCGACCAGCATCATCCTGCCGGAACCGATCTCGTCGCCGCGCTTCGCGCCAAGGCGGACGAAGGCGACGTGGAAGGCGCGCTTCGGCTCGTTCGGGCCGGGCTCAAGGCCGCTCCCACCGATCCGGTGCTGTTCTACTACCAGGGCCTCCTGGACCAGGCGGGACGCCGCTCCGCCGAAGCCGAGCGCGCGTTCCGCAGCGCCATCTATCTCGACGGCGCCTTCGTGATGGCGCACTACCAGCTCGGGCTGCTCCTCACGTCCTGCGGCGAGATCGTAGCCGGGCGTCGCGCCCTCACGGCGGCCGCGAGGCTTGCCGCCGGCCTTCCGCCGGAGCGCGAGCTGGCGGAAGGCGACGGCCTCACGGCCGGCGTGCTCGCAAGGCTCGCCCGCGCGACGCTACAACCCTTGGCGGCGGCGCGATGACGGATCGCGACCAGCAGTCTCTTCCACCGCCCGAGCAGCGCGAGCGCATTCTTGCCGAACGGACACGCGAACTCGCCCGCCGGGCGCGGTCGCTCGCCCCGCGCGACCCGGCCGCTTCGGGCGAGCCGTTCCTTGTCTGCGCGATCGGGCGCAACCGCTATGGATTGCGGCTGCCGGCGGTCGCGGCCGTGCTGGCATGGCGCCCCTGCACGCCGGCCGCCCAGGCTGGCGGCGCGGCGATCGGCCTTTTCGCGCATGAAGGCCGGACGATCTCGGCCCTGGACCTCGCGGCGCTTCTGGGGCTTCCGCCGCGGGACGAAGCGAGCCCGGGCTGCTTCGTTCTGCTGAAAGGCGGCGAGCCCCGCATCGCGCTTCGGGTCGACGACGCCATCGCGGTCACGACCCTGAAGGCGGACGAAACCGCCAGCGGGCTGGCGACCGACGACGGCTCGGCTTTCGCGGCCGGCTACGCCCCGATGGCGGGCGCGGCCGGGCCGATGCTGGTGGCCCTTCTCGATCTCGACCGGGTGTTGCGCCCGTTTGCACCCAACCTGGCGTCTGGAGTTTGAATCCCGTGTCCATATCGATCGCCAATCGCGTCCTTCTCGGCTTTGCGGCCGTTCTCGCCCTCATGGTGGCGCTCGGCGTCTACGCGCTGAGCCAGGTCGCGGAGGTGAAGGACACCAACGAGGCCATCGTGAGCCGCAACATCACGATGCTGCGGCAGCTCTCGGCCGTGCAGGACTTCCAGAACCGCGCCAGAAACTTCCGCATGACGGTGATCACGCGGACCATGATGCGGGCTCTCGGGCGCGAAGGGCAGGGCGAGGATCCCGCGCCGCTCTGGCGTCGCGACGCCATGGCGGGCGAGGCCGCGCTGGCGCAAACCATCACCACCGCCGAAAAACTCCGCGACGGCGCGGTGAGCCAGGAGCGCGCCGAGGCCTGGCGGCAGATCGCCGTGCTGCTGAGCGACGCCATGACGGAGCTGCGCCAGCTCCACAACCTCAGCGAGCGCCAGATCGCGGCCGCGCAGGCAAACGACGTTGCGGGCGTGGTGGCCTCGACCCAACCCGTGGATGCGAGCCACAACGCCTTCATGCGGCAGATCGCGGCCTCCACGGACGTGATGAACGCGGCCATTCTGGCCGGACAAAAGCGCGTCAACAGCGTCTACGAGGAAAGCCGCGTTTCGGTGATCATCGCGCTCGGCGTCGCGGCGCTGCTCGGGATCCTGATCGCGCTCGGCATTCGCCGCTCGATCACGCAGCCGCTGCACGCCTTCATGGCCTTTGTGGAGCGCGTCGGGCAGGGCGACCTCGGCGGCCGCACGGCGACGGACGGGCCTTCCGAAATCGCTCACCTGGGCGCCACGCTGAACCAGATGGTGGAAGGGCTGCGCCAGCTCGCCAAGCAGAGCCGCGAGGCGACCGAGAACCTGAACGCGGCCGCGGCCGAGATCCGGGCGTCCACGCAGGAGCAGGCCGCCAGCGTCGAGGAACAGCTCGCGGCCGTGCAGGAAACCGCCGCCACCGTGGACGAGATCACGCATGCGGGCGCGCAGATCGGCAAGCGGGCCCAGGAGGTGATCGCGTCCGCGCAGGCCACCGCGCAAACCAGCACGGCGGGCCTCGCGGCCGTGGACGAAACGGCGCGCGCCATGGACGCCATCCGCGACCAGGCCGAGGCGGTGGCCGAGAACATCGTGGCGCTCAGCGAGAAGACGCTCGCGATCGAGGACATCACCACGACGGTGAACGACATCTCGGAGCGCTCGCACCTGCTGGCGCTGAACGCCGCCATCGAGGCGGCGGGCGCGGGGGAGACCGGCCAGCGCTTCGCCGTGGTTGCGGCCGAGATGAAGATCCTGGCCGACCAGGCCAAGGACGCCACCGCGCAGGTGCGCTCGATCCTGGGCGAGATCCAGCGGGGCATCAACGCCTCCGTGATGCTCACCGAGGAAGCCGTGAAGCGGGTCGCGGCCGGCAAGGACCGCACCGACACCACCCAGCGCACCATTGAGGAAATCACCGCCCGCGTTCAGGAGAGCGTGCAGACGTTCCAGCAGATCGTCGCGTCCACCAACCAGCAGCAGCTCGGCATCGAGCAGGTGATGGGCGCCCTGCAGAACATCCGACAGGCCAGCCAGCAAACCGCCGCCAGCACGCGCCAGCTCGATTCGGCCGCCGGCAACCTCAGCGGCCTCTCCCAGCAGCTGCTGGGGCTGGCCGAACGCTACCGGTTCTGAGCCGCCGATCGTGCAGGACATCCGCGCCCAGCTCCTGGAAGCCTTCGACGCCGAGCATCGCGAGCATCTGGCGGCGATCCGGCGCGAGCTGGCGTTGGTGGAGCACGGCCAGGGCGGCGACATGAAGGACGCGTTCCGGCGGGCGCACAGCCTAAAGGGCGCGGCGCGGGCCGTGGACCTCCCCGCCATCGAGGAACTGGCGCACCGCCTGGAAGCCGTGTTCACCCGCATGCTGGACGGCACGCTGGTGGCGGACCGAGCCGGCGCGCGCGTGATCGAGCTCGGCCTCGACGCCGTGGAGGCCTACGCGGCGGACATCGCGTCCGGCGGCGCGCCCCGGCATCCGCAGGCAGCCATCGAGGCGCTGGAAGACTTGCTGAACGGGACAGAAGCCGCCGACGAGGCGGCGGCCGCGCCTCAGGACCAGGTCGCGGTCGTCGCGGCGGCGGCCGGAGAACCCGCCCTGCAGGACGCGGCGCCGCAAGGCTCCCTGGCCACGCCCCAGCCCCAGGCGGAGTTCCTGCGCGTCGGGGCTGACCAGGTGGACAGCCTGTCGGAGGATATGCACCGGCTGTCGGACCGGCTGCGGGCGGGCGCGGATCTCCTCGGCGAGTTGCGCGCGCTTCAGGCGGAGCTGACCTCCGTCGCCCGCCTGATGGGCGCGGCGTCCGCACGGGGCGCGAAATCCGCCGAGGCGAAGCGCCGCGTCGAGGCGCTGTCGCGCAATGTGGGCGCGCTCGTGCGGAGGCAGACGGCGGCCACCCAGTCGGTGGACGAACAGGCCCGCCGAGTCCGCGACCGCGTCGACCAGCTCTCGCTGACCCCGGCCGAGACCGTTTTCGGCGGCTTTGGTCGGATGGCCCGCGACCTCGCCCGGGGCGAAGGCCGGGACGTCGAGGTGCTGGTGTCGGGGCTGGACATCCAGGCCGACCGGCGGGTCCTTCAGGCTCTGAAGGACCCGGTGATGCACCTGCTGCGCAACGCGCTCAGCCATGGCGCGGAGGAGCCGGAGGCTCGGGCCCGGGCCGGCAAGCCCGCGCACCTGACCGTGTCGCTGTCTTTCCGCTCGCAGGGCGGGCGGCTGCATGTGAGCGTGCAGGACGACGGGCGTGGGCCCGATCTCGCCCGCATCGAGGCCGTCGCGATCGAGCGCGGGCTTCTGCCCGCGCGCCCGCCCTATGCGCCGGCTCCGCCCGCCGACCAGCTGCTCGGGCTCGTGTTCGAGCCGCAGTTTTCCACAGCGGCCCAAGTCGACCGTCTATCGGGGCGGGGAATGGGGCTGTCGGTGGTCGCCGAGGCGGCCCGGGCGCTGCACGGGGACGTGTTGCTGAGGCCGGCGCAACCATGGGGCGCCCTTGCGATCATCTCGGCGCCGCTGCTGGCGACTCGGCAGACGCTTCTGATGGCGCGGGCCGGGGCGCGGGAATATGGCGTTCCGACCCACGCGATCGAGCGATTGCTGCGCCTGCCGCTGGCGGCGCTCGAAAGTGTGGAAGGTCGACCGGCGGCGCGGATCCGGATGGGCGCCCGCGACATTACCGTACCGATCATCCCTCTCGCGGGCTTGGCGGAGGGGGGCGAGGCGCAGCTTCCCGTGGAGGCGGGCCATGTGAAGGCCATGCTCCTGCGCAGGGGCGAGAGGCGGTGTGCGGTGGCGGTGGATGCGTTCCTGGACGTGCAGACGGTGCTGGTCGGGCCTGCGCCCGCGCTGGCGCGCGACGACGCCCTTGCGTCCGGCACGGTGCTGCTCGACGGCGACCGCCCGGCTCTCACGCTCAATCCCGAGGCCCTGATGGACCGCTGGCTTGGCGAGCACGCGAGCGCGTCGGGCGGGCGCTTCGGCCTGCCGGACTGGACGCCGGCCGGCGCGCGCAGGCAGGTCACGATCCTGGTTGTGGACGATTCCATCACAACGCGCACGCTGGAGAAGAGCATCCTGGAGGCGCAGGGCTACGCGGTGCTGCTCAGCGTAGACGGGCTCGACGCCCTCTCGCGCCTGCGCTCGGGCGAGGCGCTGGTCGACCTCGTCATCGCGGATGTCGAGATGCCGCGCATGGACGGGTTCGGGCTGCTGCAGGCGATCCGGACTGATCCCGGGCTTTCAGCCATCCCGGTGATCCTGATGACCTCGCGCGCCGCGCCGGAGGACGTCAGGCGCGGGCTGGACCTCGGCGCCCGGGCCTATATCTCCAAGCAGAACTTCGACCAGCGCGAGCTCCTGGCTACGATCGGACAATTGCTGTGATCGGAACCGCCAAGCTGCCCGTGCGGGTGATGATCGTCGAGGACTCGGCCGTGGTGCGGCAGTTGCTGGCGCACATCATCTCGCGCGACCCCCGGCTGGAGCTCGCAGCCGCCGTCGGGACCGCCGAGGACGCACTGCGGGAGATCGGCCGTGTGCAGCCGGACGTGATCTCGATGGACATCCGCTTGCCCGGCATGGACGGGCTGGAGGCCACGCGCCGCATCATGAGCGAGCGCCCCACCCCGATCGTCGTGATCGCGGCGAGCGTCGAGGACGCGGCGCTGCGGATCTCGATGAACGCCTTGCGGGCGGGCGCGCTGTCGGTGGTCGAGAAGCCCGTGGGGCTTTCGAGCGCCGGCTACGAGGCCGAGGCGCAGTCGATCTGCACGCAGCTCTTCATCATGAGCCAAGTGCCGGTGATCCGGCGTCGGCTGCCGGAGGAACGCGCGCCGGCGCGGCCGATGCAGTCATTTCGCGAGGACTTCCTGGCGCCGGCTCGCCCCACCATTGTGTCGATGGCGGCCTCGACCGGGGGCCCGCCCGCGCTCGCCCGGGTGCTGGGCGGCCTCCCCAAGACATTTCCACTTCCGATCGTGCTCGTGCAGCACATGGGCGCGGCCTTCATGCCGGGCTTCGCGTCCTGGCTGGATGGCGTGACGCCGTTGTCCGTATCGATCGCCCGTCATGGCGCGACGCCTGAAGCGGGCAACGTGTACGTGGCGCCCGGGGATCGCCACCTCATGGTCGGGCGCGACGGGCTTCTGCAGATCGGCGATACGCCGCCGATCGGCGGGCAGCGCCCGTCCGCCAACGCGCTGTTTCAGTCACTGGCCGAAAGCGCGGGCGCAAACGCCATCGGCATCCTGATGACCGGCATGGGGGAGGACGGCGCCCGCGGGCTCCTGGAGTTGCGCAAGGCAGGCGGCTTCACGATCACCGAGGACGAGAGCACGGCCGTGGTCTACGGCATGCCGGCCGCAGCCGTCCGGCTTGGCGGCTCGCGCCTGAGCCTGCCGCTGGACATGATCGGGCCGCGGCTGCTGCGGCTCGTCGAGAGAACCGCGTGATGCCGAACCAGCCGCAGAGCCGCATTCTCCTCGTCGAGGACTCGCGCACCCAGGCGCTCCAGTTCAGCCATGCGCTGGAAGGCCAGGGCTATGGAGTTGATTGGGTTGCGAGCGCCGAGGACGCGCTGGAGCGCCTGAACGGGCCGCTGCCCGACCTGGTGATCGCCGATTACCACCTGCCGGGCATGAACGGCGACGGGCTGGCGCGCCAGATCAGGTTGAACGTCCGCACCCGGACCGTGCCGGTGCTGATGCTCACCGAGGCGAGCGAGCACGGCATCGAGCAGAAAGGCCTGGAGAGCGGCGCGGACGCGTATGTGCCGAAGTCCACGCCCGGCGACATTATGGGGCTGCGCATCAAGGCGCTGCTCCGCCGCTCCGAAAGCGGCCAGACGCCGAGCGCAACGGATCGCACCGGCGCGGCGGGCGAGGCGGGTTCGTATCGCCGGCCGCGGCTCCTCGTCGTGGACCCGACCGGCGCGAGGCTGCGCTTCCTGCAGGAACTTCTCACTTCGGAAGGCTACGCGGTGGAGACCACGGCGGCCGCCGAAAGCCCGGCGACGCTGTTCCGGCGGATCGAGTTCGACGGCGTGATCCTGGGGCTTCTCGACGGCACGGACGGCGATCTGGCGCTGTGCCGCAGCTTCGACGCCCTGCGGGTCGAGGACGCCAGCTCGGGCGAAGGCGCGAGTTTCCCGATCGTGGCGATCGACCACGCGCCAAACGCCGAACGAGACCGGCTGGCGGAGGTGTTCGCTGCCGGCGCCGACGAGGTCGTGCCGCTCGACGCCGAACCGGACGTGCTGATCGTGCGTATCCGCGCGCTGGTGCGGCGCAAGCTGGTGCGCGACGAGAACCGCCGGATTGAGCGCGAGTGGCGCGAGCAACAGACCGACCTGCAGCGGGCGCGCGCGGAAGCGCTGGCCGCCGAGGCGCGCGCGTCGTTGGCCGAAGCGCTGGCGCGCGCCAACGCCGAGCTCGAAGCCGCCAACGTGCAGTTGCGCGACGCCCAGGCCAAGCTCGTCCAGTCGGCCAAGATGGCGTCGCTGGGCGAGCTCGTCGCCGGGATCGCGCACGAGATCAACAATCCGCTCGCGTTCATCCTGGCTCACCAGTCCACGGTGGAGCGTCTCCTCGGCAAGACGATTGACGGCATGGGGCCGGATGCGCCCGGAGCCCAATCGCTCGGCAAGGCAATGCAGCGCGTCGGGTCCATGCGGGTCGGCCTGAAGCGGATCGAGGAGATCGTGCTCAACCTGCGCAAGTTCTCGCGGCTGGACGAGGGCGAGTTCCAGACCGTGGACGTGCCGGCCTCCATCGAAACCGTGCTGGCGCTGCTGTCGCACAAGCTCTCGACGGGCATAGAGGTGGTGCGGCAGTACGAGGGAGACCGCGAGCTGTTCTGCTCGTCGGCGCTGTTGAACCAGGTGGTGATGAACATCGTCGGCAACGCCGCCGATGCGATGGGGGGCGAAGGGCGCATCGTGGTGCGCACGGCGAGCAGCGCGGAAACCTACACGATCGAAATCACCGACAGCGGACCCGGCGTGCCGGACGCTTTGCGCGAGCGCATTTTCGAACCGTTCTTCACCACCAAACCCGTTGGGGCCGGCACCGGTCTCGGCCTCGCGATCGCGTTCAGCGTCGTGCAGGCGCATCAGGGAAGCCTCGCCGTCGGCTCGGGACCGGACGGCGGGGCGCGGTTCACCATCACGATCCCAAGGCGGAACCGCCCATGAATCCCCCCAGCAGCAGTCCCCCCACGATGAGCCCGCCGGGCGCTAACATTCTCCCCAAGGGTCCGGTCGAGTTGCATCAGCTTGCGGGCAAGAGCGGCCCGCGCGGTCCCATTCTGGTGGTGGACGACGAGCCCGACATCCTGATCGCGCTCGAGGACCTGTTCGGCGACGACTACGACGTGCTCACCGCGCCCGCGCCCGCGGACGCTCTCGCGATTTTGCGGGACCGGCCGGACGTCATGGTGATCGTCTCGGACGAGCGCATGCCCGGCATGATGGGGCACGTGTTCCTGTCCGAGGCGCGCAAGTTCTCGGACGCGGAGGCAATTCTGCTGACCGGCTACGCGGACCTGCCGGCCGTGGTCGGCGCCCTGAACGAGGGCGGCATCACCGGCTACGCGCCGAAGCCCTGGGACGCCAACGCGCTGCGCGGCATGGTGGCGTCTGCGCTGGACCGCCGGCGGCTCAAGATGGAGCTGCAATCGGAGCGCGCCCTGTTCAGCGGCCTGCTGGACAATGTGGCGGACGCGATCGCGTTCAAGGACGCGGACGGGCGCTTCATCCGCATGAACGCGCGCAAGGCCGCCCTGCTGGGCGCGGACGTCGTCGCGTGCCTCGGCCGCGAGGAGAGCGATTTCGTGCCGGGCGAGCGCGCCGAAGCGATCGCGCGCAGCGAGCGCGAGGCCGTGGAAGCCGGCGCTCCGGTCGAGACCGTGGAGGAATGGGCGGGCGAGGACGGCCCGCGCTGGCGCATGGTGACCCGCACGCCGGTGTTCGGGCATGGCGGGCAGCTGGAATCGCTCGCCATCATCGAGCGCGACATCACCGAGCAGCGGCGGCTCGACGCACGCTTGCGGCAGGCCGAGAAGATGCAGGCGCTCGGCACGCTGGCGGGCGGCGTCGCGCATGACTTCAACAACCTGCTCACCGCGGTGCTGGGCAGCATCGACCTGGCGGCGCGCCGGATCGAGAACAATCCGCGCGTGACCCGGCTTCTGGAAAACGCCGCCTACGCGGCGCGGCGAGGAGCCAGCCTGACGCACCGGTTGCTGAGCTTCAGCCGGCAGCGCGAGCTGGAGCCGCGCGTGGTGGATCCGAACGCCATCCTGTCCGAGATGGACGAGTTGCTGTCGCGGACGCTCGGCGGGATGGTGCAGATCAGCAAGAGCTGCGCGCCCGACCTGTGGCCGGTGCTGATCGACCCGGCGCAGCTGGAACTCGCTATCCTGAACCTCTGCATCAACGCCCGGGACGCCATGCCGGAAGGCGGCGCGCTCACGCTCACGACCGAGAACGTCTCGATCGGTGATCCGAACACGCTCAACCTCGCGCCGGGCGACTATGCGCTGCTCACCGTGCGCGACACCGGCTCGGGCATTCCGCCCGATGTCGTGGCGCGTATCTTCGAGCCGTTCTTCACCACCAAGGAAGTTGGCAAAGGCACCGGCCTCGGGCTCTCGATGGTGTATGGGCTGGTTCAGCAATCCGGCGGGGCCGTGGACGTCGAGACCGCGCCCGGCCGCGGGACTTCGATGAAGCTTTATCTGCCGCGCAGCCAGGATCCCGCGCTCGCGAGCGCGGCCGACGAAGCTGACGTGGCGTCAACGAGCCGCGCCGGGGCGCGTATTCTGCTCGTGGATGACGACCGCGACGTCCGGTCCGTGACGGCCCAGTCGCTGCAGGAGCTCGGCTACGCGGTCGAGGAGGCCCGATCAGCCGCGGAGGCGCTCGACGCGCTGGAGCGCAACTCGAAGCCGAACCTGGTGATTGCCGACGTGGCCATGCCGGAGATGAACGGGCTGGAGCTGGCCGCCGCCATCAAGCAACGTCACCCCGCTGTTCCGGTGTTGCTGATCACCGGCTATGCGGACTTTTCGGGCGCGGATACGCAGGCGACCGTTATTCACAAGCCGTTCCAGATCGATGATTTAGGTAAGGTCGTATCTCGTCTTTTGAAGTAATGTCGGGACGATGCTTCTTGTGACCGAATAGACCATAAGGACTAGTCACGCGCGAGTTGGACGTTTGTGAGCCGATCCAGCTGCTTAAAGTAAATTTAAACCGGCGGTTTGCTATCCAGGGTTGCATCGACGCGCGCATACGGCGCAACAGCCGCAAACCTGGACGAACCATGCACTTATCGATTCGCGGGGCCCTGCTGAGCCTCTTCGCCGTGATCGGCCTCACCGCCTGCGTGGGAAGCTTCCTTGCGATCCGGGGCGCGTCGTCGCTTTCCGGCGACATCGAGCAGATCGCCGGGACGTGGCTCCCGAGCATCAGCAACTCGGATGACGTTGCGATCGGCATGTATCGCAGCCGCGTCTACCTGGCCAACCACGTGAACAGCAAAGCGGAGCTGCAGCCCGCGCTGGAGCGCAAGGTCGAGGACTCCCTCGCCAAGGTCGAAAAGAGCCGCCGCGCCTATGAGGCGGGGATCAGCACCGAAGCGGAGCGGCAGGCCTATGCGAGCTTCGCTGAGCGTTGGGCGCGTTTCCTCGCTCTCAACCGCACTCATCTCGGTCTGGCCAAGGAAGGCCAGAAGGAGAAGGCCCTGGAAGTCCGCAACGAGATCGACAAGCTGCTCGAAGCCATGGAGGGCGACCTCCAGGTGATCGCGGCGGCGAACGACAAGGGAGCCGAGGACGCCCACGCGAATAGCCGCGCGAATTACAGCCAGGTCTGGTGGACCATGATGGCGTTCGCGGGCTTGAACTTCCTCGTGCTGGCGGGCGGGTTGCTCTTCGTGTTGCGCAGGCTGTCGGCGCCGCTGCGGCGCACCACCGACGCGATGGGCCAACTGGCGCAGGGCGACCTCTCAGTCGCGGTGCCCTATCTGGAGCGCCGCGACGAGATCGGCGCGATGGCGTCCGCCCTGCAGGTGTTCAAGGACAACGGCCTGCGCATGCGCGAATTGGAGGCCCAGGAGCGGGCCGCCGCGGCGGAGCGGGCCGCGCGGGCCGAGTCCATGGTGGCGGTGGTGAACGATGTCGGCCAGGTCGTCGCGGCCGCGGCGGCGGGCGACTTCTCGGCCCGGCTCGAAATCGAGACCGCCGATCCCGAGATGCGCAAGCTCGTGCAGGGCATCAACGAGATCAACGCCGTGGTGGACAGCGCCACGACGGAGTTCGCCAGCGTGCTCGACAGAATCGCGCAGGGCGACCTGACCCAGACGGTCGCGACAGCCTACCGGGGCCGTTTCGCCGACCTGAAGTCGGCGATCAACGAC